>JALYVA010000091.1 GCA_030853485.1 Acidobacteriota bacterium
GCTGATGATCGCCGGGACCTGCGTGCGCAAAGCTTGATATTGAAATGTGCGCACGCGGCGCAGCGAGACCGCTTACTTTGCCCGTTTTATGTCACCCAATACGGCAAACACCAACAAGCAATCCGACTTTAATTACGGCTCGCGGCAAACACTCCCGGCAGGTGAAACGAAGTCGCGGTTACATCTTCTGCTGCCATCCAGCAGACAAGATCTTCTTGCGACGCCCTGTCTCATCCCATGCGCAGCAACCACCGCACCACGCCAAACACCAGTATCGCCCCGCTCCCCATCAGCACCGTCTCGCGCATCCACGCCGCCATAGAGACCGAGATGCCCACCCCACTCACCAGCGCAATATACGCCGCCAGACACGCCGGACACTTGGGCATCAACATCAGCGCCGCCCCCGGCAACATCCAACCCGAAGCCTTCGCGCCACTCCGCGCTGCAGCCCTGCAAAGCGTCCCCTCTTTCACGGTTCGCTCCTCGTCCTTCACGCGCGACGTGCCGCAGCCGGAAACCCCGCAGCACGCTCGCTTTCTCACGCCCGTTCTCCCCCGGCGCAACACGAAGCCTCCTTCGCCGCGCCCACATACCGATCATGGTGCCGAACCCATTGCATCGAGTAGCCCAGCTCATCTTCATCCCGCCCCTTCGGCGCAAGGTCGAGATACGTGTACGGATGGATCAAAGGATCCAGGCCGCGTCCGTACGTCGAGTACGTGTGGAAGATCTCCCCACTCTCGTCCTTGTAGAACACGCTGAGCCCGGGAGCCTCTTCCTTCGGAAAGGGAGCAGACGTGTAGTTGTAAAAAACCGTACCGTTCTCTCTGTCCTCCGCGGTAAACGAAACATGGTAGTCGTGGTTGAAGTCGTTTCCATTCGACGAAACCCACTTGAATTTCCAACCCATCCGCTTTTTGAACACCTCAATCTCCGGCAACGTCGCGCGGGATACAACAAGCAACGCCACATCCCGCTCCGCAAGATGCGGCAAGCACCCATCGATCCCGTCCCCGATTAACGAGCAGCTCGGGCATCCCTCCACCCACCCCGGCCCCATCATGAAGTGATAGAGGAACAACTGACTCTTGCCGCCAAACAGATCTGCCAGCGTCTGCTTTCCGTTCGGCCCATCGAACACATAGTTCTTCTCCACCTTTTCCCACGGTAGCTCGATCCGCTCCCGATTCAGCGCATCGCGCATCCGTGTGAACTCCTTCTCTCTGACAAGAAGCGCCTTACGAGCTTCCAACCACGCCCCACTCGAAACCACCGTGTGTCCCAACGTCAACGTTTCCATAGCACTCTCCCTTTCCTCTCGGTTCTTTTGTAAACATCGTGCGGGTTTGTGCGCTGCCACGCGTACTCTTTCGACGAGCAGCGAACAGTTCATGACACCCGCCGGGTTGACGCTCCCGGATGTCGCGCAACAGTCTCCGGCGGCCGATCGGAAGGCACCGCGCAAAGCCGGATCTACGCCACCGATGTGGGTGGACCGCCGGCAGAGAGCCCGGTCGCCAGAGCCTAACGCTTAGATCAACCTTGTCGTGAAGCGCTGGCCCGGCGCTCCGCACTTTCGCGAATCCTGGTCATCAGGCTCGTCCAGCCCGTATCCATTCCCGCGCCTATCTGCGCCAAGTCAGGAAGCCAACCCATGGCCCGGTGCACAAACCGCACACGCGTCAAGCCTGCCTCTTCGGTCAATCGGTACTGCACATTGGACACCGCCGGTGTCGACATGAAGAGCGGCCCGCTGATTTCCAGCAGCGTAGGTGCTTTGATCGCCTGCACCAGCCCCCAGAAGTGACCGGTGTCATTGCCTAAATCGCGAAACCATCTCCCGCCAGGCCACGCCTCCAGCTTCATCTGCAACGACTCACCGTTTGGCGTTTCGTTGTGTGGTCCCATCTGCTCCAGTATCGTTTCGAAGACGATCTGTATCGGTGCGGCAATCTCTTCCTCCTTCACGAGCTCAAAGGTTTGCACTACTTCCGCTGCCACGTTCGTCTGCATCGCTTCCTCCATGTTTCATTTTTGGTTGCGTTCGTATTCGGTACGTCTGATCCGTTGCTACGCGCGATTCATCTCAAAGGCACAAATCCCCAGGACGCTCTCGGAATCACCTCTTGCCCCCATCGCCTTTTGTGTCCGAAATCACGCGGTCCAGCACCTTCCGCTCCGCCCGTTCCTTGATGCGCCCAAGTTGATGCGTCCAGTACCGCTCAAACACCTTCACCCAGTCGTGCACCGGCTTCAACTCAGCAGCATTCAGCCGATACATGCGGTGCTGCCCTCGTTTCACCACAGACACCACGCCTACTTTGCGCAGCACCCCAAGATGTTTCGAGACCGCCGGCTGCGGCATCTTCAACCGCAGCACCACCTCACCGACCGCATACTCGCGCCCATCGGCCAGTACCGCAATCACCTCACGCCGCCGAGGCTCCGCGATCGCATTGAACACATCCGTCGTTGTAGCCGCTCTTGCCATGAAGATAATATATTCCTATATCAGAATTTACTTCAAGCTTTTTTTATTGTTTTCACAGTCGGCGAGGAAATCGAACGAGGAGAAATCCACATACACGGGTCTAGAGATCTGGACATCGAATGAAAAGATCGCGGCTACCGCCCATGCTCGTAGCGCCGTCGCGAGACTGCCCTCTCTTTGCGCAACGACGCAATGAACAAAGCATTCGATCAGGCGAGCTGACAGGGATCAGCCGACGCGACGTTTCCGCATCCTGAGCCAGAAATCAGAAATCCTGTCTGGCCCTGTAAGCATCCAGCAGCCCCGTATGGCGTCTGTCCAGTGTGGCTAGGGTTGCGCTCTATTAGCGTGAGTGGGACAAGACAAACGAGAAAGAGCCACGTACAAAGCTGGGCTGCTTTGTGGCTAACCGAAGAGGAATCGAAGCCCACGCAAAGGCAGCGTGTTCCGACAGCTCTGCACAATCAACAAGGGATTGCGTCCTTACCGCAACGCCGCCGCCCGCAGCATCTCCGCCGCCGTTTCTGGAGTAATATCCCGCTGCGGCCCTCCCAGAAGCTCAAAGCCAACCATGAACTTCCGGATCGTCGCAGAACGCAGCAAAGGAGGATAAAAATGTGCATGAAAGTGCCATTCACTATGCTCCTCGCCATCGTACGGTCGAGGATGCAGGCCCATTGAATACGGAAACGGCGTGTCAAACACCTTATCGTAGGTCTCTGTCACCGCCTTCAGGATCGCCGCCAGTCCATCCCGCTCCGCCGCACCCATCGATTCCAGATCGGCCACATGCCGCACCGGGAGAATCATTACTTCAAACGGCCATACCGCCCAGAACGGCACGACTGCAATGAATGCCTCATTTGCTGCTACCACACGCTCGCCCAGCCGCACCTCCATCTCACGATAGGCACAGAGTAGACAACATCCATGTCTTCTGCGGTACTCCCGCTGACCCGCCAGTTCCGCCACCACCTCGTTCGGCAACGAACGGCTCGCCCAGATCTGCCCATGCGGGTGAGGATTGCTCGCCCCCATCATCGCGCCGCGGTTCTCAAACACCTGCACGTAGGAGATATCCTCCCGCGCCCCCAACTCCACACACTGCTCCGCCCAGACATCCACCACTCTGCGGATATCCTCCACGTCCATTTTTGCCAGCGTCAGATCATGTCGAGGCGAAAAACAGATCACCCGGCAGACTCCACTTTCCCCTTCGGCCACCAGCAGACCCTGGCCACCCGCATCGCTTAAAAACTGCTGTGCATCGAGCTTCAAGGCCGCGAAATCGTTTTCAAAGACGTATGTGCTTGTGTACTTCTCGGTCCGCTTTCCTCCCGCCCGCAGATTCCCAGGACACAGGTAGCACTCCGGATCGTAGGTCAGCGCAACCGGCATCACCGGCTTCTCCACCTGTCCCTGCCACGGCCGCTGCGTCCGGTTTGGCGAAACCAGCACCCACTCTTGCTTAAGCGGGTTATACCGGCGATGCGGATTCTTCTGTGCCAGCGGACTGATCGCCACTTCCTTCTCAGCCAAAGCTACCGCCCCATCGGACGGCGTGCACACAAAGCACTCCGCGTCGATTCCCGTTTTCGCCGCATACTCGCGCCGCACAGCCTCCACAAACCGTTCCGTCCCGTCCGCCCGGACCACATTCACCGAGCATCCCCCGAAGCCGCCGCCCGTAATTCGCGCGCCGAAGCACTCCGGCTGCCTGATCGCGATCTCCACCAGGTCATCCACCTCAACGCAGCTCGCCGCAAAGTCGTCTCGCACGCTTGCATGCGCCTCGACGAGCAGCTCGCCAAAGCGCTTCACATCTCCCTTAAGCAGCGCCTCCCGGGCTTCTCCCACCCGCCGGTTCTCCGTGATAATGTGTCGGCACCGAAGAAAGCTCGCTTCGCTCATCTCCGCGCGACACGCCTCCAGATCCTCCAAGGTCGCATCCCGCAGCAATTGCTTTCCCCGCCTCGCGCGCACCACCGCCTGCCCCGCCTCTACCTCGTCTGACCGGTTTCCATATTCGCCCGTCGCCACCTCATGCCTTACCATCGAGTTGCACACCACCACCCGGATCTCCTCCGGCAGCGGCAGCAGCTCGTATTCGAGCGACCGGCAATCCAGCAGCATCGCCCGCTGCGCCACCGCGCCTGCGGAAGCAAACTGATCCATGATCCCGCTCTTCGCCCCCACGTACTCGTTCTCCGCACGACGGCACAACGTCGCCAGCTTCTCCAGCGGCAACGTGGCCCCTGCTCGCGCCAACAGTGCCATCGCCGTCGCCACCTCCAGCGAAGCCGACGAACTCAATCCCGCACCCGGCGGCACATCGCCCGAAAGGCTCAGGTTGAACCCTTCGACTGGTACACCTTCGTCCCGCAAACACCACAACACGCCCGCAGGATAGTCGCTCCAACGTCCCGTACCCCGGCTCGCAAGCTCCGCAATCGCAAACCTTACTTCCTCATCGAAGTTCGCCGAGTAAATCGCAACGCGGCCGTCCTCACGCGCGCTCACCACCGCCAAGGTCTGAAAATCGATCGCCATTGGCATGACGAAACCACCCGTATAGTCGGTATGCTCACCGATCAGGTTCACCCGCGCGGGCGCGGCAAAGGCCTGTCCCATTTGCCCAAAGCGCTGCTCGTGTGCCCGCAACGCCTCTTCTTTCTTCACGCTCATCAACACACCTGGAAGGTCAGATTAGAGACGTTTCCATCGTACACTGGAAACTATTTCCTACTCCTCGCGCAAGACCTCCAGCGGCTTCTGCCCCAGAATCCGATGACTTGCGACCCAGCCTGTCACGACCGTTAACAACGACGTACCCAGCAAACCCGCAAGCGTCCACACCCACTCGAAGTGGTAGGCCACCGTCAATCGTCGCAGCAACACTCGCGCAATCACATTCGCAAACCCAATCCCGACGGCTCCGGCGACCAGCCCCAGCACAGCGAACTCGATGGAAAACACCGCCGCTATTCGTGCCCGCGTCGCTCCCAGCGTCTTCAACACAACCACCTCTCGAATACGTCGGTACCGCGTTCCCGCAATCGAACTTGCCAGGATCACAATCCCCGCAAAGATTGAAAATGCCGCCAGAAACTGGATGACATACGTAATCTGCATCACGACGGAACGCACCGTCTCAAGCGCTTGCGCCACGTTGATTACCGTTACCGTCGGGAAGTTTTTATAGAGCGCGCGCTGCACCTCGCCCACGCGCGCCGGATCCACGTGTGCCCCGCCATACCAGACCACAGGCAGCCCAGCCAGCGCGGCCCGCGGCAGAATGAATTCAGCCCGTGAGTAAGCATGCTGTCCATCCGCCTTCGTCAATGCCACAACCGTGGCGGCAAACTGCTTATCCTGCGCTGCAAACGTCACCGTCGAGCCCACGTGCACACCAATCCTGTCCGCCTGTCGTTGATCGATCGCCACCTCGGCCCTTTTCTCCTGCGCCGCCCACCAGGTCCCTTCCACCACCTTCGTCCCCGGCGGCGCTGCGTCGGCCCACGTCAGGCTGATCGAGCGAAGCATCCGCTTGGGAAAGTTCTTCAGCTTTGCCTCGATCGCCGGCTTTCCATCCAGCTCCACAATGCGCGACGAGACAACGGGCAGCAGCTCCGGCGGCACTGTCACGCTCGTCTGCGATTTCAGCAGTGCCCGCACTCCATCCACCTCATCGCTTGCAATATCGATCAGAAACACATTCGGCAGATTCGGCGCAGCCGACACATGCAGTTCCGTCACAACAGCTTGCTGGACCAGGTACACCGTCATGATCTGCATCACGCCCATCCCCAACGCAGCCAGCAACGCGGCCGAGGGGTTTCCCGGCCGATACAGATTTGCCAGCCCATGTCGCACCGCCGACGGAAGATGCAGCCTTGTCCGCGAAAGAAAAAACCGCAAGCCCGCAAGCACCGCCGCCGAAGTCAGCAGCAGCACGCCAAGCACCGCCACCAGCCCCAGCGAAAACACCTGCCCCACCATGACGGAATCGCTCAGTGTCGTCGCAATCGCGGCCAAACCCACCAGGATCAGCACCGCCGCGCCAATCTGCGCCGCATTCCTCCGGATCTTCCGTCCAATGGCAGTGACAAATGGATCATCCTCGTTGTCCACAGCACGGCGCAAGATCTGTACCGGACGCACGGCACGAATATCCAAAAGCGGCGGCAGCGTAAAAAGCAGCGTAGTCAGAATCCCCGCCCCTAGCCCGGTCAATACCGTACTGGCCTGTATCTGCACCGCGGCATCGATATTCACCAGCTTCGCCAGCAGGCGCGGGAACGCAAGCTGCACCCCCACCCCAAACACAACACCCAGCACTCCCCCGACAATCCCAAGCAACAACGTCTGCAGCAGATAGATCTTCATGATCTGCCCCGACCGCGCCCCCAACGATTTCATGATCGCGATCGTATCGAGCCTTTGCTGCAGATGCGCCCGCATCGCCATCGCCACGCCAATGGCACCTAGAACCAGCGCCACCAGGCTCATCAGCGACAACAAACTCGTCGCCCGGTCCAACCCCTGCGTCAACGCCGGATTGGTCTCGCGATAGTCGATGATTTGTGCCTCGGGTAGAAGCTTTTCGAGCCTCGCCTTCAACTCCGCGACCGACGAGTCCGAAATGGCTGCCCCACCCCGCGGCCGCGGCACTTTGAACAGATATCTTTGTCCCGCATGGCTTCCAGGAGCCAGCAGCCCGCTCCCTTCCAAACCCTCCCGTGAGATCAGCACTCGCGGTCCCGCCGCAAAGTTGCCCGACAACCGGTCCGGCTCATTCACCACCACCGATGCAATCCGAAACGTCTTGGTACCGATCTTCAGCTCATCGCCCACCTTCAGCTTCAACCGCACCAGCAGGTCGTCAGCCACAACCACCGTATCCGGCGCCAACACCGCCTTGAGCTGCCCCGCAGGCGCCAGGTCCACCGCCCCATAGAACGGATACTTCGCCGCATCGACGGCCTTCAACGAAACCAGCAGCGGGTCCAGCGTCTTCGCCGCTGAAGCCATCGACAGCAGCTCCGTCACCGGCGTCATCTCTACTCCGCTCGCCGCAATCTCGTCCAGCCCCTTCTGCTCTTCCGGCGTCGGCTGCTGAAACATTCGCGCCGAAAGGTCCGCCGCCATGATGCTTCGAGCTTTGTCCAGCAGCGTCCCGCGAAACGAAGAAGAAAAACCTCTCACTCCCGTCAGCGCCGCCACGCCGATCGCCACCGAGAGCACCACGAAGAAAAACTTCCCCCGAGACGAACGCATCTCGCGCGCCGCGATCTTCGCCGCCGAACGATAACTCAGCGCGCCCATCAGCCCTCCGCCAACGTAACGTCGCTCGCCCGCGCAGTCTCTTTCAGCACACTCCCGCTCGTCTCATCGGCCACGATCAACCCATCGCGCAGCACAATCCGCCTCTCCGCATATTTGGCCAGCACCGGATCATGCGTCACCAGCACCAGCGTCGTTCCCTCTTTGCGGTTCAGGTTCAGCAGAAGCTCCAATACATGCGCCCCATTGGTCGTGTCCAGATTGCCCGTAGGCTCATCGGCCAGCACGATCGGAGGTCGCAGAATAAACGCTCGCGCCAACGCCACCCTCTGCTGTTCGCCTCCAGACAGCTGCACCGGATAATGGGCCATGCGATCCTCCAGCCCCACGCTCGCGAGCAACTCCCGCGCCCGCCCCAGCCCACTTTCAGTGCCCTCCGCGTTCAACTCATACGGCAGCAGTACGTTCTCTAGTGCCGTCAAAGTAGGAATCAACTGGTACGACTGAAACACAAACCCGATCGCCTTGCCCCGCACCTGGGCCAGCTTGTCCTCGGGAAGATAGCTGGTTGCCGTCCCATGCAAACTCACGTTCCCCGCGCTCGGGCTATCGAGCCCGGCGAGAAGTCCAAGCAACGTGGATTTTCCGCTCCCACTCGCGCCCATAATCGCGACAAACTGCCCTTGTGGCACCGTAAAATCCAACCCCTTCAGAATATCCACCGTGCGCGCGCCATTCCGAATGGATTTACGTAGTCCCTCAACAGCAATCATGGGCGTCACTGACGTTGATTCTCCTTAGTTCCGTTGTCTATCCCTGACAGGATCCGATATTGCCGTTGCTCTCAGGTGTCGTTCTCAAAGGGATCTGCTTCGGCTTTATTCCCGTCCGCTGCTTCGCTCGTACAACTTTGCATTTCGTACGTCTTGTTCTCCCGCGAATTTTTGCAGCCGTCAAGAATCATTTTGTAAGATAGGCAAAATCCTTACCCGTTAGACGGATAAACAGACGCATTCAGTTTGGTACTTTGTATCTATGCGGAAAGCGCAATGTGTAGCTATTCTATCGGTCTCGATGATTTCAATTGCACTCACCGGCTGCCGCACCAACTCCACGAACAAACAGGCAGAAACTCCCGAGACAAGCCAGACCGATTCAGCCAAAGCCAGCCCCGAAGCCGAAACACCGCAGACCTCGCTCAACTCGCCCTTAGCCCAACAAGATGCACACGACGTCCGTCCGCTCCTCGTCTGCTTCGGCGACAGCCTCACCGCAGGCTACGGAGCTGACCAGGGCGAAAGCTATCCCGACTACCTTCAGGCCGACCTCGACGCCCAGGGCTTCAATTACCGCGTCGTCAACGAAGGCATCAGCGGTAACACCACCAAGGACGGCATCCTGCGTCTCCCCACCATCCTTGCACTCAAACCCGCAGTCGTGGTCGTCGAGTTCGGCGGCAACGATGGTCTCCGCGGCCTGCCCATCGCTGAATCCCGCGCCAATCTCGACCAGATCGTCCGCACCCTTAAAGCCAGTGGAACCAAAGTAGTGCTCGCCGGCATCACGCTGCCCCCCAACTACGGCCCCGACTACATCCATCAGTTCGATGAAACCTACACCCTGATCGCAAAGAAATACAACGTCCCCCTACTTCCCTTCCTCCTCCGCGGAGTCTTCGGTACCGCAGGCATGATGCAAGCCGACCAGACTCACGCGACCGCTGCTGGCAACAAAATAGTCGCCGGAAACGTTCTGCCCCTCATTGCTCCTCTACTCAGAAAGTAGTCCGTCTGGAACAATGGCCCGATCCGTCTCGTGGCCCTCGCTTTGCCTCATGTTGCCCCGGCAAACCTTAGTCATCGCGAACAGGATCTGCAGTCGCTCCCTCTACACCTGGGGCGTCGACAACTCAAATGGACGTCGTAGCCGGAGGGCTTCCCGACACGTGGCAAGCCCTTCCCGGCTTTTCACCTGCACTCTGACCCGCACGCAACCCGCTCTAAACCTGCGGTACTGGACTAAGCCGTACAAAGGCCCGCGCTCTTGTCGCCCAGTCCGCCAACATCGTCTTTCCTAACCCACTGTCCGACCGCTGCACATGCTCCTCTACGAATGAGCGGAGCTGCTCCTGCGCCTCGGCGTCAACCGAACCAAACGCCTCAGCCGCAATAAACTCCGGGTGATACCGTCCGCCCGAAACGAAGGTCCCGTCTGCGTCGTACACCCACGCGAGCCCCCCTGTCATGCCGGCACCGAAGTTCATCCCCACACGTCCCAGCACGACGACGATTCCGCCGGTCATGTACTCGCACCCATGATCGCCGACTCCCTCGACAACAGCCGTGGCACCCGAGTTGCGAACGGCAAACCGCTCACCCGCCCGACCCGCCGCAAACAACTGACCAGCGGTTGCCCCGTACAACGCAACGTTGCCAAGAATCACATGTTGCCCACTCTCCTTGGCCGCCAGTCCGCGCGCCCGAATCACCAGTTGGCCGCCCGACAAGCCCTTACCGACAAAGTCGTTCGCCTGCCCGTTCAGGACAAGCTTCATCCCTTCCACGGTGAATGCGCCAAAGGACTGCCCCGCCGTTCCGCTCAAGTTGAACGTTACATCTGCCGGGAAATCGCCCTGGGCCCGCCGGAGTGCCAACTCACCGGCCAGTCGCCCACCAACTGCTCGGTCGCAGTTCGCAATTTCTGACGCGACCACGTACGGGACACCAGCCTCAGCCGCGTCAAGTGCCGGCCGAACCCACGCCTCGTCAAGCGGAGCACAAGGCATCGGCTGATTGTTCCGCGCGCCGAGAAACCGGCCCGGCTCCTCCGATACCCGCGCCAGCATCGGCTGCAGATCGAGATTGCCATCAAAGCGCACCTGCTCCAAAAGATCAGAGCGCCCAATCGCGGCCTCGAGCGAAGGCAGCCCATAACGCGCCAGCAGATGCTGCAGGTCGCCTGCAAGCTGCTCGAAGAAACGCACAACATGCTCCGGCTTGCCTCGGAACTTCGCTCGCAATTCCGGCTTCTGTGTCGCAATGCCCGTAGGACAAGTATTCAAGTGGCACTGCCGCGCCATATCGCATCCCAGCACCACAAGCACGGCCGTCCCAAACGCAAACTCATCCGCGCCAAGCAACGCCGCAACCAGAACATCCCGTGCCGTCGCCAGGCCTCCATCGGTCCGCAGCCGTACCCTACCGCGCATGCCATTTTGCAGCAGCACCTGCTGCGCCTCAGCCAGTCCCAACTCCCAGGGGTTGCCTGCATACTTGATGCTCGAAAGCGCCGCCGCCCCCGTTCCGCCAGTGTTCCCGGCAATCACAATAAAGTCCGCATACGCCTTCGCCACGCCAGCCGCCACAGTGCCGACGCCGCATCCCGAAACCAGCTTCACCCCAACCGCAGCCCGCGGATTCACCCGCTTCAAGTCATAGATTAACTGTGCCAGATCTTCAATGGAGTAGATGTCGTGGTGCGGGGGAGGCGAGATCAGCGAGACCCCGGGCTGCGCATGGCGCAACCTCGCAATCAGCCCACTTACCTTATGCCCTGGGAGCTGTCCACCTTCACCCGGCTTCGCACCCTGCGCCACCTTGATCTCAATCTCCTCCGCGTGTGCAAGGTACTCCGCCGTCACGCCAAAGCGCCCGGAAGCAATCTGCTTAATCTTGTTGTTCAAGGAAACATGCACAGCAGGCGCCTCGACCACAGGCTCCGCCACTGCCGTCCCGCCGCCCGACCGAGCCACAACGCTCATTCCTCCAGCCGGCTCCGACCTTCCGGAGGACGCCGGATGCATCCGGTACACCGACGAGTCTTCTCCGCCCTCGCCTGTGTTCGAGCGTGCGCCCAGCATGTTCATTGCCGCTGTAATCGTCTGGTGCGCCTCAGGACTCAGCGAGCCAAGCGACATGGCACTCGCGACGAACCGTTTGCACAAGCTCGCCGGATCTTCTACCTCCTGCAACCCAAGCTCCGGCCCTGCCGGACGAATCTCCAGCAAATCCCGCAGCACGGACGGATCACGCGCAATCACATCCCGCGTATAAATCGCGAACGCACCGGCTGGGTCTGTAGGCTGCGGAACATTCCTCGCACTCCCCACCACCGACTGCAGCGCCTTCACCGTAGGCGGCTGCCATGCATGCGGCTCGGACAAATCTGTCTTGCGAAACCGCACCCAGCCATAATCCGGCAACTCGACCGAAGCCGCCGCATCTTCTTTCGTCGCCCAGCTCAGCCTCAATTGCCGTTCTACCTCAGCAAATCCGATCCCCGACAGAGGGGCTGGCGTATCCACGAAGCAGCGCGCGACCACGCTCGAATGCAGCCCCAGAATGTCAAACAGGTGCGCCCCTCGATAGCTATCCACTACCGAGATTCCCATCTTCGACATCACCTTCGCAAGACCCGCATCGAGCGACTTCAACATCTTTCGCTCAGCAGTTTCTGCATCGGTTCCCGCAGGCGCAAGGCTCCGCCCGGTCTCGAGCGCAAGCCACGGACACACCGCTCCCGCGCCATATCCAATCAGCACCGCCGCATGATGGATATCGCGGCAATCTCCAGCCTCTACGGCGAGTCCGGCCAGCGTACGAAGTCCCGCCGACACCAGTGCCTGATGCACCGCACCGGTCGCCATCGCCATCGGAACAGGCAACAGCTCTGCGTTCGCACCTCGGTCAGTAAGCAGCAGGATACGCGCACCATTGCGCACCAGCGTGATCGCCTGCCCGCACAACTCATCGAGCCCCTGCGCCAGGCTATTCTTTGCGCTGAACAACGCCGGCAGCTCCGCAAGGTTCAGCTCCGCCTTGTGCGGATACTCGCCGCGTCGAAGCGCCTCTACCTGCCCCAGCGAAAGAAATGGTGACGCCATCGAAAGCCCCGGCAGCGGAGCGTTCTTGTCCAGAAGATGAGGCCAGGGTCCAAGTCGGGTGTGCAGCGAAACCACGCATGCTTCACGCAAGGGGTCGATCGCAGGGTTGGTCACCTGCGCAAACCTCTGCCGAAAGTACGCATATACCGGCCTCGGCGACCGCGCCAGAAAGGCCAGCGGCGTATCGTCTCCCATCGACCAAACCGCATCCTTGCCCTCAACCGCCATGGGCTGCAGGATCATCTTCACGTCTTCCCGCGTATACCCAAACCCCCGCTGCATCGCGGCCAGCGCGGCCTGGTCCAGGGCTGCTACCGCCGCTGGAGCAATCGCGGCATCCTCCATCAGCTTCGCGTACGTCGCTCCTCGGTCGAACAACTCCAGCAGCTCTTCGTCCTCGTACACCTTGTGGTTCACCAGGTCGACGACAAACATCTGCCCCGGCCCGAGCCGCCCGCTATGCGTCACCTCATCCGGGTCAAGGTCCACCAACCCCGCTTCCGACCCCGCCACCACCAGCCCGCCCTTCGTAATTGCAAACCGGCAAGGCCGCAGCCCATTGCGGTCGAGCGCCGCACCAACAATCTTTCCATCGCTGAACGCAATCGCTGCCGGGCCGTCCCAGGGCTCCGCACAGTCCGTGTGATATCGCAAAAACGGAGACGATTGATGTCCATCAGCCGCCGGAGGAAGCAGCATCCGGATCGCCTCTGCCAGCGTCCGCCCATTCTGCGACAGCAGTTCCACCGCCTCGTCCAGGCTCGTCGAATCCGTTCCACCCTGTGTCAATACCGGCTTGCACTCTACCGGCAGCGTCGAGTCCCGTGCCGTCATGCGTGCACGATTTCCCCACACCGTATTGATTTCGCCGTTATGTCCCAGCTTGCGCCCGGGCTGCGCGCGATGCCATGTAGGAAGCGTATTGGTCGCATAGCGCTGATGAAACACCGCGAAGTGCGTCACATAATCGTCCGAGGCAAGATCCGTATAAAACTCACGTAGCAACGCTCCCGAACACATCGCCTTGTAGGTGATCGTCTGGGACGACAACGAGCTCACGTAGCCGGTCACGTCGCCGCGCTCTTCAGCCCGCTCAAACTGTTTCCGCGCGAGATACAGCCTGCGCTCCATCGTGCCCGGCTCCGCACCGGCCGCATCCACCAGCAGCACCTGCCGGATTCTGGGCATCGTGCCAAGCGCCATCTCGCCCAGCAGATCCGTGCGCAACGGCACATCCCGCCAACCCAACACGGCAAAATCGTGCGACACCAGGCAGCGCTCAAGCACGCTCTCGGCGCGAGTCTCCTCAATCGGAATCAGCACCATGCCCACACCCAGCGTCTGCTCCGGCGCAAGCGAGAGCCCTTCGCTGCGGATCAGAAGCGCACGCGGAATCGCCGTCAACACACCCACGCCATCGCTGCTCTTACCGTCAGCCGCTGTCGCTCCCCGATGCGCCAGACGAGCCAGCGCCGTCAACGCCTGCTCTAAAATCGTATGAGTGGCCTTAGCATCCACTGACGCGACAAAACCAACCCCGCAGGAGTCATGATCAAATCGCGCGTCAATCAGAGATCTGGAAACAGGGAGAGAGCTAGGCAGACGGAAAGGTGCAGGCAAGCTTGTTTCCGCAGACGGAACTAACGTGCCGAACGTCAAATCGTGAGTAATTGCCGAAGACCGTTCCATGCTTCACTATACGTCGATCGGACGGCAATTGCGTCCTCACGACACCTTCCTTTTTGGCGGCTGATTGCACTTCTTACTGTGGATATGTATAAATATACACAGATAATGTATATTTATACAAGTCCTAGATCTAATCGTTTGCGCGGAAATTGAGCCGATATTGACGACGCAAACTCCGCCTTAACGATACAAAAGCAGGAACAACAACTCATGAAACAACAGCGTCACGCCGCAATTCGAGAACTCCTTGCAAAAACACCTATACCCAGCCAGGACGAGCTTCGTCGAAAACTCGCAGCACGCGGATTTCATGTGACACAGGCGACCCTCTCACGCGATATTCATGAGCTGCGCCTCAACAAAGGGCCCGCAGGCTACTCCCTGCCCGGCAATGGCGACCACGATCAGGACAACCTGCCTGGCATCCGCGAGGTCCTCGAGAGCTTCGGTCTTGAGGTTCGCCAGGCGCTCAACTTGCTCGTCATGCTCACCACCACCGGCAGTGCGCAACCCATCGCCGCGGGCATCGATTATGAGGACTGGCCTGAGGTCGTCGGAACCATCGCGGGCGACGACAACGTGCTCATCATCTGCCCCGACGAAAGACAGGCATCCGCACTCAAAATCCGAATCGAAGGATACCTTGGCTAACTCAGCAACCATACCTCCGGACCGTCTCACACCCGCACCTGCCGCCGAGCCCATCCGCCCTATGGTCCGCGCCCCCCGCACCGCCATCGCCGGCGTAGGCGGATACGCCGGCGGCGAGCTCGCTCGTCTGCTCCTGCATCACCCCTGCTTCGACGGCGCCACACCTGCGTTTCTCGGGCGCACCTCCCACTCGGAAGACACCACGCCGGCTTGGCTCGACGACCTTCACCCCCATCTTGCCTCGCCCGGTCGAGCAGGTAGAAATCCTGTCATCCCCTTCAGCTGGTCACGGCTCCGCGACCTCGGCATTGAAGTCCTCCTCCTCGCCACCCCGCACGAACAGTCCCGTGAATGGGTTCCTGAAGCGATCGAGAACAACATCAAGGTGATCGACCTCAGCGGCGCCTGGCGTCTACACGAGGCACACAATCGCGAAGTGTATCAACTCCACGACGCGGACCCTGCCCTCGCCGCACGGCTCCAGTCAGAAGCCGTCTATGGTTGCCCGGAACTCCATCGCGACGCCATACGCCACGCGCGGCTGGTCGCCAATCCCGGCTGTTACGCAACCTCCATCATCCTTGCCCTTGCGCCCCTGCTACAGGCTGGCCTCATCGACGTGAACCACGGCATCGTCTGCGACGCAAAATCCGGCGTCAGCGGAGCGGGCAAAGCTCCCACTCCCAAGACCCACTTTATGCACGCCGCCGACAATCTCTCGGCCTATGCCGTCTTCAGTCACCGCCACACCGGGGAACTGCTCGAGCAGCTCCACCTCCCCTCCGGTCAGATTCAGTTCACCCCGCATCTACTTCCCATTCCGCGCGGCATCCTTTCCACCATCTATCTCCGTCTGAAAACGGAATCCGACGCCGCCAGCATCACGGCTGTCCTTGAACACTTCTTTCGCGACAGCCCGCTCATCCGGCTGCACGCCGCGCCACATCTGCCGGAAATTCAGCACGTCGTCCGCACCAGCTTCTGCGATCTGGGTTTCGTGCTGCATCCGGATGGCAAACGTCTCATCCTCGTCTCCTGCCTGGACAACCTGCTCAAAGGCGCAGCCAGTCAGGCCGTCCAAAACCTCAACCTGATGTGCGGCTGGAAGGAACAGGAGGGCCTGTCATGAGATTTGTCGTCAAGCTGGGCGGCGCCTCGCTCGAAAACCCCGACGTCCTCCACGCCTGCGGCAAAGCCATTGCCGACCTGGTCTCGGACGGCAACCAGGTCGCCGTCGTGCACGGAGGCGGTGTGCAGCTCACCCGCACCCTCGCGCAGATGGGCAAAAAAAGTGAGTTCATCTCAGGCCTCCGTATCACCGACGCCGAAACCCGCGACGCCGCCATCATGGTCCTCGCCGGTCGTGTCAACAAATCCCTCGTAGCCGCTCTCGGCTCACACGGCCAGTCTGCCGTCGGACTCTCGGGTGGCGACGGCCACGTCTTCCGCGCACGCAAGAAAAAGACCAGCCCCGACCTCGGTTTCGTCGGCGAAATTGCCGCCACAGACCCCAAGTGGCTCGAAGCAATTTGGACCATGGGCGCCGTACCCGTCATCTCGTCCATCGCCCTCGGCTTCGATGGGGAGTACTACAACATCAACGCCGACGAGATGGCCGCAGCCTGCGCCGTCTGCACACGCGCCGACACCCTCGTCTTTCTCACCGACGTGTCCGGCGTCAAAGGAGCCGACGGCGCCGTCATACGCTGGCTCACGCTTGATCGCATCCCCGCGCTGGAGAAAGATCAGGTCGTCTCCGGTGGCATGCTCCCTAAACTCGCCGCCTGTCGCCACGCGCTCACCCACGGGGTCAAACGCGTGCGCATCCTTCCCGCCGAATCCGCCGGGCTTCTGCCCGACCTCATTTCAACCCGCGTCAACGATGGAACGGAGGTCATGGTCGCATGACAACAACATCCACCTTGGAATCGATACAAGCAGCCGAAAAGAAGCTTCTCCTCAACACCTATCAGCGCAATCCTCACCTCTTCGTCAGCGGCCGCGGCGTCTTCCTGCGCGACGAACACGGCAACGACTTTCTCGACCTGCTCAGCGGTATCGGCGTCTCCGCCCTGGGGTACGGCCACCCCGCCATCGAGCGCGCCATCGCCGAGCAAAGCCGAAAGCTCCTTCACACTTCCAATCTTTTCTATAACGAGCACGCCGCCGCCCTCGCCCTCCGCCTTACCGAGATCAGCGGCCTCGACCGCGTCTTCTTCACCAATAGCGGCACCGAAGCCTGGGAGGCCGCACTCAAGCTCGCCCGTGCCCACGCCGGCCTGCTCCGCGCACAAGGACGAACCCTCGGCACAAAGTTCCTCGCTCTCGAACACAGCTTCCACGGCCGCTCCATAGGTTCGGTATCCACTACCGCAAAAGAAAAATACCGAGAGCCCTTCCACCCCGTCATGCCCGGCGTCGAGTTCGTCCGCTTCAACGACGTCGCCGACCTCCGCGCCAAATTCTCGGCTGGTAACGGAAGAGAAATTTGCGCCATCTGCATCGAACCCATCCAGGGCGAAGGCGGCATCCACCCCGTCTCGCAGGAATTCTTCCAGACCGCACGCGAACTCTGTGACTCGACCGGTGCCCTCCTGCTCGCCGATGAGATCCAGTCCGGCCTGGGACGCACAGGCAAATGGTTTGCCTACCAGCACTACAACATCCGGCCCGACGTCATCACCCTCGCCAAGCCGATCGCAAATGGTATCCCCATGGGCGCGATGCTTTGCACGGACGCCGCTGCCTCCGCCTTCACCCCCGGCATGCATGGCACCACTTTCGGCGGAGGCCCACTGGCCTGCGCCGTAGCTATCGCCGTGATCGACACCATCCGCCGCGACAATATTCTCGAAAACGTCCAGGACGTAGGCGGCTTCTTCCACGCCGAACTTTCCCGCCTCGCTGCGAAGCACGACTTTATTGTCGACGTCCGTGGCAAAGGTCTCATGCTCGGTCTCGAGCTCAACTCAGCCGATCTCGCCACCGAGGTCGCCGCCCGGATGCTCGAACACCACATCATCATCAACCGCACCAGCGAAACCGTTCTCCGTTTTCTGCCTCCCTTCATCCTCGAGCGGGAGCACGTCGAAACCGCCATCAACGCATTGGAATCCATCTTCAGCGCTGCCTATGCCGGCGCAGCACAGGCAGGAGAACAATCTCATGCTTAGCAAAACCCCCGCCACAGACATCGCCGCTAAACCGGAGGACCTCATCCCAAATCCCGTCTTCGACCTCGCTGCCGCCAAGCCCACCGTCACTCTCGGCATCCAGTCCGACACCGCATTCAACGAGGCCGCCAAGCGCCTCAACGGCCGCGACCTCTGCTCCATCTCCGACCTCACCGTCCAGGAGATGGCCGCCATCATGGACCTCGCCCACGCCGTCAAAAACCATCCCGAAGATTTCCGCCACGCCCTCGACGCGCGCCAGATGGTTCTCTTCTTCGAGAAGGCCAGCCTCCGCACACGCCTCACCTTCGAGGCCGCCATCAACACCCTCGGCGGCAACGCCATCTTCGTCGACCAGACCCAGTCACCCCTCGGCGAGCGCGAGTCCCTCCCCGATATGGCCCACAACGTCGAGCGCTGGATGTCCATCATGGTTCTCCGCACCTACTCCCACGACACCATCACCGAGATGTCCGCCTGCTCGCGCATCCCCGTCATCAACGCCCTCTCCGACCTCGAGCATCCCTGCCAGGCCATCGCCGACTTCTTCACCCTCGAAGAACGCTTCGGCTCCGCCCAGGGCCTCCACTTCGCCTACGTCGGCGACGGCAACAACGTCTGCCACTCCCTTATGCTCACCGCCGCCCAACTCGGCGCGCACTGCAGCGTCGCCTCTCCCAAAGGCTTCGCGCCAAAACTCGAAATCATCCACAGCGCCATCGAAATCGCCGAATCCACCGGCGGCAGCATCACCCTCATGCAAGACCCCATCAAGGCCGTCACCGGTGCCGATGCCGTCTACACCGACGTCTGTACCAGCATGGGCTTCGAACACGAGGCCACCAAGCGCGCCCCCATCTTCAAGCCCTATCAGGTCAACGAAGCCCTCATGTCCCACGCCCAACCCGACGCCGTCTTCATGCACTGCCTCCCCGCCCACCGCAACGCCGAAGTCACCGACGCCGTTCTCGACGGCCCGCAATCCCTCGTCTTCGAACAAGCCGAAAACCGCATGCACGCCCAGAAAGCCCTACTCCTCATGCTCCTCGGCGGAGCCAAACGCATCTCGAATTCCCGCGACCGCGGCATCCAACCCCGCAAACGCAGTTAAGCATAGTGAACTCCTATCAGGATTCGCGTCCCGTAACTGTTTCGGGCACGGACCATCTAAAACACAAAATGCTCCTTCACAAACGGACCAGGTAGCCAAATGAAGTCCAAGAAGAAGGCAATCGGCATATCACTCATAATGTTGGTGGTTGCGGTTACTCGTGCAGACGCTCAGACGAGCGAAATCAGCAATCTTTTCCGCAATCTCGAAGCGAGGCCAGTAGGCGGGAAACCGGGAACAGTTGACGAAGCTGAACCGGTACTCGAACGATTAACGTTAGCCAGCCGGGAAAGTGTAGCAGGAGACCTGCCGGCAATTCTCCACGCTGCCAACGATCCTCATGTCTCCGTCCGCCGCGTAGCCGCCTCTGCCCTGTACGAAATAACCACTCGGAGTGACGGTCCAGGACTACTCTCAACAGAAACCGCTACGTTCGACGCGCTTCTCACTGACATAGATATTCCAATCAGAAGAATCACCATCATGTCGATTGGTACGCTGCGTCCAAATGCTAACTCCCCACTCGTGCCAGTTTTGGAGGCCTTCCTCCCCAGAGAAGACGCCGTTTCAACAATTGGCCCGGCTGTGGCTCCAGTGCTAATGGAAGCTGCACCCACCAAACTGGATGCCACCAACGCTGTTGCGCAATACATGAGACGCAAGGATCAAACCTCAGAGACCCGGGATAGTCTTCTGAATTCTATTCAGCTAGTAAAAGGCAGCCACCACGAGATCGGAGCGGAACTAGCAAAGGAGGTAATGGCCTATGCGGATGATCCCAACGAGCAGACGAGCGTCCATGCAATTGGAACTCTCCAGTCGTTAGGGAAGGATGCCATCCTAGATAGCCAGCAGTCTCTTTCCCGGATCGCAGCAGATACTACAAGGGCTCCGAGCGTACGCACCGCCGCGACAAAGGCACTCTCAGTCGTTCAGTAGTCGGAAGAACCCATTCATAGTGAAAGCTAACGCGAATTTGAAGCATTGATCATCAATCCGTCTGTAGAACACCTGAGGTCTGCATCCCTATGTCCGTAATCCTCGAATCCTTGCCGCTCGGCCAAAAGGTCGGCATTGCCTTCTCCGGCGGCCTCGACACCAGCGCGGCCCTCCACTGGATGAAGCAGAAGGGCGCCCTCCCCTACGCCTACACCGCCAACCTCGGCCAGCCCGACGAAGCCGACTACGAGGAGATCCCCCGCAAAGCCCTCGAGTACGGCGCAGCAAAAGCCCGCCTCATCGACTGCCGCAGCCCCCTCGTGCGCGAAGGCATCGCCGCGCTCCAGTCCGGCGCCTTCCACATCACCACCGCCGGCGTCACCTACTTCAACACAACACCCATCGGTCGCGCTGTCACCGGCACTATGCTCGTCACCGCCATGAAGGAAGACGACGTCAACATCTGGGGCGACGGCTCCACCTTCAAAGGCAACGACATCGAACGCTTTTATCGCTACGGCCTGCTCGTCAACCCCGACCTCAAGGTCTACAAACCCTGGCTGGACGCAGCCTTTATCGACGAGCTCGGCGGCCGCGCCGAGATGTCCGCCTTCATGTCGAAGTCCGGCTTCGGCTACAAGATGTCCGCCGAAAAAGCCTACTCCACCGACTCCAACATCCTCGGCGCGACCCACGAAGCCAAAGACCTCGAACTCCTCTCGACCTCCATGAAGATCGTCGCGCCCATCATGGGCTCTGCCTTCTGGCGTGACGACGTCGCCATCCAACCCGAAGCCATCACCATCCGCTTCGAACAAGGATTCCCCGTAGCCCTCAACGGCACCGACTACCCCGACCCCGTAGCCCTCATGCTCGAAGCCAACCAGATCGGTGGCCGCCACGGCCTCGGCATGAGCGACCAGATCGAAAACCGCATCATCGAAGCCAAAAGCCGCGGCATCTACGAGTCACCCGGCCTCGCTCTCCTCTTCATCGCCTACGAGCGCCTCATCACCGGCATTCACAACGAGGACACCATCGAGCAATATCGAGACAATGGACGCAAACTCGGCCGCCTCCTCTACCAGGGCCGCTGGTTCGACCCCCAGGCCATCATGCTCCGCGAAGCCGCCCAGCGCTGGGTCGCCAAACCTGTAACCGGCGAGGTCACAATAGAACTCCGCCGCGGCAACGACTACACCATCCTCAACACCGCATCCCCCAACCTCACCTTCCACCCCGAGCGCCTCACCATGGAAAAGGGCGAATCCACCTTCTCCCCCCGCGACCGCATCGGCCAGCTCACCATGCGCAACCTCGACATCACCGACACCCGCGCCAAACTCATCACCTACGCCCAAACCGGCCTCATCACCCTAAGCAAAGGCTCCGAAATGCCCCACCTGAGCAGTGGCAATAGCAAGGACATAACGAGATGAAAGACGGTTTATACGCCTTTTTGTGTTTTACACGAAAAGGCCTGAAGTATAGCAGAGCTCAACTCTTGTTGCTCGCTATCCTCTTGGTGCTCTCTTCCCGCGGATTTGGGCAAAGCGCTCAGGTCACCTTCTACGTTCATGGCTCCCGTCTCAAGAGCGGATTGCCTGGTACAGACACAGGCATATTTTATGGGTCAATCTACGACGGTACTCAGCAGCTGTTCCCATTTCACCAGGGATTCTCCTTCGCCAAAAACGACCGTTTTGCTACGTTGAGCATTGCTTCGGGGCCGCATGACTTCGCTGCTTGGTACGGCGGCCACCCCACTAGCGGGCATCACCTTGCCTTAATTCTTGAGCCCGGAATGCAGTATTTTTTCCGCGCTCAGTCAGAATCGCGTGGAATCGTCGAAATCGAAATTGAACACGGTCGCTTAGACCAAGTGACCTGCCAGATCGCTCATGACGAGGCACCTAACGCAAAACCGATCGAGATCAAGCATCCTTCGCCAAACTTCATTTCGATGCATGTGCCGCTTCAATCAATGCCGTCCTGCATCGACGCGAATCCAAAGTCCTGAGAGCCAAAATATGTCCAGCACTCAATCAATCAAGATGTGGTCCGGCCGTTTCCGCCAACCACTTGACCCAACCTTCGAATCCTGGCAGCGCTCCTTCCCCTTCGACTGGCGCCTAGTCCCCTACGAAGCCGAAGCCAGCATCGCCCACGCCCGCGCCATCGAAGCCGCCGGCATCCTCACCAGCGAAGAACTACTGCAGATGGAACAAGGCCTCCGCGCCGTAGCCAAACAGCAGTCCGAACAAGGCGAAGCCATCGTCGCTGCCAACCCCCAGGCCGAAGACGTCCATCACTACGTCGAACTCGAACTCACCAAACAGATCGGCGACCTCGCCCTCAAGCTCCACACCGGACGCAGCCGCAACGAGCAGATTGCCACCGACATGCGTCTCTTCGTCCGCGAAGCCATCGACACAACACTGACCGGCCTCAAAGCATGGCGCAAGGCCCTCATCGAACTCGCCGAAGCTGCAGGCGAAGCCACCATGCCCTCCTACACCCACCTCCAGCGCGCCGAGCCCGTCCTGATTGCCCACTGGCTCTTGGCATATGTAACCATGATCGACCGCGACGCCTCCCGCCTCACCGACGCCCGCAAACGCATGAACCTCTGCCCCCTGGGCTCGGGAGCAATCGCAGGTGCAACCCTCGCCCTCGACCGCACCATCGCCGCAGCCTGCCTCCACTTCGACGCCCCCACGCCCAACAGCATGGACGCCACCTCCGACCGCGACTTCGCCCTCGAGTTCACCCAAGCCATAGCCACCCTCGGCATCCACATCTCCCGCTTCGCCGAGGAACTCACACTGTACTCGACGGCCGAATTCGGATTCCTCGACCTCCCCGAAGCCTTCTCCACCGGCTCCTCCGCCATGCCGCAGAAGAAAAACCCCGACCTCACCGAACTCCTCCGAGGCAAATCCGGCCGCCTCCTCGGCGCAGCCACCACACTCGCCACCCTGATCAAAGGCCTCCCCCTCGCCTACAACAAAGACCTCCAGGAGGGTCAGGAACCCGTCTTCGACGCTGCCGACACCATCACCGGAATCCTCAGCGTCCTCCCCGCT
>JALYVA010000151.1 GCA_030853485.1 Acidobacteriota bacterium
TTCCCCCCCGGAACACCCCCCGGGCAGAAGGAACCGACGGCACACCACCATCCCACCATGAAAAGGCATCGAAAGCGACAACCCAACCCCCAAAACCGCCCCATTTACAGTCCAAAACCACCCCAAAAAACCTTGTCAAGCCCCAAAACGAGCTAACTCTTACATAGATTTAGGGTTAGGCCGTGGCGTAGTAGTTTCCTCAATCCTGTATAATAGAGATATAGAACAAAAACAAGCCCCGAACTCCGGGGCTTTCCTTGTATGCGTACTCTAAATCCTTTGCTTTGACGAATCTACCCGTAACTGCCCTGGAATGACGAATTTGGGGAGATCCAAAAACGTATGTGCATGAATAGAGGCATGTTAGCTACCACAACCCCCGGGGGGGTGGGGGGGTACCACCCGCAGAAGGTGAGCATCCCCGCCGCGGCGCTATCGCCTTTTTAGCCTCCACAAGCAGTCAGCATGAAAATAATTTTCTACCCCTTTCGCGGCACGCACTCCGGCCTCACCGCACCTCCCATTTGCTCGAAAGCGCGGCCAGCTTGTCGTCAAGGCTAACCGGGTCCGGAGGCCTGGCCGGCGCGCTAGACGGAAGCTTGCCCGCACCCGACGGTCCGGCGACAGGTTTCGCAACACGCTGCCCAGACTCGAACAGTTTCAGTGCGGACATGCGCGCGTCGCAAATGGAAGCCTTGAATTGGACTCCATGGAGGGCTATAAACCCTCAGGAAAGCTGAGCGTCAGGGCAGTCGGGTGAGCTGAAAGTGTGCGCAATCCATATGCCCATTCCTCCTTGCAGGCACTCTGGGACGGTCTACCAACTCAGTCAAACCAATGAGTTTGGGTTTCGTCCAGTGCGGAACCAGAGTCGGACGAAGCCACGTGGCTGTCGAAGGCTCCATTGCTTGTTTGTCATTGTGTAAGTTTGTGCACCGAATCCGTGGTTGCAGAGCTGGAGACGGAGGGTCAGTGATTGCATCACCTTCACTTCGGACCTTGGTTTATAGTCGCTTCATGAAAAATCTCCTCGAATATCTGGAGTTGATCCTCACCGCTGCTGGCGTCCTTGTGGTCATCGCGGTTTTTGCCATTTTCCGAAACGTGACGCCCTGGAAGGCCGCGGCTTTGAGCGCGCTAGCCGTGGGTGTGTTGCACGGAGCCATCTTCTTTGTGGTCCGCTCCTCACAGCGCCGTGCGCGAAAAGCTGCCGTGGTCAAAATCCGCCATACCTTTGACGACCTGGTGCGCAATAAGCTGCAAGTCGTGTTATTCGCAACGGAAATTCACGACCAGGATTGGCGGCCGGCTGCCCAGCGCGCTGTGCAGGAGATTCAAAATAGTCTCGATCGCATTGAACATGAGTCGTTCCGGGCCCACTGAACGGATAGATATTCATCGATCGCAGCCTTGGATCCTTCGGCTATGGCCGCCGGAGCTTCTGTTGTATTGACTCTCCGTAACTGCAATCTTGCCCGTCAACAGGCGTGCCCGAAAGTGCAGAAGTAGTTGGATGAACGGAACATATAGGAGACAATATTCGTGCGATGTCTGATCGTACGAAGTCGTTTCCCTCGCTCAACAATGGCCTGCCCGCCATCGTCGGTTTGCGCGTCCAAGCTATCGGCCTCATGGCGGATCAGGTGCGTGCCTTTGACTGGAGCGGAACGCCGCTCGGAGCGGTAGAAAATTGGCCCGCGGCCCTCGTGGTCAGCGTAAACAACGTTCTCTCCGCGCCTTTTCCGTCAGCCCTGTTCTGCGGCCCGGAACTGCGCATGATCTACAACGATGCATACTCTGAACTGCTTGGCGGCAAGCATCCGGCTGCACTGGGCGAGGCGGTGCCTGTAGTTTGGGCAGATGCGTGGCCCGCAATTCAGCCGGATGTCCTCAAGGTCATGCGCGGCGACGGAAGCGCGGTTCGCAAAGATGTCCTGATCCCAGTGAATCGGTGGGGCACGCTGTGCGATGCTTACTGGAATTACTACCTCAGCCCTGTCCTCGGAGCGGATGGCTCTGTCGGGGCGGTGCTTGTGACCTGTCAGGAAGTTACTCCGGCTGTTTTGTCCGCCAGGGAGGCGCGAGCCTCGGAAGCGCGGATCCTCAGAAGCATCGGCGACGCGGTCATCGTCACCGATGCTGAAGGCAGGGTCACTCGTTTAAACCCGATCGCTGAATTTCTTACTGGCTGGCTACAGGCAGAAGCAGAAGGCGTGTCGCTTCAGGAAATCTTCCGCATTATCAATCAAAGCAGCCGTGAGGAGGTCGAAAGCCCAGCGGAGAGGGTGCGTCAGCTCGGCGTGATTGTTGGTTTGGCAAACCATACCATTCTCATTCGACGCGACGGCACCGAGGTTCACATCGACGACAGCGCAGGCCCCATTATTGACGGTAAAGGTTCGCTGGTGGGGGTTGTGCTTGTGTTTCGCGATGTTTCAGAGCGCTATCGAGCGCAGGAAGCCCTTGAGGAGAGCGAACGCGACCTGACCCGGTTCGTGGATATGATTCCTACTCTTGCATGGATTGCAGACGCCGACGGTGCGATCACCTGGTACAACCGCCGGTGGTACGAGTACAGCGGCACGAGCCCATCTGAAATGGAAGGTTGGGGTTGGCAGTCATTGCACAAGCCGGAGGTGCTTCCGGCCGTCATGGAAAGGTGGACTCAATCCATCAGAACAGGCGAGCCATTCGAGATGGTTTTCCCACTGCGGAGGCACGATGGCGTGTATCGGTCCTTTATGACACGGGTGTCTCCGGTGCGCGATCCCGAAGGCAGGATTACACGATGGTTTGGGATCAACACCGAAATAGACGAGTTGGAGCAGGTACGATCCGCTCTTTCGGCAGAGCGGCACCGGCTGGCCGCGATACTTGATCACGTGCCGATTGGCCTGGTCTTTGCCGATGCCGCCGGTCGCATCACAGGTGGCAATCCGCAGGTCGAGCGTCTTCTGCGGCATCCCATTTTGTACTCCGCCAGCGCCGAGCAGTATAGCGAGTGGGTCAGCTATCACGCCGATGGCCGACAGGTTGAGGCTAACGAGTACCCCTTAGCCAAAACACTCCGCGACAGCGGCATCCATTCCGGCGAGTACCTCTATCGACGTGGTGACGAAACTCAGGCCTGGGTTCAGTTCACGAGTGCACCGATCACGAACGATGCTGGGCAGATGACCGGGGCCGTGGTTGCAACGCTGGACGTAGACGACCGTAAGCGGGCAGAGCAGGCGTTGTTGCGTACGGAGAAGCTGGCCGCGGTAGGACGCCTGGCTGCTTCGATCGCTCATGAGATCAACAACCCACTCGAATCCGTGACAAATATCCTGTATATTCTCCGGGATCTGACGGAGGGTGAGACGCTTCGGTATGTTGAAACAGCAGAGACCGAGCTAAGTCGCGTCTCCGCCATCACCAGCCAATCCCTCCGCTTTCATAAACAATCCACGAAGGCAGTGCCCTGCAGTTGTGAAGCCCTGATCGCGGATGCTCTTTCGCTCTTTCACCCGAAGCTCGTCAATGCGCGGGTGACCGTTGAACAGCGTCATCGGGCCATGGATCCCGTCACATGCTTCGACGGGGAGATTCGGCAGGTGTTGAACAACCTGATTGGAAATGCCATCGACGCTATGTCCCCAAACGGCGGGCGCCTCCTGCTTCGATCAAGAATGGGAACGCATTGGAGAACCGGTTGCAGGGGTGCCTTTTTGACCATAGCCGACACCGGAGCCGGAATGTCACCAGGCGTAGCTCACCATGTCTTTGAGGCGTTCTACACCACAAAGGGAATGGAAGGAACAGGTCTCGGTCTGTGGGTCTCCAAAGAGATCATCGACCGTCATCAGGGAACGCTTCATCTTCGCAGTAGTCGATGCGACGGCCATTCAGGAACGGTGTTCTCCGTTTTCTTACCCTTTGGAACTCCATAGTCGCTGGTTCGACTCTTCGCGGAGCAAATCGCGTCTCTTTCAAGTGTGAGCCACACGATCAAACGCAACGCGAAGTACTTAGGTAGAACTGGAGCTTCTGGATCCTGTATGTAGCGATCCGCCGAGACAACCTGCCCTTCACTGACCGATACTTCTTATCTGTTCAGGTTTAGTCAACGTAGATAAATTCATCTGATTGAGCCTTGATTTGAAATTTATGGCCGAAATTCCGACTACCCCACAGCCAAAGAAAGCAAATCTTTAAGATTGAGATTGGAGTTTGACTCCGTTCCCCGTGGTAGAGACGGGCCTATCGCAAGAGCTTGGTTATGTCCTTCAAACCAGACTAGAAACGAAGAGTGTTCCGATCCCGCCAGCCTCTGCTGGTTGATCCATTGATAGTAAGCTCCCATATCAGCATCAATCAGGGATCCTGTGACATCGAGCTCTGGGGGGCCATTGTTGCTAGACAATAGCTCATTCATCGATCTTTGCCGCTGCCGGGGGGCGACGCGCATCAGGAGGGTAAGCGGCTCCGCTCTTCGCAACGCCTCTCGCGCCGCCCACTGAGCAAACGTTGTGCTGAATATTTGCGTTCCAGAACCCTCGGTGAAGAGCTTCACCTGAAAGCGCTGCAACACTTCGTCCCCTGATTTATCCATTCCGAGATCGGCGGGAGAAAGACGCACCATATACGTACGCAACTCCTCTGGCCCCATTCCCGGTTTCGCAATTTCCGTCTGGATATCTCTCAACAGCGCAGCGCGTACAGGTGCCAGCCTCTCAAAGGATACGCAGCTCAGTAAAGGGCTATGATCGGCCGCCTCACCGCCGTCCACATACCAATGCCCGTAACGAACCGGGTGGGCTTCCGCCCTGGCCTCCACTGCGCTCAGCAGAAGTTCTACTCCGCGATCCGGTTTGACGTTTCGAAAGTAGGTGCCATACTTCCGGAGGTTCCGAAACAGAGGCCTATCATAAGACGCAACGCCTTGTCCGATGACCGCAATGCCCAGTCTGCGCATGGCAATCGGATGTGGCGCCGCGATCTTCTCGGTAAGGTCTTCGTACGCTAACGCCGCCGCTCGGAACGCATCCTGTTGGTGCGTGGTCCAGAGGTAGGCAGACAATTGCTCGACGAACTGACCAGGCTGATTGATCCAATCCAGATGTTCAAGTTTCACAGAAAGCGACAGGCGCGAGAACGCCCGAAACCGCTCATTGCGCTGTGCAGGAGTAAGAGAACTGATGGCGGCGAGTTCCTTCGCGATTGCCGTCCGCTCTGTGGGGAACTTGAAGTCGTACTCAATGGCCTCCCGAAGCAAGCTCGGCACAAAACTCAGTGGTAATTGCCGCAGCGCATCCAGGTGAGCCACAACGAGCTTGCTTGCCTCGGGCGGATATGCGGCGAACTGCTCGGGTTTGAGATCGCGCGGTAGCATAGGCTTATAACAACTCGTGAATCGGCACGCCCTCTGATAGCCTGGGCGAAAATCCCATCATTGCGCCGAGCGTCGGCACAAGATCGATCGACTGCAACGGCCGATCGTATACCACCCCTTGACGTACCCCTGCTCCCAGCGCCATCATCCAAGTGGTGCGCGAGGCAGCATCTCCGGTGCGATGATGCTGGAAACCGTTCCCGCCAGAGTCCTGATCAGCGTCCCGGCCAAAATCTGGAAGAATAAACATAGTGGTATTGCCAGCATATTCCGGCTCGGCCTGAACCGCGGTCCACAACTCCGCACAAAGCCGGTCTGTGCGTCGAATCGCGTCGACATAAAGAGAGTACGCCCCCGAGTGAGCGACATCGATATCGTGCATCGTAATCCAAAGCAGATTGGGCGACTCTCTCTGCATCAGCCGCTTTGCGATATACATGGAAAGCTCGTCCGGGCTCGAGATCGTGCGCGCGTGCGCCATGAAATCGTTGACCGAAAGCTTCAATATCTGCTCCATCTGCCGAAGTTCAAATTCGCCGCCGCCAATCTGGGGTGTGTACAGCGGCGTCTCGTAGTTGTCACGCAACAGGTGATCGTAATCTGCTGTCGCTCCCGTTGTTGCTGCACTCAGTAAACGCTTTGGCAAAATGACTCGAGCGCCGAGACCTCGACCATACGAACGATAGTCGCTTTCGCCGATACGGTTGAAACCATTGCTGGGCGCGACCACCCACGCACTCGAGGAGGGGCGATTCAGGTCTTTGCGGAAGTATTCGAATACGGTGGGATGTTCCGGTGGTACTGCCGAAAAATTATTCAGAGTCTCGTAGACACCGGTCGCGAGACTTGCTGTGGCCACGTAGTGCCCCAGAATGCCATGGTTCATCATTCGGGTAAAAAAGCTGGACTGCGGAGCCAGTTCCTGAAGCATATGCGGGATATTTTCCTGCCCCTCCGGGGAGAACGTCTCCTGGTCCCGGGCACCTCCGCCAAACGTCACCACAATCACCTTCCGCTTCTTGGCCGCCAGTTCTCCGTGCACAAACGGACTGCCACTCATAAGCGCCGTTCCCATTGCGAGTCCTGCAGAAGCGCGCAAAAACTCGCGTCGACTCCGCCCGAGATGCCAGGCAACTTCAGATCGGGTAGGGCTGGTTTTTCTCAACAGGGACGAGGCCGTCAAAACAATCTCCTTACGCAATCACTAGACGCATCTTTAGTCACAGAACACGGAATCGGAGGCTTAATGGTTCGTCGCAGAGCCAGCAGTTGCTGAATATACAAACTGTTGAGCTTTTTTCTTGTCCAATTCATCCAGCCGCTTCGATTCAAGCTGCTGATAAATAGCAAACTCTTTTTGCGCATCATCTTTCTTCCCGACGTGCACGTAATACTGGCCCAAACGATAGTGAGCGTCTGAAAGCTCCGGATTCAATCTGAGCGCCTGTACGTATTCCGGAAAGGAATGGGCGAAGTCATGCTCTTCGGCATAGAGGTTTCCAAGTTGCAAGTGAGCATCAGCAAGGGTTCCATCCAATGCAATCGACTTTTGGAGCAGCGACTCTACCTGATGAGAATCGACCTCCGAGGCATCGAGCCGCCTTCCCTTCCATAAGCTCATTGCGTAGTAGTATTGCGCCAATCCATTATGTGGCTCAAGCTCCGAGTAGCGACGGAATCGTTCTATCACCTCGTCTGCCTGGCTGGGCGAGCTAAGGTAGGACTTGGATAAGAATAAGTAACACCGCGCATCGGAAGGATCTAGATCTGCCGCGGCCAATAGCGACTTGATCGCGTCTTGATATTTGCTTTGAGAATAGAGCGCCATCCCTTGGCCAACGAGTAGCCGCGGAGAGCGCGGGTATCGCCGGATACCCTGCTGAAAGACAGCAATGGATGGTTCGTAAGCCCTGTGGAGAAGAAGTTCGCTAGCCCAAGCGAACAAATTATCTTCGGTGGGTTCCATCTCGGCAGCTGACTGAAATTCAGTCGCTGCCCGGATGAAGTTTCCTTCTTTTTCTTCCACCTGCCCCATTAGGTTATGCACCTCCGCCGTGTTGTTCTGCTGTAGAAGCTTTTGGGTAAGCTGGCGCGCATCGTTAAGCCGTTCAGTCAAGAAGTACGCGAGCGCGAGATCGTAGCCGTTGTCGTACGACGAAGGAGCGACTCTCTGCGCTTCTTCAAGAAGAGGAACGGCCTCGAGGATTTTGTTCGACTGGAGGTAGAACTCGGCAAGATTGTGATTGGCAGTAAAATCCGCAGGGTCAAGTGCAACTGCCTGCCGGAACTGCACTTCGGCTAACGCAAGTCTTCCTTGCTTGGAAAGGGCAGCCGCCAGATTTGTCCTCGCCGTTGCAGAATCTGGCTTCAGCCGTACCGCCAACTCTAGCTCCGTTACTGCCTTCGTTTTTTCTGAGCGGGCACCATAGGTCAGCCCTAAAAGTTCATGAACCTCGAAACTGGCAGGGACCTCGGGTGCAAGCTCCTCCAATCGTTGCTCGGCAGCTGCAAAGTTCCCTGCGTGGTAGTCGGCTGCTGCGGTCTGAAATTGATGATCGAACTTTTCTTTCCCGTCGTCCGGGGTTGCTGATCTTTGCGCCCCGCCTGTCGCGCTAACCAGAAGCAACCCGGCACAACCTGCAAGCCGCAACCGGGAGACATGACTCACAACCACCTCATCGTCGTGCAGAAAAGTACTCTGCAGCTCATACCTGAAAACAAGCCCGGAGAGGCGCGTGTTGCAAGCGCCTCTCCGGGGTTTTGCTGCAACATTCCTAATAGTACAGCTTCAGAGCAAATTGAATCTGCCGCGGATCATACGGAGCATCGCGGGTCGATCCGATCTCACCGAAGGTCGAGCTGTTGAAGTTACCCGAATTTCCGATCGCCGTTACACCATTGCCGCCAAAGTTAGGAGCATTGAAGTTTGGATGATTGAGAACGTTGAAGAACTCGGCCCGGAACTGCATCGAAAAACGCTCGCTGAGTTGGAAAGCCTTGAACGCGGACACGTCGAGCCTATGGAAGCCGGGCCCGAAGGTTGTGGACGGACCGCCGCCGAGAAGACCGCTGCCGGTAAGGGGGATGCATCCCGCAGGACTGTTGGGAATCGGACCATTGGCTCCGAGTATGCAGGGTTGCTGGAACGCAGCAGGATTTCCAAACCAATTCAGCTTTCCATTGGAGTCCGTGTGCAAGCCAAGCTTCTGGCTCTGACCCGGGACCTGCAGATCGTTGCAGTTCGTTCCTGAAGTAGTTCCGCTCGGGCAGCCCAGACTGATTGGCTGGCCCCCCTGTAAGGTCGCAATCCAGTTCAGGCCCCATCCTCCAGCGACTGCGTCTGCCAGCTTACCTGCATTGGCCAGGAACATCTTGTCTTTGCCGAACGGCAACTGATAGCCGCCACTTAGGTGAACCACCTGGCGAATATCAAAGTCGGCCAAGCCGTAATCAAACATTGGACCGAGGCCCGGTACGCGCGGTGCGCGGTATCCGTTTGTACTTCCGCCGTTGAGCAGGTCACCCGCATCGGAGAGAGTTTTCGAGTATGTGTACGTTGCAAGAAAACTCAAACCATTCGAGAACTGCTGCTCGATTTTAGTTTGTAGCCCGTTGTAGTTGCTGTATCCAATCGTCTGCTGATAACTACCGCCTTGATTAAAGTCCTTGAACGGGACGTATGGCGTTGTACTTATATTTGCCGGGAGCAGTTGAGTTACCTCATTGTCCCCGATACCTGCTTGCAGGTTGTTGCCCTTTGTGAAGACGTAAGCTGCCTGTACAGAGAGGCTATGGGTTATTGCATACTGCAGCGTGACGTTCATGCTAAGTGTGCGCGGCGTGATGTACTTGAACTGAAGTCCTTGCAGACTCAGACCAGCCGCGTTCACTGCAAGAGGTGTAAAGGAACTGCAGGAGAGCCCAGCATCGATCGTTGCGCTTCCTCCGGGGCCCGCGTTTGCGCATGAACCATAGGGGTTTGGACCCGAGGCGAACGGTGCAGCATCCGTGGTTCCCTTGTAGTCGAAGTTATACGAGAAAGGATAATTCTCGCCGATATTTGGTCCGTAGCCTGCATTCTCAAAGGCGTTGAAGAATAATCCAACACCGCCGCGCGCGACCAACGAAGGGGTAATTTGATAGGCGAAGCCCGCCCGTGGCGCAAAGTTCGTTTTTTGCGTCTGAACAAGGGCCTTACCGTACCTGTCCGTCGAGCCAAGTGCAATTCCGTCCTTGGCCAGCAGATCCAGAAAGCCGTTTCCGTTGAGAGATGGATTGTTGGCCGTCGAGGATAATGCCCGGTTGTCCTTACCGGAGGCGGGAATCAAGTAGGTAGGCACCCCATTGGGAGGGCCATCCTGAACAAAGTTCGCCTGCCCGCCATTTGCTTCTGAAATTGGGCTGAAGTAATCCCAGCGTAGGCCTAGATTCAGGGTCAACTTGGGGTTTACCTTCCAGTCGTCCTGGAAATAGGAAGCGAAGTATACCCGAGTGTCATAGGTTTTGTTGATATTGGACGCATGTACCTCGTTCGCGCCTCCCACATAACCTACGCCGCCCTGGTTTGGGTAGTCGGCAGCTGTGGGTGTGAGAAGAAGCTGTGCACGACCGGTCTGATCGCCACCTTGTCCAACCACACCGGCGTAGTTGCCGTTGAAGTCGAATTCACCTCGGGAGAACGCAGGCTGCAGCGTGTTGAAGTGGACATCCTGGTATTCAATGCCCATCTTGAAGCTGTGCTTTCCGTAGATCTTTGTAAAGTCATCCGCGACTTGTAGTGTCTGGCTGACTTCGTCTGAAGGCAGATAATCATTGCTGCCCAGCTGATTGAGCCCGCTGATCTGTATAGACGGCAAACCGCCGTTCTCAGCCGACTGCGGAATGCCTCCGATGCCGAACTGCGCCGGGACACCTTGGGTGGTTCCCTCCGGACCAAATCGAGTGGTGTGCAAGTGATTGAAGCCGACCCGTGCAACGTTCACCGTCTGCGGCGTAAATACATGCGTCCAGGCCAGCACAGCCTGGTCGGACTTCGCGGTCTGAGTTCCCTGCTGGAAGCTGCCTCCGTCGGCAATCCCTCCAAAGGGTCCAGGAATAAACTGAGGATCATCCACGTAGCTGAAGCGGAAGAATATCTGCTCTTTCGACGACGGATTGAAGTCCACGCGCGTATCAAATGCATTGCGGTGTTCGTACAGATTTGGACTTGTGGAGTAATTGTTACCCAGCGAAGTGCCCTGGCTGTTCGGCGCCGGATAGAGGCTAAGCAGCTTTATCGCGTTCTGATCCAGGCGTCCCGCAGGGATCTGGTTCAGACCGCAGCCAGCGGGAGAAAAAGTCTGCGTGCCTGCTCCACAGGTACCGAAGGGATCTCGTACATAACCGTTTTGCGAGGCAACGAAGCCTGACACAGGATCAACGGCGCCCTTGCTAACCGCACGCGTTGTTGCCGGATCCAAGACTGTGCCGAAAGGTATTGTTCGGCCGAGAAGGTCCGTACGAGGGGCACCAGACTGTCCGGATATCAGGTCTGACAGGTTCGTGAAGCCACTGCTAGACTCCGCAACCGAGGGCACCGAAATGCCAGACAGCGTATTTCCCTGCACGCGCCGGAAGCCTTCATAGTCTCCAAAGAAGAAAGCTTTGTTCTTGAGGATCGGGCCTCCGACGGTCGCTCCGAACTGATTGAAGCGCAGCTTTCCTTTTTTCTTCTCGAAGTAGTCGGCAGCATCGAGCTTGTCATTGCGGAAGAACTCCCAGACGGAGCCATGCAGGCTGTTCGTGCCGGACTTGATGGTCGCATTTAGAACCGCACCGGCCGACCTACCTAGTTCCGCGCTGAAGTCGGCGGTCTGCACCTTGAACTCCTGGATAGCGTCCAAGGGGGGCAAAATGACAAAGTTCGTTCCATTCAGAAAGTCAACTGCGTTGGAATTATTGTCGATACCATCCAGCAGATAATTGTTTTGTGACGGCCGCAACCCGTTGGCCGTGAAAGCTCCAGAAGCCGCATTGCCGCGCGTGTCTGCCTGCGACGAATTGACGCCAGCACTGAGCTGAGCAAGAAACGTGAAGTTTCGTCCATTTAGCGGCAGACTGTTCAATGTGCGCTCTGTGACCACCTGTCCAACCGAAGACTCGTCCGTCTCCAACTGCGGCGGAGCGGTGGTGACTTCAACCGTCGAAGTCGCTTCACCCACTTTGAGCTGTACGTTCACCTGCAGATTCTGCCCGACAGCCACCGTCAGGTTCTTCTGAGATGTTGCAGAGAAACCCTGTCCGGTCACCGTAACGGTATAGTGACCGATTCTCACCGGAGAAAAGATGTATACACCTGAGTTGCTTGTGGTGGTCTCCAGGGACAGACCCTGGTCTGTGTTCAACAACGTCACCTGCGCACCCGGAACTACCGCTCCGCTGTCGTCTGTGACCGTTCCGTTGATCGCGCCTTCATCCACCTGACCGAACATGCTTTGCGTGTGCGTCAAAAGAAGGCACAAGCAGGTTAGGGTGATGAAACCGTAACGTCGAAGCCAATTCTTGCGATCCATAGCCATCCGAATAACCTCAATTTTCTTACAAACTCGTTGCGCTGTGCCGAACAGGCCACGCTGGTCCAAACCTACGAAAGGCTTGAGATCCAGTAACCGGTTACATTGATGTCGTGAGAAATCTAGATGAATGTCCTGCCCATTGTCAATCAAAAGATTTAAGCGTTGCTCCACCCATCGGTGGATGCCTTCGCCGACCTTCGCATCCGCTCAAGCAAGCTCTGTTTCTCTGTCCGTAATGCTAAGATTGCGCTCTACGGAACTTCTTGAATGCCGCGTCACCACAACGGAAATCAACTTTTCTCCCGGCGGAGCATCCTCAAAGGTATGGGGTTGGCACCCGTCCTTCTCCGCCCGTCGCCGTTTCATGCCACATCTCTCTTGTATGGCGCTTCCACACATCCCCTATCGCAAACTCCCGCCCTCACTTACGCTGACATCCGGCTCAGGCCACACTACCCGGACAGTTCTCCTCTGGAAGATGTTCTCCGCCTCGTCGCGCCCGGTTCAGATGCGTTTGTTACGGAAAAATACGCTTTTGAGATCAGCTTCCGACTCAACCAGTGGAGCCAAACTCTTCGGGCGTCCTCCCACGATCTTTCCGCATTTGCCGGTTCGCTGGCCCCCACCATCGCAGCCTCTTCGCTTCTCCCTTCCAGCGAAACCAAGCTACGCTCCGGCTACGGCATCGACGCGGTCAAGCGGCACTTTGATGACGCGCTCGTTCATGGCCGCGAGCAGCTACTCCACGAAATCCCAACATGGCTTGGACAGCTCTCACACATTGAAGTAGCCGAATTTGAGATCACAGGGATCGAGGAGATCTCGACCAGTCCCCTGTCCGTCCGCCTCGATATTCGATACGACATCGTCGCCGCACGTGGGAGTCAGCAACGTGAAGAGCGCGTCGGTTCCTGGCGCACCGAATGGTCACACGACCTGTCCCGCGGCCCCTCTGATAGCTGGACAATGCACCGATTGCAAGCCAGCCAAGAGATACTGACCATCGCAAGCTCTCCTGGCTTTGTCGATGTCACAACTCAGGCGTTCGGTGAAGTGGACTCCTACAAGAAGCAGATGTTGCGTGGCTCTGACTACTGGCGTACTGTCCTCGACGGCGCGTGTGGCATCGATGTGTACGGCAACAATGGTGTGTCCGCGGGTGACTTTGACAACGATGGATTCGACGATGTTTATGTCTGCCAACCTGCGGGTCTTCCAAACAGGCTCTACCGGAACCGCGGTGATGGCACGTTTGAAGATGTAACCGAGACATCGGGAGTAGGCGTACTCGACAATACCGCTTGCGCTCTCTTCGCCGACCTCCGGAACAGCGGGCTTCAGGACCTCCTGGTCGTATGCGGCAGCGGTCCCTTGCTCTTTCTCAATCAAGGTAACGGCACCTTCGCGATAAAACGCGATGCTTTCAAATTCAAGAATCCGCCACAGGGATCGTTCACCCACGCCGCCCTTGCCGACTATGATCGCGACGGCCGCCTCGACATATACTTTTGCCTTTATAGCTACTACCTTGGCCTCGACCAGTACCACTATCCAGTTCCCTACTTTGACGCCCGCAACGGTCCGGCCAACTGCCTTATGCACAACGAAGGTGATGCGACCTTCATCGAGAAGACCGAAATCGCCGGACTGAACGTCGATAACAATCGCTACAGCTTCGCTTGCGCCTGGGGTGAGTCCACCACAAGCGGCCTTCCGGATCTCTACGTCGCAAACGACTTCGGGCGCAACAATCTTTACCGGAACAACGGTGACGGCACCTTCAGCACGGTCTCAAGCTCGGCGCACGTTGAAGACGCGGGCGCCGGCATGAGCGCCTGCTGGTCCGACCTCGACAACGACGGCAAGCAGGACATCTACGTCGCAAATATGTGGTCTTCCGCAGGCCAGCGAGTTTCCACCCAGGCGATCTTTCAGGAAAAAGCTTCACAGGAGACCCGGGCGCTCTATCAACGCCACGCTCGAGGCAACGCTTTGTATCGCAATAAGGGGAATGGCGAGTTCCAAAACATCAGCCGCCAAGCCGGAGTAGAGATGGGCCGCTGGGCATGGTGCTCGGATCTCTGGGACTTCGACCACGACGGCCATCCCGACCTCTACGTTGCTAACGGGTACATCTCCGCGCCACAGCCGGAGTCACAGCGCACAGACCTCGGCAGTTTTTTTTGGCGGCAGGTTGTCGCAAAGTCCCCCGAAGATGCCACACCATCGTTGGCCTACGAGCACGGCTGGAACGCTCTCAATGAACTGATACGTTCCGATAACTCCTGGAGTGGACACGAAAGGAATGTAGCTTTTGCCAATAATCGCGACGGCACATTTTCCGAAGTCTCCGGTGCGCTTGGCTTGGACTTCCCCGAAGACAGTCGGTCCTTCGCCCTCGCCGACCTTGACCACGACGGCCGCCTCGAACTTATTCTGAAGAATCGAAACGCCCCACAGCTCTCTGTCCTGCACAACTCCATGAAGGACATCGGGAACTCGATAGCCTTCCGCCTGCGCGGAACAAAAAGCAATCGCGACGCCATCGGAGCAGCCATCACTCTGCAAGCAGGAACTCTGACGCAGACGCGGTACCTCCAAGCCGGCTCCGGCTTCCTCGCGCAGCACTCCAAGGAGGTGTTCTTCGGAATAGGAAAGTCCGAGGAGCAAGTTCGCGCCACGGTCCGTTGGCCAAGCGGACTCTCGCAAACATTCGACCATCTTCCGGCGAACCACCGCATCGAACTCGAGGAAGGCACAGCCACGTTCACGGCCAAACCCTTCGCTGCGGCAAACTCATCGTACGTGCAGGCAGCCCCGTCGCCGATGATAGAGCCCCTGCCGACCCAGGTGGAAACCTGGCTCATCGAACCGCTCAAAGCGCCCGAGTTCTCCCTGCAAGATCTCACAGGCAGCCCCCGAAATCTGCAGTCGCTGCAAGGGAGCTTCGTTCTCCTCACCTTCTGGGCAACTGCATCGGTGGTGTCTCAGGATCAACTCAAAGCTCTGCGCCAACACCATCAAACGCTTATCGGGAGCCAGCTCAAAGTTCTCGCGATCAACGTCGATGACCCGGGTAGCACAGGCACAGCGCACGCGTATGCTACGCAGGAAAACTTTCCCTTCCCTGTACTCTTCGCAACCACGGATGTAGCCGGCATTTACAACATCATCTACCGCTACATGTTCGACCGGCGCAGAGACCTAGGCATTCCAACATCGTTCCTTCTCGATCGTAAGGGAATGATCGTGAAAGTATGTCAGGGGCCCATCGCCCCCGAACGCCTGCTTCAGGACCTACGATCGATCCCCACCACCGAAGCGGCTCGCATGCAAAAAGCACTGCCGCTCGGAGGCGCGCTCTACCAGGCAGCGTTCCAGCGCAACGACTTTACCTACGGAGTTGCTCTGTTTCAGCACGGGTATCTGGAGCAGGCTGCCGAATCGTTTCAACAGGTCATCGCCGCAAAGCCGAACGACCCAGAAGGTTACTACAATCTCGGCACTCTCAACCTGCGCAGGAACGACTTCGCGCAAGCCAGACAATATTTGCAACAAACCCTGAAGCTGCGTCCAAATTATCCCGAAGCATGGAACAATCTCGGCATGATGGCCGCCCAGCAGGGGCGCCCCGATGATGCCATCCAGAACTTCCAGCAGGCGTTGGCCTTCCGTCCGAACTACGCTGTCGCGCTTCTCAACCTTGGAAATGTTTACCGTCGCCAAGGGGCACTTGAAAAAGCACAGGACAGCCTGAACCGTGCGCTTGAACTCGAACCTGGAGATCCTGAAGTCAACTACAGCCTGGGCATGTTCTATGCACAGCAGAACCAGATGCAGCGTGCATCGAACTATCTTCAGAAGGCCATCGAGCTGCGTCCTGGATATCCCGAAGCCTTGAACAACCTCGGAGTCCTCTTCGTCCAGCAACAGGAGTACGCCAAGGCAGAGGAGCAATTCAAAACCTGCATTCGCCTCGTCCCCGGCTTCGACCAGTCTTACCTCAACCTCGCACGCCTTTATGCCTTGAAGAACGACCGGGAAAAAGCCAGGCAGGTTGTGCGGGATCTCCTTCGCCTGCAGCCAGAGAACCTCCATGCGAAACAAGCCGAGGAGATGCTGAACGCCAGCCCTTGAACGTCACCTCGCATGAGTGGAGCTGGAGGGTATGTGCATCTGGGAAGAACCACCCCTCCATAGCCACCAGCAGGGCACCTATAATCACAGTCTATGAATCTTCCCCGCCGACGTTTCCTCGGCTCGAGTCTTCTTGTGTTGGGTGGTTCGTTGACTGACCTCCTCGCCACGCCACTCTCTCAATGGGGAGATCCCACCCTCGTACACGCCGCAACCTCCAATTCCTCGCCATCACCGGTGCAGTTTATCGATGTCGCGCAGCAGGCTGGCCTCACCACCCCCAACGTTTGGGGAGGCATCGATCACAAGCGTTCCATCATCGAAGCCAAAGGCAGCGGGATCGCGTTCTTCGACTACGACCATGACGGCTGGCTCGACATCTACCTCACAAACGGAAACCGCCTCGACACCCACTGGGCGGCAGGGAAAGCACCCACCTCCCGTCTCTACAAGAACAATCGGGATGGCACCTTCACCGACGTCACAGAGAAATCGGGACTCGGCGTTACGGGCTGGCAGACTGGAGTCTGTGTCGGCGACTATAACAACGACGGATGGGATGATCTCTTCTGCTGTTTCTGGGGCCACAACATTCTCTTCCACAATAACGGCAATGGAAGCTTCACCGACGTTACCCGCAAAGCCGGCCTGTACCAGGAGCAGGTCCGCTGGGGCGCAGGCTGCACCTTCCTCGACTACGACCGCGACGGGCACCTCGATCTCTTTGTCTGCAATTACCTCAAGCTTGATCCCCAGCAGATACCCGCCGCCTCTGACGCCCACTTCTGTCAGTGGAAGGGCGTACCCATCATGTGCGGTCCCCGCGGCCTGCTCGGTGACACCAACATCCTCTATCACAATAACGGAGACGGTACCTTCTCCGACGTCTCAGAGAAATCCGGCATTCTCAAGCCTGGCCCGCGATATTCCATCACCTCTGTCTCATACGACTTCGACAATGACGGTTGGCCCGACATCTATGTCGCGGTCGATTCCGAACCAAGCATCCTCTTCCAGAACAACCACGACGGCACCTTCACCGATGTTGCCGTCATGGCCGGTTGTGCCTACAGTGAAGGCGGGCACGAGCAGGCGGGTATGGGCGTAGCCGTGGCCGATTACGATTGCGATGGCTGGTTCGATATCTTCAAAACCAACTTCGCCGACGATACCTGCAATCTCTACAAGAACAACGGAGACGGTACCTACAGCGACGTCACCTTCGCCGCCGGGGTTGGAGTCAACAACCGCTATGTCGCATGGGGATGCGGCTTTATCGACTACGACAACGATGGGTGGCAGGATCTTCTTCAAGTCAACGGACACGTGTACCCGGAGATCGACAACTACCACCTCGACCAGACATTCAAGAACCCACGCTTGGTTTACAAGAACCTCGGCAATGGCCATTTCAAAGACATCTCTTCAGAGATGGGCCCAGGCATCTCCGAACACTTCTCTAGCCGGGGAGCAGCCTTTGGCGACTACGACAATGATGGCGACATGGATGCGCTGGTCCTCAACATGAATGACCTGCCATCGCTCCTCCGCAACGACGGAGGCAACAAAAACAACTGGATCAAGCTCAAGCTGCTTGGAACCAAATGCAATCGCACCGCCATCGGAGCGCGAGCCAGGATCATCACCGGAAAACACATCCAGATGGACGAGGTCAGCAGCGGCGCGAGCGTCATGTCGCAAAGCGATCTGCGCCTTCACTTTGGGTTAGGAAAGGTGGAAATTGTGGATGCAATCGAAGTCAAATGGCCAACCACCCAGAAAACCGAACGATTCACCCAAGTCAAAGCAAATCAGATTCTCACCATCCGCGAAGGCGACGGCATCATCGCGACCTCAAAGCCACCCTCAAAATGAGGTTTCCTCACTGAGCATGCGCAGCACCTGGTTGTCCTTGAAGGACTACGAGGAACTGCTTTATCTCTTTTCTCTGACGTTCTACCTCGGCAGCCTGCCGCCTTTCAATCTCAGCGTGCAGCAAAAACTCTTCACGGGCCTTCTCCGGCGCACCTGTTCGGTCATAGGCCACACCCAGCCGGTAGTGTGCCTCCCCGGACTGCGGATTTACTTCGATAGCCTTTGTGTAAAAACCGATTGCCTTTTCATATTGATGCTGGGAAGCAGACAAAATTCCGAGCTGCAGGTAAGCGTCCACGCACTTAGGATCGAGCGCCACAGCTTTTGCTAGGAGATCCTCCGCCTGGTGCTGGGCGAGCGGGTCCACGGCGCGTTCCTGTTGCTTCAGAAGCGTCATCGCATACATATAATTTGCCATAGCGTCTCCAGGCTTTTGTTGAACGAATCGTCCGAGCCTCTGGCTCACGCACGCCAAAGGAGCGGGTGACGCCCTCTCGACCCTGCCCATGAACACGTAAGGATCGGCGTCGGTCGGGTTCAAATCCGAAGCAGCGCAAAGCTGAACTGCGGCCTCGTCATACAACGCCCCCGCAAAGAGGGCCGTCCCTAGAGCTGTAAGCGTCCTCTCCGATTTCGGATATGCTTTCGCGCCTGCTCGAAAGACCTCCACTGCCTGCCACACCGCTCGATGCAGCAACAACTCCGACCCCCACCCAAAATAATTACGCTCACTCGGGTCCAGACGGACCGCTTCTGCCTGCTCTCGTACCGCAGCCAATGGATCGTCCATCTTCTCGTCTATCTCACCCGCGATGCGATGCAGGTCAGCAGTGTTCTTGCGCAGCAGCAGCCTTCGAACCAGGTCTCGCGCCTGCACCAGATCGCCTGCACCTTGGTATGCCAGAACCAGATCATACCCGCTGTTGTCCATCGCAGGATCGATCCGGTACGCCGCCTCCAGCAACGGAATCGCCTCCCTACATCTTCCATGGTGAAGATAGAAAACCCCCAAACGGTGGTTCTCCGCAAAGCTTCCGGGAGCCCCCGCAAGAGCCGCCCGCAACTCACCTTCGGCCTCCTTCTCTTCCCCTCCTGCAGACGAGGCAGGTGCGTCCTCCTTCGCTTTTTCATTCTTCAGCGTAAGCGTCTCACGCGCAAGATCTTCACTCGTTCGCAAGGTCGAGTCCGATCCATGTCCCCCAACAGCCGTCCAGTCGGTTACGCCCGCAATGGTAAAGTTCGGCTCATCCGAAAACTCCATCGCCTGCGACGAACCAGCAGAACCTGCACCGGAACCTGAGGAACCGAGCACCAGGTCGATCGGCCCTTTATTTTCTCCCGGCGAAGCTACAACAACAACGCCCAAGCTGTTAAGTCCCGCCTTTCGAGCACTCACGGAATAAGTACCGAACACTACATTCTCAAACCAAAACGCACCCCTGGAATTTGTCTTTGTCTCCACCGCCCTGGAGTTCCCCTGCACTTGCAGCCGCACCATAGCATCGCCAACCGGAGCACCCGAAGAACTCGATACCTTCCCCTGGAGAACGACTCCGTTCCGACCCTGTGAATGGTTGTCCTGTGCAACAGCCACGACAGGCAACAAACCAGCCACCATCGCGATCGCTGCGCAGAAGACGCGGATAGTTTCGACCCCGCTCCGCACGAGCGAGCAACGCCACTTGCTCGAACTGTTCCCATCAACGTATTTCGTCACATCGCGAATTTTACTAGGTTGACGCTTGCGAAGACACACGAAAGCCTCTTCGATTCGCCTCCACGCAGCGGAAGGCGGCAACGGAATCCCCATCGAAGCATTGGGATGACAATCGGGACGACGCCGCCACCCGGGAGCAGTCCAAAAGCAAGGCTCCATGTTTGGTGAGTCCTTCTCGGTCTATTCATAGCGCGCCGGTACGAAACGCTTCCGCGGAGCTGGAGGGAGGCCAAGTCTCTACACACGCCGTCGCGGCAATGTATCCTTGCCAAGGACCGCATGAAACGAATCCTCACTGCCATTGTCCTCATCGTCGCCGTGTTCGCTCTCATCTTTTTTGGCCAGCTCTGGATGATAACGCTCTTCGCCGCGATCGTCGCTGAGCTCGCCGCTTACGAGTACCTGAAGCTTGCCGCCGTTGGCGCGGAGGCCCATGGTGCCAGCCTCCGCATTCCCATCTGGTGGATGGTGATCGGCACCGCGCTCGCGTTTGTGGTCACCTTGCCGAACTTTCCTGTCGAGGCGCAGCTTCCCGTGCTGAGCGCGCTTACGCTGGTCCTGTTCGCCTGGAACGGCTTCCGCGCTCCGCTGATCCAAGTGCTTCCCGACACCGCCCAGGGCCTGTTCGGACTGATCTACATCGCCTATCCGCTGACCTTGATTCCCCTGCTCTGGAAACAGGAGGACGGTGTTGCGCTGATCGTGTTTCTGATGGTGTGCGTGTGGTCGGGCGATATTGCGGCGCTCTACATCGGACGTGCTTTCGGCAAACATAAACTTGCTCCACGTCTGAGCCCGGGCAAGACGTGGGAGGGCGCCATCGCCTCGATCGCCGGCAGCATGCTTGCCGCGGGGCTCGTTGTCTTGATCGCAGACGCTCTCACGGCACGGGGCAACACTTTGCTCCATATCTCCCAGCCGCTCTGGCAGTCGTTTCTTCTCGCGGCCATCCTCAACGTGGCAGCGCAACTTGGCGACCTGCTCGAGTCTGCCATCAAGCGCGGTGCGGGCGTCAAAGATTCCGGCACCATGCTGCCCGGACATGGCGGCATTCTCGACCGCATCGACGCGCTTCTGCTTGCATCCCCCGTGCTCTGGTTCGTCCTGATCCTCAAAGACACTTTTCGTCTGGGCCGGTTCTAGCAGGAGGTTGAGGGAGCCGCTGGCAGAAGTCCGGTCAGCGCAAACCGCCGAAGCGATCGAAGAAGCCAGGCGACGGGAGCACTCTTCCCTCCTCTGCCTCGGCCAGGGTCTCCGAGAGGTAGCGCGCTACCGGCACATGGGTCCGCTGATAGATGTGACGGCAGACCTCGTATGCCTCATGCCCTGGCCAGTCTTCCGGAAGCAACGTCGCAGGCAGGCGCGGGTCGTGAAGGGCCACGCGTCGGAAGCGATGGATTAAAAGCGTCTGCAGGACGAATGCGGTCTTCGGCTTGAGTTCCCTGCCGAGCATCGGAAGAACGGGGCGAATGTGCTTGAGGAAGGCATGGTAGTGGGCTGCCACACGCGGCAAGTCCCAGCACCCGGAAGGAAATGTGTCCGTCGAGAGCGAAGAACTTGCATCCAGATCGCGTGCCCGGAGCGACACCACGTCGTCGGACAGATGGAGCCGCACAAGTATCTCGTTGAGCACGCCGACATCGGGGCAAGGATGGAGAAAAAGCCTGGCGTTTATCCGTCCGAAGCCAGCCCACTCCAGTTCTTGCCTCAGTGCTGTCCGGCCTCTGATGGAGCTTCCTTCTTCCCCGGGAATCAGGATGGTCCACTCTCCGTCCCACTGCTGCACGGGTGGATCATAGATGCGCGAATAGGCATGTCTGACCCGGCTCTCGCCTGATTGCGTCAGCGAGTACAGGCTGCTGCGGCCCTCTCGCCGCGATGCGAGCCAACCTTCGGCCGCCAGCCTGAACGCGCTGGTGCGGGCGAGCTGTGCATTCACTCCCAAGGGCTCGAGCAAGGTAATCAGGTCAGCCAGCCACAATTGCGATACATGAGGCAGAAGAGAGTCGCCGAAGATGGTAAGAATGAGCGACTTCGAACGCGGGGGGTCGGCCCGCATGAGCCGGAGGCAAAGACGTTCGAGTTCGGAGTTTTTGGGCGCCATCGAGAAGGTGGATCGACTCACATGCTACATGGATTTCCGGATATCGTTACACCACATCCATGTCATACAGAATATCTGTTGACAATCATGATTCTGTAGCACTACAACAATCCTGGCACCGATACGGCCGTGCGGAGGAGTTGCTGTGTATGCACAACTTGTAGAAACCGGCACAAAATCCATTCGCCCCGTCGCTGAGATGTCGAGCGAAGAACAAGCCTTTCAAACGCGCATCGACGCCGGGATTAAGATTGAGGCGAAGGACTGGATGCCCGAGGGGTACCGGAAAACTCTTGTACGGCAGATGAGCCAACATGCTCATTCCGAGATCGTCGGACAATTGCCGGAGGGAAACTGGATCACACGCGCGCCGAGCCTCAAGCGCAAAGCCATCCTGCTTGCCAAGGTGCAGGATGAGGCAGGGCACGGGCTTTATCTCTATAGTGCTGCCGAGACGCTGGGCACATCGCGGGGCCAGATGATCGACGATCTGCATGCAGGCAAAGCGAAGTATTCGAGCATCTTCAACTACCCCACGCTGACCTGGGCTGACATGGGCGCGATCGGGTGGCTGGTGGACGGCTCGGCCATCATCAACCAGATTCCGCTTTGCCGCTGCTCGTACGGCCCATATGCCCGGGCCATGGTGCGCATTTGCAAGGAAGAGTCGTTTCACCAGCGCCAGGGGTACGATCTCCTGTTGCAGCTTTGCAGGGGGACTGCAGAGCAGAAGGCGATGGCGCAGGATGCTCTGAACCGATGGTGGTGGCCATCGCTGATGATGTTTGGGCCGAGCGATGCTGAATCGGTCAACAGTGCTCAATCGCTGCAATGGGGCATCAAGCTTTTCACCAACGATGAACTGCGCCAGAAGATGGTGGACCAGACAGTACCCCAGGCAGAATATCTCGGACTCACGGTGCCGGACCCGGATCTGAACTGGAACGAAGCCCGGGGCCACTATGATTTCGGTGCGATCGACTGGGACGAGTTCTACAACGTGGTGAAGGGAAACGGGCCATGCAACAAGGAGCGACTGCGCACGCGTGTCAAGGCTCATGACGATGGAGCGTGGTTCCGCGAAGCACTTTCCGCCTACGCGGACAAACACGGCAGGCATGCCTTGCAGGGTTCTGAGAGGAAGGAAGCCTGATGGAAAAGGAATTACCGCTCTGGGAAGTGTTCATCCGCAGCCAGCATGGTCTCGCGCACAAGCACGTAGGGAGTTTGCGGGCATCGGATGCCGAGATGGCGATCAACAATGCGCGAGACGTCTACACGCGGCGAAACGAAGGAGTCAGCATCTGGGTTGTGCCTTCGGCAAGCATCGCGGCCAGCAGCCCCGTCGATAAGGAGCCTCTCTTCGAACCGGCAAACAGCAAAATCTACCGTCACCCTACCTTCTTCCCCATGCCCGCCGAAGTGAAATATATCTGACCATGCATGATCGAGCGGCTAAAGTCGCATACCTCACCAGGCTGGGCGATACCGCGCTGGTGTTAAGCCATCGGCTCTCCGAGCTGTGCGGCAAGGGCCCTGCGTTGGAGGAAGATATGGCTCTGGCCAACACCGCGCTCGACCTGCTCGGCCAGGCACGGCTTTGGTTAGCTTACGCGGGCGAGATCGAAGGTGCAGGCCGTGACGAAGATGCTCTGGCGTATCTTCGCAACGACCGCGAGTTCCGTAATTTTCTGCTGGTGGAGCAGCCCAACGGAAATTACGCGCACACCATGATGCGGCAGTTCCTTTTCGATGCCTGGCACGGCCTGGCGCTGAGCCGGCTTATGCGGTCGTCGGACGTGCGTATCGCTGAAATCGCCGCTAAGTCGCAAAAGGAAGTGACCTACCATCTGCGGCGCAGCTCCGACCTGATCGTGCGTATGGGAGATGGCACCGGCCTCAGCCGCGAGTACACGCAGGAGGCGCTCAACATGCTTTGGCCATTTACGGGGGAGATGTTTACGCCGGATCCGGTCGACCAGGCACTGGCGGCTTCAGGAGAAAGCTTCGACCCGGGCGAGCTAAGAAGAGAGTGGCTCGACTATGCAGGGAAGGTGTTTGGCATGGCGACGTTAGAAATGCTCTCCCCCGATACGTGGATGCAGAAGGGTGGCAAGCAGGGTGTTCATAGCGAACACCTGGGCTACCTGCTGGCTGAAATGCAGGCAGTCCGCCGTGCTCATCCCGGGGCAACATGGTGAACGAGAGAGTCATGCGTGAAGCGTCGAACACAATGCGTTCAGTGGCGCAAAAGAGCGACGGCGGCCGCCCTTCGCTCGATCAGATATGGGCGTGGCTGGCTGAGGTGCCCGATCCGGAGATCCCCGTGGTTTCGGTCGTCGATCTCGGGATTGTGCGCGATGTTGCCTGGAGCGAGGACGACCCTGAGCTTGCCTGCGTGACGGTTACACCTACGTACTCCGGGTGCCCGGCGACCGAAGTCATCGGCCGGATGATCCTTACAGAACTGCTCGAACGTGGCATCAAACGCGTTGCTCTGCGTGTACAGCTTTCGCCTCCATGGACGACCGATTGGTTGACGGAACGAGCGAAACAGAAACTGAACGACTACGGCATTGCTCCGCCGACGAAGCAGGCGACTGGCGTCAGTGACCCCTTGGCCGCAAGCCTTTTCGTGCTTGGACAAGGACCGGAAACACCTGCCGCGCTTCTATGCCCTCGCTGCGGCTCAACCCGCAACGAGACGATCAGCCGCTTTGGGTCGACGCCATGCAAAGCGCTGCACCGCTGCCTGGATTGCCGGGAGCCGTTCGACCACTTCAAGTGTCACTAAGCGCGGTTCCGACTGATGAACAACTTCTATCCACTCCGCGTCTCCAGCCGTACGAATGAAACACGCGATGCCGTGGTCATTACGTTCGATATTCCGGAGGAGCAGCGCGAGACCTTTCGTTACACCGCCGGGCAACACCTTACGTTTCGTGCGGAGGTCGCTGGGGGAGAAGTGCGCCGCTCCTACTCGATCTGCTCTGCGCCGTTTGAGAACCGCGTCTCGGTCGCCATCAAACTGGCTGCGAATGGTCTGTTTTCAACTTGGGCGAATCGGGAACTGCTGCCGGGACATACCATCGAGTGCATGGCTCCAGCAGGACACTTTGGCGTGTCACTTGAGCCGGAGTCGAAGCGCCACCATGTTGCTTTTGCCGCCGGCAGCGGCATCACCCCCATCCTTTCCATTCTCAAGTCGACGCTCGAGGAGGAGCCGAGGAGCCGGTTTACGCTTATCTATGGGAACCGCGCATCTTCCTCAGTGATCTTCAGAGAAGATCTGGAAGATTTGAAGAACCGTTATCTCGAGCGCTTCAATCTCGTCTTCATTCTGAGCCGTGAGCAGCAGGATATCGAGCTGTTCAATGGCCGGATCGACGGCGCAAAGTGCGACCAGATATTGCGCCGGTGGATCGATCCCCGGGACATCGATGTGGCCTACATCTGCGGGCCGCAAAGCATGATGGCAGAGGTCTCAGCGAGCCTGCAGGCGAACGGCGTAAGCAAAGAACACATCCGAATGGAGCTGTTCGGGACCGAAGCGCGCGTTGGCTATAAGCATCCCTTGCCCGTTGCACGCGCCGATCGAGTGTGCCACGTGACCGTCATTCAAGATGGCCGCCGGCGCGAGTTCTCCGTTCAAAACGATGGGCAGACGCTGCTCGATGGCGCGCTCGAGCAAGGCATTGAGCTTCCCTACTCCTGCAAAGGCGGCGTGTGTTCGACCTGCCGGTGCAAGATGACGCAGGGCAAGGTCGATATGGACGTGAGCTTTGCGCTCGAAGACTACGAGATCGCTCGCGGATTTGTACTCACATGCCAAAGCTACCCATTGAGCAGCGAGATTGTTCTTGATTTCGATCAGGACACTTGACCTCCGGCGAGGCCCGCGAAAAACACAGGAGAAAAACAATGAAGGCGCTCGAAAGCTATGCTTCAGGCCGGTGGTTCGCAGGGGAGGGCGGCGACACGATTGCGCATGCGATCACAGGCGAACCCGTATGCACGGTTTCGAGCAAGGGCCTGAACTTTGGCGCGATGCTCGAACACGGGCGCAAGATTGGAAATCCAGCGTTACGCAAACTCACGTTTCACGACCGTGCACTGCGATTGAAAGCATTGGCCCAATATCTGATGGAACGCAAGGAGGATTACTACGAATTGTCGCGTGCGACAGGCGCAACCCGGAGCGACTCCTGGATAGATATTGAAGGTGGGATCATGACACTGTTTGCCTACTCCAGCAAAGGACGCAAGGAGCTGCCGAACCAGAGCTTCCTGGTGGACGGAGCGCCGGAGATGCTATCGAAGAATGGGACGTTCGTTGGGCAGCACATTTGCACACCGCTGCAGGGCGTGGCCGTGCACATCAATGCGTTCAACTTCCCTTGCTGGGGCATGCTTGAGAAGATTTCCGTTACGCTGCTGGCCGGCGTGCCGTCCATCGTGAAGCCCGCCAGCCAGACGGCTTTCCTTGCGGAACTCATGTTCCACGACATCATCGGTTCGGGCATCTTTCCGGAAGGATCGCTGCAGCTGATATGTGGGAGTACAGGCGATCTGCTGCAGCGACTGGAGACACAGGATGCGGTGACGTTTACCGGGTCGGCTGCAACGGGGCTAACGCTTCGCCAGCTGCCCGCGATTCAGAACAATTCGGTTCGCTTCACCATGGAAGCCGATTCTCTTAACTTTTCCTTGCTTGGTCCGGATGCAACACCCGAGCAACCGGAGTTTGAGTTGTTTGTAAAAGAAGTCGTTCGCGAGATGACCAGCAAAGCCGGCCAGAAATGCACTGCTATCCGCCGTGCGTTTGCTCCGCGTCCTCTTATTCAGCCGCTGATTGAGGCGATCGGAGCACGGCTTGCAAAAGTCGTTGTCGGCGATCCGTCTGTCGAGGGCGTTACGATGGGTGCCCTGGCCAGCGTGGGACAACGCGACGAAGTCCGGGAGCGTGTGCGGGAGTTGAGGAAGGGCGGCGCGACCCTTGTTTTCGGACATCCAGACGAGTGCGAGGTCAGGGGAGCGGATATCGTTGCCGGTGCGTTCCTTGGACCCATGCTGCTGCACAGTCCTAATCCGAAAAACCACGCGGCTGCGCACTGCGTGGAAGCATTCGGACCCGTGGCCACGCTGATGCCTTACGATTCGATCGACGATGCCATCGAGCTCGTAAAGCTTGGCGAAGGGAGCCTGGTTGGATCCGTGTTCACGTATGACAACGATTTTGCTCGTGACTTTGTGCTCGGCACGGCGTCCTACCATGGCCGCATGTTGATTCTGAATCGTGACTGTGCGCGTGAGTCGACGGGGCACGGATCCCCTCTGCCGGGACTCGTTCACGGTGGTCCGGGACGCGCCGGAGGCGGAGAAGAGATGGGCGGCATCCGCGGGGTCATGCACTATCTTCAACGCACTGCGCTACAGGGATCTCCCGAAACGCTGACGCGCATTGGCCAACGTTGGATCACGGGAAGCACGCGCCACGAGACAGTACATCCTTTCCGCAAGCATCTTGAAGATCTCGACCTGGGCGACTGCGTGGTCTCACGATCCCATTTGATTACGATCGAGGAGATCGAACACTTCGCTCATTTCACCGGGGATATGTTCTACGCTCACATGGACGAGGATGCCGCCAAAGCGAATCCGTTCTTCGGGGCACGTGTCGCACATGGGTATTACATCGTATCCATTGCCGCAGGACTCTTCGTCGATCCCGCACCCGGCCCTGTGCTGGCAAACTATGGAGTCGATAATCTTCGCTTTCGAACGCCTGCCTATCCGGGCGATTCGATCAGGGTTTTTTTGACCTGCAAACAGAAGAACCCGCGAATGACGGAGACATACGGGGAAGTCCGCTGGGACGCTGTGGTGATGAACCAGGAGGACAAGGTAGTCGCACAATATGACGTGCTGACCATGGTGCAAAAGCGGCCTTGCTCGGAGCCGATGGCCGGAAACTTCGCAGCGATCGAAGAAGCAGGAACTGCGAGATGAGCTATCACAGCATCCAATTCGCCGTCTCAGACGGCATTGCTCGCCTCACGTTGAATCGTCCCGACAAGCTCAACAGCTTCACAGTAAACATGCATAAAGAAGTTCGCGACGCCCTCGCAGAGGTAAATGCTGTAGCTGGGATTCGGGTCCTTCTGCTTACAGGGGCGGGTCGAGGATTTTGTGCCGGCCAGGATCTCGAAGACCTGACGGTTGTATCCGACAGCGAACCCGTCGACCTTGGCGCAACAATCGAGCAGTACTATGCCCCGCTTGTGCTTGCGCTGCGAGCTCTCCCTCTACCCGTTGTGTGCGCCGTAAACGGGGTGGCCGCAGGAGCTGGAGCGAACCTCGCGCTTTCGTGCGATCTCGTCATTGCCAAAAAGTCCGCCAGTTTCATCCAGTCTTTTGCGAAGCTGGGACTGATACCAGATACTGGCGGCACCTACCTGCTGCCGCGTCTGGTTGGGACCGCACGTGCGATGGGCCTCGCTTTACTGGGCGACAAAATCTCAGGCGAACAGGCGGCGGAGTGGGGACTGATCTGGAAATGCTATGAAGATGACGCATTCGATGCGGCGACTGAAAAGCTTGTTCAACATCTCGCCTCGGCACCCACACTCGCACTTGCGCGAACCAAACATGCGATCCATCAGAGCGCCCATCGAACGTTCGCGGAGCAACTGATGGTCGAGCGCGATGCGATGCGAGAGCTCGGTCTGACCAATGACTTTCGCGAAGGCGTCAATGCCTTTCTTGGCAAACGCGCTCCGGTGTTCTATGGCAGCTAAATATGTACGGCTTGTGGTGCTCGGGGGTCTCGCGAAACTTTGACCATCTCAAAATGTATGTGGCGCGAAACCAAGAGCGACTTTGTTGGACGGAGATAGGTGATGCCCATCTATGAGTTTGACGGACTAATTCCTGTGGTCGATGTGTCCGCATTCGTTCATCCAACCGCGGTCTTGATCGGCGATGTGATCATCGGGGCCGGGTGCTACATCGGCGCGAATGCGGTGCTGCGAGGTGACTTCGGACGTTTGCAGATGCATTCAGGAAGTAATCTGCAGGACACTTGCGTTATGCACGGATTTCCAGAGTGCGACACGGTGATAGAACAGGATGGTCATGTTGGACACGGAGCCGTACTCCATGGATGCCGTGTCGGGAGAAATGCCTTAGTCGGAATGAACGCGGTCATTATGGACAATGCGGTGATTGGTGAAGAATGCATCATCGCCGCGCTCGCTTTTATCAAGGCAGATATGCAGGTTCCTCCTCGTAGCCTGGTGGCAGGAGTTCCGGGCAAGGTCGTTCGAGAGGTCACCCAGCAAGAGCTGGACTGGAAGACGACGGGAACGGCAGCTTACCAGAAGCTTGCGCAGCGCAGCATTGCCGGCATGAAAACGGCAGTGCCACTCACCAGTCCAGAGCCGGACAGGCGCAGGTTCGGCCCCATCGCAGGCTTAGATCCCCTGTTCATGGCTCAAGGCCGAATGAAACGCTTCGATGTCGATTGATGTGCCGAAACCCAGGAGAGTGATGCCGCTTACAGATCCAACAATGATGACTTTGCATCAATCAGAGTCGTCTCAGGAATCGCTCTCGCGGCCCGCGCACGAGCCGATAGACTGGACCCGTGTTGTGCGCACATTCCTGCTCTCCCGGGCGTTGGACGATCTTGAGGAAAGCAGGCTTCTGCCCGAAAAGAGGATACTGTATCAGTTCAGCGCGCGCGGGCACGAGCTTGGCCAGATACTTCTGGGGACCATGCTGACGCGGAAGCGTGACGGTGTCAGCGGCTACTACCGTTCGCGGCCCTTGCTGCTTACCCTAGGGCTTAGCGTGACCGATGCTCTCAAAAGTGGCATGGGCAAAGGCGGAGGTATCAGCGACGGACGCGACATTGGCGTGGTCTTCAATATGCCGAGTGACGTTGGCTGCGTTGTTCTGCCGATGGCGGGCGGAGTGGGCACACAGTACACCACGACCGCAGGGTGGGCGCATGCGATCCGCTACCATAGCGAAACACTTGCCGATGAACGCTATCGTGGATGCATCGGAGTTGTGCTTGGGGGCGACGGTTCGGTTGCAACCAACGGCTTCTGGGCAGCGCTGAATATCGCGACGACGCGAAAGCTTCCGATGCTTTTCTTTCTCGAAGACAATGGTTATGGTCTGAGTGTTCCCTCTTCGGTGCAGACACCTGGGGGAGATATTGCCAGAAACCTCGAATCTTTCCGCCAATTGCGCATTCTGCACGCGGACAGTACACACCCCGCAGAGACAGCCCAGACCATTCACGAGGCGGTGCAGCACGTGCGATCGGGCGCCGGTCCCGTGCTCCTGCGATTGATTATGCCCCGCTTGTGTGGACACTCTGGCCAAGATACCCAGGCATACAAGAGCAGGGAGTTTGTGGAGGAGGAGCGCATGAAAGATCCATTACCTGCCTTGCGCTCTTACCTGGTACCAAACACAATCTCAGAGTTGCAGTGGCACGAAATGGAGACCGAGGCTCTCGAGTCGGTCCAGTCTGGGTTCGCTGAGGCTCTTGCGTCGTGTGATCCGGATACGTCCCCTGTCGCAGTCGTAAAGCATCTCTTCGCGGAAGATGAGGTGAGGGTCGAAGCTTCACCACCCAGCCCGCCTGAACCAGCACGCATCAATATGCTTACCGCGATTCGCCGAACGCTAGAAAGTGAACTCAAGGCGAACCCAAAGCTGCTTGTCTTCGGTGAAGACGTGGGCGCGAAAGGAGGGGTGCATGCCGCGACCATGGGCTTGCAGGCAGAGTTCGGCGCCCAACGAGTCTTCGATACGAGCCTTTCTGAAGAAGGCATCGTTGGAACGGCGGTTGGCATGGCGATGGCTGGTCTCAGGCCCGTAGCAGAGATCCAGTTTCGCAAATATGCCGATCCGGCCATGGAGCAGTTGAACGACTGCGGAACGATTCGGTGGCGGACGGCGAGTCGGTTCCATGCGCCGATCGTGGTGCGTATGCCGGGAGGCTTCGGTTCGAAATGCGGAGATCCCTGGCACAGCGTCTCGAGCGAGGTCACCTTTGCGCACGCTATGGGATGGCAGGTGATCTATCCTTCGAACGCTGAGGATGCTGCTGGCCTTCTACGCACCGCAATGCGGAGTCAAAACCCGAGCATCTTTTTCGAGCACAGAGCGCAACTCGATTCCGCCTGGGCGCGTCGGCCCTATCCAGGCGACATGTTTGCTCTTCCACTCGGATTGGCGAAGAGGGTGCAGCGAGGTACGGACATTACTCTTGTTACGTGGGGCGCGATGGTGGAACGCTGCATGCTCGCGGCGGCGGAATCGGACGCGTCGGCGGACATCATCGATCTGCGGACGATCGTGCCCTGGGATAAAGAGACTGTGCTCAATTCTGTGCGCCGGACGCATCGTTGCCTTATCGTGCACGAGGACACCATAACTGCCGGCTTCGGAGCGGAGATTGCCGCGGTGATCGGACGCGAGGCATTCCTCAAGCTGGATGCGCCTGTCGAGCGTCTTGCTGTTCCGGACATTCCGCTGCCTTACAACGTCCCGCTGCTCGAAGCCGTTCTTCCGACGGTGGGTGCGATTGCCCGGCAGATCAGAGCCACGCTCGATTTCTGAACGAAGGGAAAGCAAGTGCCTATTGTCGAAATAAGAATGCCGCAGGAAGAACGGGAAGGAACAGAGGCAACTGTTGGCTCATGGCTGAAGCGCGCCGGGGATCGGGTAACGGAAAACGAGCCTTTGGTCGAGATCAGTACAGATAAAGTGACGTTGGAAATACCGGCTCCTGCGTCAGGAGTTCTGCAGGCGGGTGAGAAAGCGGCCGGGGAGACGGTGCGGCCGGGCGACCTGCTTGGAAGCATCGAGACTGATTCGCCCTCGGGCTTGGATAGTGCAGGGCTGTCCTCGCGGCCGGGCGAAGGTGGTACACAATCCCGAACGTCTGCGCGGGCCGCCGCAACGACGGATGGCGCTTCGCTGGCGAACGCGAATAATTCTTTTTCGCCTGCTGTGCGCAGGCTTCTGGCGGAGCTGGGTCTAGACCCCGTGCGGGTCCCAAAGGTGACCCGCGGTGGCCGGCTCACGCCGGAAGACATTCGCGCTCACCTGTCGGGGTTACAGCGCGAGAGTTCGCCATCAGACGGCGCATCGGGCAGCGAAGTTTCTCGATCCGCGATCACCGGCCGCATGGTCGCGCATACCCCGATGCGTAAGACGATCGCTACGCACATGGCGAAGAGCATGCAAACGGCTCCTCATGTGACCTCGGTCTTCGAAGCCGACCTGTTCCATGTATTGGCGGATCGCGAGCACCGGAGGCATGCAAATCCGGAGTCTCTGCCGAGCGTGACGGCGTACCTGATTATGGCTGCACTGGCGGCGATTGCCGAGGTGCCGGAGGTAAACAGCAAGTGGCACGAGGAGCACCTGGAGCTGTTCGACCAGGTCCACTTCGGGGTTGGGACTGCATTGCCGTCGGGAGGGCTTGTTGTGCCTGTCATCAGGAACGCTCACACCTTGGATCTGCGTGCCTTGTCGAGCTCGTTGCACGATCTGACGCAGAAGGCACGTGCGGGCAAGCTGACCCACGCCGATATGGAAGGTGGCACGTTCACACTTTCCAATCACGGTGTGAGCGGAAGTCTGCTTGCCGCACCGATCATTCTTCCGCACGGACAGGCGGCGATTCTGGGTACGGGCAAGGTGCAAAAGCGAGTGGTGGTGTGCGAGACCGGCGGACGTGAGTTGTTCCGGGTTCGGCCGATGATGTATGTGACGCTGACGGTTGACCATCGCGTTCTGGATGGGCAGCAGACGAATCGTTTCCTCACGACCTTTGTTTCTTCGCTCGAGAACCCCGCCAAAGATTAGAGCGGAAACACTAAGGTTTGACCGGAAAGGTTCTGCCTAGGCTCGTGAGTTGGCTGGAAGCTACGTTCCGGGTGCGAAGAGTACCTAGCTATGGAGGGTGTTCCAGACCAGCACAAGCGAGAGACCGATCACGATAGCGGCGGTGATCCAGGCGATGATGTTGAGCCATCGGCTGTTGGTGTATTTGCCCATGAGGTCATGCTTGTTGATGAGCTTGAGCATGAAGATGAGCACGACGGGCAGAAGAACACCGTTCAAGACCTGAGAGAGGATGCTGAACTTGACCAGGGGGAAGTTGGGGATGAGGACGACGGCCGCGCCGGCGAAGAGAAGTACGCTGTAGAGCCAGTAGAAGAACTTCGCTTCGCCGAAGCTTTTATCCAAGCCGCTTTCAAAGCCCAGGCCTTCGCATACGGTGTAGGCGGTAGAGAGCGGGAGGATGGAAGCGGCAAAGAGCGAGGCGTTGAAGAGCCCGGCGGCGAAGAGGATGAAGGCGTACTGGCCGGCGAGGGGCTTCATCGCTCCAGCCGCATCTGACGGGTCGACGATGTTACGCAGACCGTGGGTGTAGAGGGTAGCAGCGCAGGCGACCACGATAAACCAGGCAACGACGTCGGTGAAGACGGAGCCGACGATAACGTCGAGCCGCGAGGCTTTGTACTGCCGCACAGTCACGCCTTTCTCGACGATTGAGGACTGCAGATAAAACTGCATCCAGGGGGTGATGGTGGTGCCGATGACGGCGATGGTCATGTAGACGTAGCTTTTATCGTTCCACATGCTGCGTGCGGGGAGCTTGACGGTCTCTAACATGGCAAGGTGCCAGTCGGGGCCGCTGAGGACGCCGGTGATGATGTAAGCGATGTAGAAGACGCTGGCGATGAGGAAGACTTTTTCGACGGATTTGTAGTCGCCTTTGACGACAAGGATCCAAACGATGAATGCGCAGACAGGAACGCTGAGGTACTTGCTGACATGGAAGAGCTGCATGCTTCCGGCGATGCCGGAGAACTCGGCGACAACGTTGGTGAAGTTGACGATCACCAGGAGAATCATGATGAGAAAGGTGATGCGCAGGCCGAACTCTTCGCGAATGAGATCGCTTAGGCCTTTGCCGGTGACGACACCCATGCGGGCGCACATCTCCTGCACGACGATGAGCGCGAGGGTGATGGGGATCATCGTCCAGAGGAGCGAATAACCGAACTGCGCGCCTGCGGAGGAGTAGGTGAGAATGCCGCCGGCGTCGTTGTCGACGTTGGCGGTGATGAAGCCAGGGCCGAGCACGGCGAAGAACAGGATGAGGCGAGTTCTCCAGATGCGCCAGGAGGTCATATTGTTCTTGCTCCTTTGTGCTGGTTGGGAGAACGCTGGTGCTCGCCAGTGTCAGACTACCTCATCTGAAACGGATACTGAATCTAGCTGTACATAGGGGTACACTCCTGCACGGGAAATGCTGAACCTGCACTCTCCGCGTTGCTGGCAACTTTGGCTATTCGAACCGGCTGGCGAAGAGCTGGCGCTCGGGTCGTGCCGTTCGCTTGAGATTACAGTGCATCAATGCTTTCCCCTTCGGTGGCGTATGTACATGGCGAAGCCTCGCTTGTTCGGAGCGAAGACCACCCTCAATGGGGATATGTATGCGCTAGCACTCGATTCCGTCTTAGCGTGCGGCAAAGAGGCGTGTGCTAGTCTCCGATCACGAATGCTGAAGACCAAAAGCGAATTGCCGCGTGTGCTGAATGCGTCGCATGCTACCTCGATCGTGGTAGGCATCATTATCGGCAGTGGCATCTTCCTGGTGCCCCGGGAGATGATGGCCGCGGTGGGCTCGTCGCGTATGGTATACGCGGTATGGATCGTCGGCGGCATTCTGTCGCTGTTCGGCGCCATGACCTATGCGGAGATTACGGCCTCGCATCCACGCTACGGGGGGGAGTATGCGTTTCTGCGCGAGGCATATGGAGACCTTGCGGGATTTTTATACATGTGGACGCAGATCACGATCGCGAAGCCCGCGTCGCTGGCGACCATTGCGGCCGGACTCGCGCGCGTGCTCGGGACGTTTGCGTTCTTCAGCGCTTTTGCGCGGCCTGCGTTTGCGCATCTACTGTGGGGTCAGATCTTCGCAATCGCCATGACTTGGCTGATTGCACTGCTAAACGTCATAGGCACGCGGCGGTCGGCAAATGTGCAGCTTCTGCTGACCTGGCTCAAAGGCGCGCTGATTGTCGTCATCGCGGTCTTTTGTTTCAGCGCTGCCGGGGATCGCGGCTCATGGCATAACTTCGCGACAGACTTCACCGGAGCGCGCGGTGGATTTGCGGGGTTCATGATTGCGCTGGTCGCGGCGCTTTGGGCCTACGATGGATGGAGCGACGTGGTGACGATGGCGGGCGAGGTGGAGCGGCCGCAACGCAGCATGCCGGTGGCGCTGGTGGGCGGAGTTGCGGTTGTCGGCGCGCTCTACATGCTGACCAATGCAGCGATCCAATATGTGCTTCCTGCAAGCCTTATTGCCGTATCGGAACGTCCGGCAGCGGATGCGATGCATGCTGTTGCGGGGAGCTGGGGCGCGACGCTGGTGTCGATCGGCATGGCCGTCAGCATCGCCGCTACGTTTGTGGGTTCGTCGCTATCGGGAGCAAGGGTGCCGTTTGCCGCGGCACGCGATGGTTTGTTTTTCAAACAGCTTGCGCATGTAAATCCACGTTTCCACACGCCGTCGGCTGCGCTGATACTGCAGGCTGTACTCAGTTCCCTGCTCCTGCTCGCGATTGGGCGATTCCAGGCTTTGTTTTCGTTGGCAATCTTCGGAGAGTGGCTTTTTTATGCTCTGACCTGCAGCACGATCTTTGTGTTCCGGCACAGGGAACCTGCAGCGGAACGGCCTTACAGCATCTGGGGCTATCCTGCGGTGCCAGCGCTGTTCATCGCGGCGGCGGTCGGGGTGCTGGTGTTCTCGTTTGCCGATCAGCCGCGAAACTCATTGATCGGCACAGGAATTATCCTGCTGGGAGTTCCGCTGCATCTTCTGCTTAGACGCAGAGCCAATGCTTAGAACGCTGCACGGCTGTCGCGATAGATCTAGCTGCGGTTTTGAATCACACGCTCGTATACGCGAACGTACTCGGCTGCGGGCTTTTCCCAGAAAAAGTCCTCTGCCATGCCGCGTTGCATGATTTGCATCCATTCTGTTTGATCACGGAAGGCGGCGAGCGCACGTTGCAGGGCTTCCAGTAAAGCAGCCGAACTGTAGCCCCAGAACTTGAATCCATTGCCTCCGCCGGAAGGCTGTTCGTCCACGGTATCTTCCAGGCCACCGGTTGCCCGGACGACAGGAACGGTGCCGTACTTCAAGCTGTAGATCTGGTTGAGGCCAGCGGGCTCGTAGCGCGAGGGCATGAGAAAGATGTCAGCGCCTGCCTGGATTTTGTGGGCCATGACATTGTCGAACTTCACTTGCACGCGGACCTTGGAGGGGTGGCGTTCGGCCAGCTCTGCAAGCAGGCGCTCATAATATTCTTCGCCGTTGCCCAGGATCACCAGGACGATGTCCTCCTGTACCAGGCGATCCACAATCTCGACGATGAAATCGAAGCCCTTCTGCGTGGCGAACCGGGAGACGACACCGATGACAGCGGTGTTGTCGGTGACATTTTCGAGTCCGAAGGCGTGGAGCAGATCGCGGCAGCACTCTTGTTTCCCGGCTAAATTCCCGCTGGTGTAATGGGCGGCGATGTTGGGGTCGGTGGCGGGGTCCCACTCCCGGTAATCGACTCCGTTAAGAATGCCGAAGAGATCGCCACTGCGGCGGCGCAGGATGTCCTCGAGCCCGTTGCCGAACTCCGCAGTCTGCACCTCTTCGGCATATTTTCGGCTGACTATAGTGATCGCGTCGGAGTAGACGATGCCGCCTTTGAGGAAGTTGACGGCGTTGTAATGCTCAAGCTTGTCGAAGGTAAACATATTCCACGGAAGCAGGAGTTGCTCCATCGTGCGGGGAGGAAAACAGCCTTGATACGCAACGTCGTGAATGGTCAGCACGGTTGGAACATGACGTAGAACGGGGTCGAAGTAGTACGTGGAACGCAGCAGGACGGGGAGCATGGCCGTCTGCCAGTCGTGCACGTGAAACACATCTGGGATACCGATGATTTTGGACGCTTCAAGAATGGCACGGCTGAGGAGCCCGAAGCGTTCGGCATTGTCAGGATAGTCGCCCGAAGACGTGCCGTAGAGGCCCTCGCGGTCGAACAGTTCGGGGCAGTCGACAAAGTAATTCTGGACCCCTTCGACAACGCCGCCATCGAGAATGCGGACGAAGCGGCTGTAGGAAGAGAACGGAATCGTAAGGCTCGGCAGGACTACAGGAGCGTCGGGTATCGCCTTCGCGACCTGGCGATAGTACGGCAGAAAAACGCTGATGCGATGACCCAATTTTGCCAACGCGCGCGGCAGAGCGCTGACCACATCACCGAGGCCGCCGGTGCTGGCCCAGGGAGCGCACTCCGATGCTGCGAATACGATATGCATACTAGGAGTCCTCTGACTTTGTTGCCAGCCGTTAGTCTATAGAAGAGCTGCCGGTGAAGCATGCAATGCAGATGAAACAAAAGCCAAAACTAGGACAGAACTTTCTGGTCGATGATGCCGCGCGGCACGCCATCGTGGATGCCCTCGGAGACATCAGCAACCGGACCGTGATCGAAATTGGGCCGGGGCATGGTGCAATCACAGAAATTCTTGCCCGGCGCGCCAGGCATTTGATTGCTTTAGAGCTCGATCGCGGACTGGCGGCTGAGCTGACCTTCCGTTTTCGCGAGCAGCCGCACGTGCAGATCGTCGAAGCGGACGTGCTGAAGACGGACCTGCACGCGTTTGCGCCTGAGGGAGAGACAGTGGACGTGATAGGAAATCTTCCCTATTACATTACGTCCGATATCCTGCTGCACTTGTTTGCCGCAGGCAGTGCTGGCGTGGTTGCGCGCGCCGTGCTGATGATGCAGCGTGAGGTGGGAGACCGCGTCTCGGCTGCACCGGGTGTGCGCGACTATGGACTGCTGTCGGCGACCGCGCAGATGAACGCGCAGGTGGACCATCTCTTCACGCTGCCGCCTTCTGCGTTTTCGCCTCCGCCTCAGGTCTACTCGAGCGTGCTTCGGCTGCACTTCGCGCCGCGGTTTGCTGAGTTGAATGTGGATCCCCCCGGGTTTAATTCCTTTCTGCGGCAATGCTTCGCGCAGAAGAGGAAGACGCTGAGGAACAATCTACGAGCATCCGGGCGAACGGCGGAAGAGGTGTCGGCCGCGTGGCCAGAGAGCATCCCAGAGCAGGCGCGGGCGGAGTCGCTGGATTTGGAGTCATTGGCGAGGCTCTACCGTTCTCTGGCGCCCGCGATTGGAGAGTGAGAATGCGAGAGCAGGGCTATCGGCCTTCCCGCGCGGCTTCAAGCATCTTGGCAGCGCGCAGGCGAACGCGCTCCATGACGGCGGTGTCCTCTGTGATTGCGATCAGCGTGGGCGTGATCGTCGCAAGCTCCAGCGCTCGACCTTCTGCGATCTGCTGCGCGAAGAAGGTCATTTCGGCATCGAGGCCGAGCCGGTCGTAGCGATGCAGAAAGTCCAGCCTGCGACCTTCGTCGAGCGTATTGGCGATCCCAACAAAGGTGTCAGTGAGCATAAGGACGTTCTTATTCTCACTGTAGTTGTAGACGCACGAGCCTGTCCCGTCTGGGCCCGTGTAGCTGAGTGTCTTGCTTCCCGTGTTGGCGATGTTCTTCGCTTTCGAGGCGCATGCGATGTTGAATCGGTCGAGCGCACGGGCAGCGCTGAAGATCTTTATTGTTGTAGCAGATGTGACAGTAAGCGGGCGATCGATGTGCTGGGCAGATTGTCCACGGACGGAGCTGTCCGAAGACGATTGTGCAGCCTGTTCAGCCTGATAACGTGCTGCGCCATCCTCCCGGACGTCAAGGGTGAAACGCGGGATCGGGAGACCTTCGCGCTCGAACTGGAACGCGATTCTGGCCGGCTCTGCTGTCGGCACGTTCGCAACTGCGTGGTCTGGCTGCTGCGCGCCGGTGAGAGTAGGAAACAAAAGCGCGCTGATGGCAACCCGTGCGATAACGTTCATCTGCGCGCGGCCTGCAGTTCAAGCGTTTGTGCGGTGTGGATGTGGCAGATGGCGATGGCGAGCGCGTCGGCTGCGTCGGCTGAGTCGAAGGCGTTCTCGTTTTCGAGCAGGCGGCGCACCATGAACTGCACCTGCTCCTTGGCCGCGAGCCCGTACCCTACGACGGAGCTTTTGATCGACAGCGGCGCGTACTCGGCTACCGGCAGACCGCAGGTGGCGGCAGCCAACATCGCGACGCCGCGGACCTGGCCAAGCTTGAGGGCAGACTTTGCATTCGCGGAGAAAAAAACTTCTTCAATGGCCACGAACTCCGGCTGGTGGAGGGCCATGAGCGCGCAAAGTTCGGCATAGACCTGCGCGAGCCGCTGGGGCGTTTTATCTTTTTTGTTGAGACGAATGGTTCCCGCGCAGATGTGGGCCAGGCGCGGCATGCGCGCGGTGCAGTCTACCTCGACCACACCGTAGCCGGTGAACTCGGTGCCGCAGTCAATGCCAAATACGCGCATGGGCGAAGTCTACCGCATTCGACCAGACCTTCCGGCTGGCAAGCTTGAGTCCCGGATCAGCGCGATATCCCTTCGAGCGGCGAGCTTGCGGTGGCGTAGAGCTTGCGCTGCATCCTGCCGGCGAGGAAAGCCTGCCGCCCGGCCAGCACCGCATGTTGCATCGCCTCGGCCATCAGAAGAGGGTCTTTGGCGGCGGCGATGGCAGTGTTCATCAGCACGGCGTCGAAGCCCAACTCCATTGCTACGGCGGCGTCCGAGGCCGTTCCAACACCGGCATCGACTATCAACGGGACTTCCGTAATTAGCTCGCGGAGGATGCGCAGGTTCGCTGTGTTTTGCAGCCCGAGTCCGCTGCCAATGGGTGCGCCCAAAGGCATCACCGCGGCGGCACCGGCATCAATCAGGCGCTTCGCAAACACAATGTCGTCCGAGGTATACGGCAGCACAGTGAAGCCTTCCTTGACGAGCACGCGGGTCGCCTCAAGTGTCGCTTGAATGTCGGGATACAACGTCTGCTGGTCGCCAATGACCTCAATCTTCACCCAGTCGGAGAGGCCCACCTCCCGCCCCAGCCGCGCGGCGCGAATCGCCTCCTCGGCGGTGTAGCAACCGGCAGTGTTGGGAAGCAGGAAGTACCGTCGCGGATCGATGAAGTCCAGCAGCGACTCGCTCGAGCGGTCAAGGTTCACGCGACGCACGGCCACTGTCACCATCTCCGCGCCCGAGGCTTCGATGGCAGCCTGGGTTTCGGCGCCGTCCTTGTACTTTCCTGTCCCGACGATCAGACGCGATTGAAAGGCCCGTCCAGCAATGACCAGAGGTTTCATGACTTCTATTTTACCGCGCGGGATGGGGTTAAAACGCAAACGGCTCGCGCTCTGGAGAGAGCGGCGAGCCGTCTGGCGGTGATCTGATGAGATTGACCTGAGGCGCCCATACTCGGACTGTACCTCGGCGTGGACTTTCGTTTGAAAAGACCGCCAGGACTAGAGCAATGGACGCTCTAAGCCTCAGTCACCTCACGTACTGTTGTGCAACAGTTACTATCAATTTTCATAGGCTGGACCATCCTCCTTTCCCGTGTAAAAGCAGATTACGCCGGACCCACCCCGGAATGCAAGTTCCCTTCAAAGGCGCATCCTTAGCCTCGTTCAGCGGCATCCCACGCCAGCCGTTCTGATGACACGTACAACCCCCATTACGGCGAGACATGACAGGTCAAGCGACGACTTCGCTGCTGGCGGGACTGGGACTCGTTGTGGTAGGCGCACGGTCAAGCAGCCGAGCCCGATGCTGCGCACAGCATTCTGCTTAGACACCTGGACCTACTTCAGGTAGGCGCGCACCAGATCGATCAAATCTTCGCCGAGTTCGGGTGTCAGGGGCGCGTGTCCATCTTGCAACAGATGTAACCGTATGTGGTCTTCGAGCACCTCAGCCATCAGCCCGTTGATTCCACCGCGCACGGCCGCGAGCAGCATCAGCATGTCCGCGCACTCGTGGCCATCTGCTGACAAGGCACGTTCGACCCCGTCCATTTGGCCGCGAATCCTTTTTATCCGGTTCAGCAACTTGATCTGTTCTTTTTTTGTGTGCGACATGGCACCTCATATACCCTATGGGGGTATACTATACGGAAACTCGCATTCACTCTTCGACTCAAATCACAGTGGAGCGTTTTCAAAACCTCTGAAAGGCTCTGCAGCTTGAAATTCGCGTTCTATTCACCTTCAGGCTTGAAGATTACAGTTCGATGATACGAAAGCACGTTCGCTTGCTGACTTTGCTGCTGCTGAGCGCCAACTTCCATGTCGCATGCCTCGCGCAGCAGACGCCCGAGCAGCCCCGGTCTGCCGACGCAGATGCAGCGGCGCGTCCAGATGCACCTTCCCCGCAAGGGGTTTCGGGCCAGGCTCTGTCCATCTTTCCCCACTCCGATCGCTCGCGCTTCTTCATCGCCGGGCAGGCAAACATCATCTTCCAGGCGCATGGCCCCTTTCATTCTCCGTATGCAGGGACAAATAGCTTCTTGAGCCGCGGTGAGTACAAGCCATCCCTGCTGGGCACGTTGTTTCTCGGTGCGCAGTTGCGCCGCAATCCGCACACCAACACCGACGTTATCTTCAACCTGGAATCTTCGGGTGGTCGAGGCGACAGCGAAGCGCTGGGGCTTGCCGGCTTTACCAATCTCGACGTGGTACGCAACCCCAATCTCGGCTCCACCCCCTACATGGCACGCGTCCAGCTTCACCAGACCATAGGACTGAGCAGCAACCTGGTCGAAGCAGGCCGCACACCTTTTTCCTTAGCGACCGAGGTGCCGGAGCGTCGCATCGAGTTCCACGTCGGCAAGATGAGCCTGCCCGACTATTTCGACATCAATAGCATCGGTACCGACAGTCACCTGCAGTTCATGAACTGGACCATCGACAATAACGGTGCGTGGGACTATGCCGCCGACACCCGCGGCTACACCTATGCCGCAGTGGCCGAATACGACGACAAACAGTGGTCCGCACGCTACGCCCTTGCCGTGATGCCCACAGTTGCCAATGGCATCGATCTCGATTGGAACCTTCGCCGTGCCAGCGGACAGAACTGGGAGTTGGAGTTGCGCAAGCCACTCTTCGGCAAAATGCTTCCCGCCGAACGCAAGAGCGTCGTCCGCGTCCTCGCCTATGTCAATCATGCCCACATGGGCCTGTATCGCGATGCCAATAAGGCTTACCTTGCAGGCATTGACGCTACGCCGACGATTACGCTTCATGAGACCTATGGCGCAGTGAAGTATGGTTTTGGCTTGAACGCGGAGCAGGAACTCACGAGGAACATGCGTGTCTTTGGCCGCGTCGGTTGGAACGAGGGCCAGCACGAGTCGTTCGCCTATACCGAGGTCGATCAGACCGTCGAGTTCGGCGGCGACTACTCTGGCCGGGGCTGGTCGCGGCCCAACGATAAAGCAGGCGTCACGTTTGTGTCGAACGCCATCAAGGCCGACCATCAGGAATATCTACGACTCGGCGGCCTTGGGTTTCTGCTCGGCGACGGCAAGCTGCACTATGCGCGCGAAGACATTCTGGAGAGCTACTACAACCTGCATAGCTGGCGCGGAATCTACTATGCGCTCGATCTGCAGTACATCACGCATCCGGGCTACAACCAGGACCGCGGACCTGTGCTGGTCGAGTCCGCCCGCATGCATGTGGACTTTTAGAGATATGTCCCGCCGGACGGGCCCGCTACGCGCGGCGTGCCCACTTCGTGGGGGGTGATTCCTTCGGTTGGCTGACCCTTCTTACTGATTGCTGACTGACGGGAGGCCCGTACCGCGGGAACCGTATACTCAAAGGCGTGAGCTTGTTGCTGGGTTATGAGGCCGCCGCCTTTCTGCTTGGACTTCTCTTCGGCAGTTTTCTGAATGTCTGCATCGCACGTTTGCCAAAGACGCAGTCGGTCGTCCGTCCGCGGTCGCGGTGCCCACACTGCGCGCGACCGATCCTGTGGTATGACAACGTTCCCGTGCTCAGTTGGATCCTGCTCCGTGGCAGATGCCGCGACTGTGGACAGCCGATTTCCTGGCAGTATCCTGCGGTCGAGCTTGCCGTAGGGGCATGGTTCGCAACCATAGCCTTCGATGTACTCAGATCTTCATCAGTCGGCTTGTACATGCAACTGACGGCCGACTGGTGGGCGATTCACATCCTGGTCGGTCTGGGTATGGCCGTTCTCGGCTTCCTGCTGATAGGCCTCATGGTGATGGATTGGCAGACGCTGCTATTGCCCGACGCATTTACCCTCACCGGCATCGCCGTCGGCCTGTTTCTGGTCTGTACGGAGGCGATTTTTCTGGGTCCGAATGAAGATCAAATCCACCTGACCAAGCACAGCCTGCACCTGACCAGCCCGGGCGGCGTTGTTGATCATGGCAATCTCTTCCTTACGGGGCCGGAAAACCTCATCTTCACCCGGGTTGCCGCAATCTGTGGCGCCGCGCTTCTGCTCCTTCTGGTGCGCTGGATCTACAAAGCCGTGCGGGATCGCGAAGGAATGGGCCTGGGAGACGTAAAGCTGCTGGCGATGATCGCGGCGTTTCTTGGCTTCTGGCCGGCAGTGCTCGCTCTCTTTTTTGCCGTCCTGGCAGGCAGCTTGTACGGCATCTTCCTGCTGGCGCGCGGCCGGGCCGGGGCAGCCTCCAAGCTTGCCTTTGGCAGCTTTCTCGCCGCGGGAGGACTGGTGGGAACGCTGTTCGGTGACAGCCTCATCAAGAGCTACATTGCACTCTTTCGATGACACCCACATCGGCCGCCCCTCGGCTTGACACTTGCCAGCCACGATCTTAGAGTCGAAGATGGCCATGCACAGTTACCCCTACATCTGGAACTACCTTCCGCTTGTGCTGCAGATCCTGGCCGCGGTCGGGCTTGCAGTGGGCATGGTCGGGGCTTCCTTCCTCATCGGCAAACATAAAAATTCCCGCACCAAAGCCGGCGCCTACGAATGCGGCATGGACCCCATCGGAGATGCGCGAGGCCGCTTCACCGTCCGTTTCTACATGGTCGCCATGCTCTTTATTCTGTTCGATGTGGAGGCGGTCTTCATGCTTCCCTGGGCAGTGATCTTCCGCCGCCTTCCGGCGATCACAGGTTCGCGCATGTTCGGCTTTTACGAGATGCTGGTCTACCTCGGCTTCGTGGCGGTCGGTCTTTTCTATGTGTGGAAGAAGGGCATCCTCGACTGGGCCAACGACAAGGGAGACCTCTGATGTACGATCCCGCCACTTCGATCCAAGGTACGCAGGCCGTCTTTGAAGCGCACCCGGAGAATGCGGCCGTCAAGGCGCTTTCCGGTCTTGCCACGGACGCAAAGTACGATCGCAATGAACTGACCATCACCGTCGCACGGGAAGCGATTGTAACCGCGATGAAGGCGATGCAACAGGCCGGCTACAACTTCCTCGAAGACGTGACCGCGGTCGATTGGTATCCGTCCGAGCCCCGCTTTCAGATCGTGTACCACGTACTTTCCATGACGATGAAGCAGCGCGTGCGCCTGGTGGTGCGGCTGGATAGCGACTCGGCTTCGCTCGACAGCATCACCTCGGTCTGGCCTGCGGCAAACTTCTACGAGCGCGAGATCTTCGACCTGTTTGGCGTTCACTTCGGCGGCCATCCCAACCTGCGCCGCATCATGATGCCCGAGGATTGGAACGGCCATCCGCTCCGCAAGGACTACCCCGTGGAGGGCTACCGCTAATGGCTCCTACTGTTGAAGAGATCGCAGGCGCCGCCGCCATCGATCCCGGCGTCGAAGATGTTGTCGCCAACGCCGCGCGCAACCGGCAGAATACCGATAACCAAGACCAGACCATGATCATCAACATGGGTCCGCAGCATCCTTCGACTCATGGCGTTCTCCGCCTTGTCATTGAAGTGGACGGCGAAACCATCGTCGGGCTTGCGCCAGATATCGGCTACCTGCACACGGGGATTGAAAAGACCTGCGAGGCCAAGTTCTACCAGCAGGTTGTGCCGCTGACCGACCGCATCGACTACCTCTGCCCCATGACCAACAACCTCGCCTACTGTCTCGCGGTAGAGAAGCTGCTTGGTCTCGAAATTCCGGAACGCGCGCAGTATCTCCGTGTACTGTTCAACGAACTCACCCGGATTGAATCGCATCTGGTCTGGCTGGGCACACACGCCATGGACATTGGCGCGCTCACCGTCTTCCTCTACTGCTTCCGCGAGCGCGAGCAGTTGATGCGCATCTTCGAGGCCTTATCCGGCCAGCGCATGATGACCAGCTACATCCGTGTGGGGGGCCTTAGCCTGGAGCCGCCGCGCGACCTGTACGCCAGGATCCGCACCTTTCTCAAGGACTTTCCCGCGCACATTGACGAGTATGAAGGCCTGCTCCAGACCAATCCCATCTGGATGAATCGCCTGAAGGGTGTAGGCTACCTGTCGCCCGAAGATGCCATTGCGCTCGGCGTCACGGGCCCGCCGCTGCGTGCGTCCGGGGTCGACTTCGACGTGCGTCGCGACATGCCGTATTCCGGCTACGAAAAGTTTCAGTTCAACGTCCCCACCTCAACCATCGGTGATGTCTGGGCGCGCTACATCGTTCGCATGCAGGAGTTCCGCGAGTCAGTCAAGATCTGCCTGCAGGCACTCGACGGTCTGCCCGAAGGCCGCATCGTCGCAGACGCGCCGAAGATCATCCTGCCCGACCGCGAGCAGATGAAGACGCAGATGGAGTCGCTGATCCATCACTTCAAGATCGTTACGGAAGGATTTGGCGTTCCTGCTGGCCAGGTGTGCTCCTCCGTCGAAGCGCCGCACGGCATGATGAACTACTACGTGGTCTCGGACGGCACCGCGAAGCCTTACCGCGTTCACATGCGCAACCCCGGGTTTGCCACCCTGCAGGCACTTGAAGTCATGTGCAAAGGCCGCCTGCTTGCCGATGTGGTCGCCGTGATCGGGTCCATTGACATCGTCCTCGGCGAGATTGATCGCTGATGAACCCTTCCGGGGTGATTTCCGAGGCAAAGTCCGAGGCTAGGATGGACCCCCGCCTCCACACCGAGCTTTGGACCTCCTGGGCTTCGCTGCTTCGCTCCTACGCCGGCGCCCACGGACTGAACAGCCGGCATCATGCAGTGGTCGAGGTCGGCGCAGACGAGATCACCTTGCGTGTCGCCGGCCGCTCCCTTCGCTTCACGCACGTGCAGATGGAAGACAGTTTCGGTAATCGGTCCCTTTTCGCGCTCCAGGAAGACGGAACTGTTAAACTGAATGGAACCACCGAAGAGATGGACCTTGCCGCCGAACGGCTGGCGCGGGAGATGATGCAGAGTGAGTGAAATCGCCAACACAATTTTTTCGCCCGAGCTGGCCGCCCGGTTCGACCATCTCGTCACCATCTACCCGCTCAAACGGTCGGCGCTGGTGCCCATGCTGCTCTATGCACAGGACGAGATTGGCTTCGTCTCAGACCCAGCCGTCGCCGAAATTGCGCAGCGCATCGGCATCCTCGAGCTCGACGTCCGCAACGTGCTTAGCTATTACTCCATGCTGCGTACCACACCCGCCGGAAAGTACAACGTGCAGGTCTGCACCAACATCTCCTGCATGCTGCGCGGCGGTTACAAGATTCTCGACCACTGCAAACACAAACTCGGCATCGGCCACAAACAGGTCACCCCCGATGGCGTCTTTTCGCTCGAAGAAGTCGAGTGCATCGGAGCCTGCTGCTGGGCGCCCGCCATGCAGATCAATTACGACTTTCACGAAGAACTTACGCCGGAGAAGTGCGACGTCCTGTTCCAGATGTACCGCGACGGTCAAGGCCGAAACGAGCCTCCAAAGGATGTGAAGTAATGCCCTCGCTCGTCAGCCATCCCGATGAAGTCAAGGTAGTCTCCCGCCGCTTTGGCCAAGGCGCGGCCAACATCGACAAGTACCTCGAACTGGACGGCTACAAGGCTGTCCAGCAGGCCATCGCGCAAGGTCCCGAGATGGTCAACTGGATCATCAACACCATGAAGGCTTCCGGCCTGCGTGGACGCGGCGGCGCAGGCTTTCCCACCGGCATGAAGTGGTCCTTCGTCCCGAAACAATCCGAGAAACCGAAGTACGTCCTGGTCAACGGCGACGAGTCCGAACCCGGCACCTGCAAAGACCACGTCATCTTCCTCCACGATCCTCACGCGGTCATTGAAGGCACCATGATCGCCGGCCTCGCCATCGGCTCAAAGCTCGGCTTTATCTATCTTCGCGGCGAGTACCGCTACCTCCTCAACATCGTCGAAAAGGCCGTAGCCGATGCCTACGCGAAGGGCTTCCTCGGAAAAAACATCTTCGGCTCGGGCCTCGACTTTGACATCATCACCCAGACCGGCGCGGGGGCCTACGAGGTCGGCGAAGAGTCCGCCTTGATGGAGTCGCTCGAAGGCAAACGCGGCGTGCCTCGCATCAAGCCTCCCTTCCCTGCCGTCGTCGGGCTCTACGGCGGCCCCACCGTCATCAACAACGCAGAGACCATCGCCAACGCGCCGCACATTCTTCTGATGGGCGGCGAGGCGTATGCCAAGCTTGGCACCGAACGCAACGGCGGCACCCGCCTCTTCGGCATCTCTGGCCATGTAGAACGTCCCGGCGTCTACGAGCTTCCCATGGGCTACTCGCTGCGCAAAGCCATCTACGACGTGGCCGGTGGCATCAGGGACGGCAAAAAGTTGAAGGCCGTTGTACCCGGTGGCGCGTCCTGCCCCGTCCTCACGGCGGACGAAATCGACGTCGGGCTCGACTTCGATCAAATGGGCAAAGCGGGCACCATGCTCGGCTCTGGCGGCATCGTGGTGCTCGACGAAACTGTCTCCATCGTCGAATTCGCCCTGCGCACCATCGCCTTCTACCAGCATGAAAGCTGCGGCTGGTGCATTCCCTGCCGCGAGGGTACGGACTGGATCAAGAAGACCCTGACCCGCGTATACAACGGCGGCGGCTCAAAGAAGGACGTTGACAACGTGCAGTACCTCGCAGAAAACATGATGGGACGCACCTTCTGCCCGCTCGGCGACGC
>JALYVA010000161.1 GCA_030853485.1 Acidobacteriota bacterium
CCCCCCCCCCCCCCCCCCCCCCCCCCCCCCCCCCCCCCCCCCCCCCCCCCCCCCCCCCCCCCCCCCCCCCCCCCCCCCCCCCCCCCCCCCCCCCCCCCCCCCCCCCCCCCCCCCCCCCCCCGCCGCAATTTCGGCAGAAAGCGGAGCGGGAGCCGAAGACGACTCCCGCTTCTGGTTAGGCGGCGATCCCTTTCTTGGTGGACGCTGCTCTTTGCACTGTGGCCTTCGGTGTGGCTTTCGCAGGAGACTCGATGCGTGTCAGCTGCTTGGCCCTCTTTGCCGCTTTCTTCTTCGGCGGTGTAGGAACGAAAATGCTTTCGGCTTCCGCAAGGAAATCGAAGTCGCTTTCGCGCGGTATGTCCATGTGTCCGGTCAGAGCCAGACGAAGGGCGAAGCCGGTTAGCTTCTCGTCTGGAAGGTTGGTGAGGGTGGAAGCCAGAACCTCCTCCGGGGTCTGCTGGTTGTTCTCGTCGTCGCCAACGTAGTAGGCTGCTACATCTTCGGCGAAGTCGTAAGGGTCGAGGTTGACCAGGGCGCGGAGAAATACCCTCAACTGGATGGCGGTGAACATCGCCGGGGCGTTCTCAAGAATGCGCTCGAAGCTGGCCTGACGGGCCTTCTGCACTGCTTCTCTGCGGGCGCGTTCGGCTTCATACTCCTTCTGCTCCCGGTCGAATTGCTGCTTACGCTCCTCGTCGCGGCGTTGCTGCTCTTCCTCATGCTCCTTTCTGCGTTGTTCGTACTCCGTTTCGCGCTCCTCGCGTTCGGCTTCCGTTTCGGTGTCCGGTGCGGGTGCCATGATCGGAGCAGGTTTGGCTCCTTGTGCTGCTGCTGCCATCGGGTCATGCACCGGGCAGTTCTTATCTGTGCATACGGTTAGCTTTGTACCTACACGTTTGCCGTAGACGATGATGGCTGTTTTGGCTGCGGCGCATGGCACGACTGGTTCCGCATCTGGGTTCTCGACAAGCGTTTCGATCTCCCGTACATGACCCCGCTGGACCGCTCCCGGCCTCTGCTCTTTGGGATTGCGCCACCCATTCTCGATCTGCACGAGTTCCGGCTTGGCCGCAATCTCCCGGTCAAGGAAAGCCTCAACCTTCCGGTGATAGCAGGTGGAGTCGAGGCACTGGTCGCCCTGCACGTCGCAAAACAGGGACGTATTATGTCCACTGCGACGGGGGCATGTAATGCAAGCTCCGGCAGTGGGGTTGAGGGTTCCGTCTTCGCGGTCGAACGGCGCATCCGCGAGAGATAGATAGAGGTTGGCCTGAATCCACGCTGCAACGTGCTTGGCGGGGAGTAGGTGCGGCTCTTTGTCCTGCCAATCCTTGCGCCAGCACTGCTCGAAGGCATGAGCTTGGAACTCCTGCGGAAGGCGGGCGAGTAGATTGGCGTGGCTGGTGGTGATGCGCTCCTGCGCGAACGCCTCAGCGATAGCAGGTATGAGTTGCAAGAGAGACAGACGGGCGTAGATGTGGCTTGCACTCTTGCCCGACTTTTCGACCAGCGCGGCTACGTCGTAACCGGGCATGTCGAGCAAGCGTTGGAAGCCTTGCGCCTCTTCGTATGGGTGAATGTCCACCCGTTGCGAGTTCTCGACCAACTGCCACTCCATTGCGGCGGCATCATCCAATTCGACGATGCGGGACGGAACGGAAAAGAGTTCGGCGAGTTGCGCCGCGCGGAAACGTCTGGCACCCGCAACGATCTCAAAGCCGTCGGCATTCGGTCGAACCGTAAGGGGCTGGATGAGGCCGTGTTGCTTAATGCTCTCGGCGAGTTCGCACAACTTGGCCTCATCGAAAGTGCGGCGGGGGTTGGTGATGGATTCGTGGATGGTGTCTATGGCGAGGTATTGGAATGCGCTGCTGTTCTGCATGATTGCTCTCCTTGAGCGGTTGCACGGCGTGGAGGTTGTAGACCGGACGCGCTTTCCCATCCGCTCCGGGACGGGAAAGGTTAGGCGCGTGGGTTCTGCTGCTGCTCGAAGGCTTCGGCGAAGCCCTGTTGCAGCAGGTTTCTGTCCCACAACTTGGCAAACTCCTCATGCTGCTCGTGGAGTTGCGATTGATAGCAGTAGTGACCATCTCGGATGAAACGGCTCCACTGCTCGACGCCCACATAGTCATTGCGCCAGTAGAACGGGTTGAGATGTGCGCCTCCGGCGAGGCCAAGTTCAAAACACATCTCCGGGTCACGCATGAGGTCGCCGTTCTGTTCGCCGTAGTGACAGACAGAGATTGCGGGGAGTCCGCAAGGGCCTGACTCGTCGGTAGCTTCGATCACCAACGCCATGTAAGGCGGGTTCTCGATCTTGAGGTACAGGCCGTGGTGCCAACCTCCGGCCTGTTTGAGGATGCGAAGAATGGTTTGCATTACGCCACCTTCGCCAGTTCTGCATCGGGCATGGCCGCCTCTTCTGCGGTCGGCGGCTGCAATGCGGCAAGGATGACAACTGAGGTTTGCTGGATTACTTCCAAGCTCTCGGCCAGGAGTGAGGCGTTGCCGTGATAGAGGTGGATGTAGTCGGCGCTTGCCGAACCCGTCTCCAGACCCACGGCTTTGCCGACAACAAAGGCGACTGCCTCGGCTTCTGTCTCCTTCACAACCTTGGTGGTTGTCGTCCTGCGCTCGGCCTTGTGCAACATCTCGTGCGCGAGTTCATGGACAAGCGTGCTGAATTCCTCGGCCTCGCTTTGTCCGGGGTAAATGGCTATCCTTCCGCCGTAGCTGATGCCTAGTGCGGGGGCGATCTTCTCGGTGAAGACAAGCTCGATGCCCTGAGCTTTGATAAACGAAACAAGGCGGTCGCGATTCTCGCCTACACTGCCGCTCATCTCCCGCATGGCGGGGAGTTCTGCGCCTTCGGTCTGCGACACATCGAAGACATAGGCGTTGCGAAAGCCGACTAGAACGCGAGTGTTCTGCTTAGTAATGTCCTTCTCTGCTTCTTCGTCTCTCTTGCGCTTGATGCCGACGATGGGCGCAAGAATGCGGATGCCTTTCTGTCCCTTCATCACCTTGCGTCCAAGCTGGTTCCACGCATACAGTCCTGCAACGCGGGTTGCGTTCGGTCTCTGCCGGGCGATCTCCAAGATGTTCCCGAAGCTGTAATTGTGAAATCGGCTCATCGCGTTGAGGTAGGCTGTGAGGGCATCGCTGTGTCCGGCTTCCAACTGTTCGATAAGGCTCTTCACGTTGGCCGCAATGATCTCTTTTGCCGTTGGCCGTTGCTGCGGCTGTCTGGGTTTTTCGCTGATGAGGGTGACGGTGCTGGTGGTGGCGTTCATGGGTGGTTCCTCCGTTTTGAATGGCTGTGCTGTGTTTGCTCACAAACACGCCTTGGCCCTGGCCCACGCCAGCGGAGGCGGCAAGTGCAAGGGGAGGGTTCCCTACCCGAAATGCAATGGAGGGCTAGCGCAGCGAATGTCTTCACAAGCGAAGCGCGGAAGATTAGGGTGCCCCTTGCGCGCGCCAGAGGCGGAGCCTCTCAGGAAGGCTTGGTTTCGTTGCTGGGCGCGGAGCGCAAGAAGATGCGTTTGCGTTTGCTTTTAGGGTCGGCGTTGCGGGCAGGAACCGGCCCGCTGAGGTGGGTGGCGGAGGCCGTAAGCGGCCGCAGACAGGGAGGAGTTCCCTCCCTCAAGGTGCGAATAGTCTTGTTATGTCGTTCGCAATGCTGTCATCGAACAGGATCTTAGGAAGGTGCTCTGCTTCCGCGCATGACTGAAGAGCAAAGACTGATCTACGAATGGATTGGACAGCTTCCGATTGTGGTCCCTAACTGGAACAAGAGGCTGACTGAAATGTATGAAGAACTCAACACAAAATGGTTCCAAGGTGTCTTGCCTGCATTGAGTGAGAGGTTTGTGTGCGAGTTCCGCGAGATGCCACGAGATACGAGCGGGATCTTCATCAGCGAAGAGCACGCGGCCATGCAAGCGACCGATGAGATACATGTTCGACCGGGAATCAGAATCAACGCAGCACTTTGTGTTCTGCGGGATCACGTCAAAATAGCTTTGCTGCACGAGATGATTCACGCAGCCGGCATCGTGGGACACAAAGAAGCGTTCCATATGGAAGTCTCACGTCTCATGCTTGCGGGAGCGTACAACGGGCTGCTGTAGCGAGATGGGAAAACGTGAGGTTCTCGGCTGGTGGATTTTCCGATCTGGAAGCGTGAACTAGAAAGTTTCACTCCGTGGTGGCACGATTGCAGCTGGTTGAGCGGCTCGAACCTGAAAACTTTAGACTAGAACAATGACGAAACTCGACCCCATCCTTCCGCCGGAGGTTCTACGCGACGTTCGTGAACTCATTACGGAGGCGCGACGACAGACCGCAGTCGCTGTCAATGTGGGATTGACGGTTCTTTATTGGCGCATCGGCAAGCGGCTATCCGTGGAAGTGCTGAAAAGCGAGCGGGCGGCGTATGGCGAGCAGATTGTCGCCACGGTGGCGCGTGAATTGGTGGATGAGTTTGGTCGGGGATATACCGAAAAGAGTCTGCGTCGGATGATTCAATTTGCCGAGTCGTTCCCCGAGGAAGCGATTGTCGCCACGCTGTGGCGACAATTAAGTTGGTCACATTTTCGCAGAGCTTCTGCCCCTGAACCAGCCCTTTCAACGCGAGTTTTACGCGGAGATGTGCCGTATCGAGGGCTGGAGCGTACGCACGCTACAGCAAAGAATCGACTCCATGCTTTATGAGCGAACCGCTCTATCAAAGCAGCCCGATACACTGATCCGAGCAGAGTTGGCTTTGCTGCGCAGTCAAGGGGAAGTGGCACCGTCCTTGCTGCTGAAAGATCCGTAGGTGCTCGACTTCCTGGGTTTGACGGACCGCTTTTTAGAACGCGATCTGGAAGATGCAACCTGCGCGAATTGGAGACGTTCTTGCTGGAGTTGGGATCGGGCTTTTCGTTCATCGCGCGGCAGAAGCGCATCCAGGTGGACGGCGATGACTTCTACATAGACTTGCTGTTTTACAACCGCAGACTGAAGCGACTGGTGGTGGTTGAACTGAAGCAAGGACGGTTCAAGCCGGAATACAAAGGCCAGATGGAGTTGTACTTGCGATGGCTGGCCCAGCATGAGATCGAAGCGGGAGAAGGTGCGCCGCTCGGCATCATCCTCTGCGCGGGAAAGAACACAGAGCAGATAGAGTTGCTGGAACTCGGCTCGGCTGGAATTCACGTTGCGGAATACCTGACGATTCTGCCCCCGCCAGAGATCATGCACGCCAAGTTGCACGAAGCGATTAAGACGGCGCGGGCCCGGATCGAAGCGAAGCCACAAGGGTAATTCGTTATCGTGCAATGGTCGTAGGAGGCGGATCGGATTCATGCTTCACGCTTCCTCCCTCAACGAACGGTCTATCTCTTCCCAGACGAGGCGAACGAATTCAACGCTATCCCGCACTTGCTCCCGTAGTGGCACCGTATTCGCACTGAGGTACTTCGCCTGTCGCAATCGAAAGGCCGCAATACGGCAAGCGTTCTCCAGCCACCAATCCTTCGGCGGCTGGGAGTCACCAGGCGATTTCATGTGTTCGCTCATTTAGTGGAAGTCGTGGGACTGTGTTGGGGCTGCGGTGACGTTTAGCTCTTCGATATGCCTGGCTCGAATGTGGATGACCTTATCGACGTTTTGCAGTGTTCCTTCGACCAACAGGAAGCGAGCATACGTCACCAATGAGCGATTCCGCTCGTACAGCTCTGGGTCGATGATCGCGTTCGATATGCCGGTCTCATCTTCAATGGAAAGGAAAATGAAGCCGTGGGCTGTGCCGGGGCGCTGTCTAGCGATGACGCAACCGGCAATGCGGGCCTTGACTCCGTGGCGAAGCATACGGAGATCGTCGGCACGGCAGACGTTCATCCTCCTTAGTTGATCGCGGCAATGTGCCATTGGGTGACGGCCTACTGTTACACCCGTTCGGGCATAGTCGGCAACCATGCGCTCCTCGGGATTCATCGCCTGCAATGGCGAACGCTGCTCTTCATCTTGACCCAATGATTCCAGGAGTGGTCCTGCCTGCCGTCCTGCTCTTTGGATTTGCCAGAGCGCATCGCGACGATGCGAACCTTCACCAATCGAGTTGAGCGCACCGACCTCGGCAAGTGTCGCGAGGTCAGCGCGAGATAGCGACGGGACCCGGCGCGCGAGTTCATCAATGGAAGCGAATGCTCTTTGCCCTCGTGCGGCCTCAAGTTCTACAGCGACACTCTCTCTGAGACCCCGCGCAAAGCGCAGGCCGAGACGTAACGAGAGCGAATCGTCTTCTTCGCGCTCCAGAGTACACGGCCAATTCGACCGCGTTACGTCGACGGGTCGCACACGGAGGCCATGGCGTTGCGCATCCTTGACGAGGACAGCAGCGGAGTAAAAACCCATCGGCTGGTTGTTGAGGATCGCGGCGGTGAACGCTCCGAGATAGTGGAACTTGAGCCATGCGCTCGCATAAGCGATAAGGGCGAAGCTGGCTGCGTGGCTTTCGGGAAAGCCATACAGCGCGAACGAGCTAATCGACTGAATGATTTCCTCCTGGGCTGCGATCCCTACGTGGTTCTTGTCCATACCTTCGCGGAGCTTGATCTCCAAAGCTCGCATCTTGTCGGCTGAACGGCGACTGCCAAGAGCGCGGCGTAGCTCTTCGGCTTCGCCTCCAGTGAAGTCCGCGATGGCCATGGCGATACGAAGCAACTGCTCTTGAAAGAGCGGTACACCTAACGTCCGGCGTAGCACCGGCTCCAGGAGCGGGTGCGGATAGGTGACCTCCTGCCTGCCCTGCCGTCGCTCCATGTAGGGATTCATCATCTTGCCGACGATAGGACCTGGCCGGATGATCGCAACCTGCACTACCAAATCGTAGAATTTGTCAGGATTGTTGCGAGGAAGAGAGGCCATCTGCGCCCGCGATTCGACTTGAAACAGCCCGATGGTGTCGGCCTTGCGAAGCGAGGCGTACACCTGACGGTCGTCGTGCGGTATCTGCGCGATGTCTACCGTCTCGCCGTAGTGCTGCGGGATTAAGTTGGTGCAATCCTTCAGGACTGCCATCATGCCGAGGCCCAATAGGTCCACCTTGATGAGGCCCATATCGCTGACATCTTCCTTGTCCCACTGGATGACGTTGCGACCGGGCATACTCGCCGGTTCTATCGGAACGACGGAGGCGAGCTGGCCTTGCGCGATAATCATGCCGCCTGAGTGTTGCCCCAGGTGGCGCGGCAAGTCGAGCATCCTAATTGAGAGCTCAAGGTACTTGGCAATGCGGGGATGAGCAAGGTCGAATCCAGCTACGCGGAACTGCTCCTGCATCGTGTCGGTCGCGCCCTTCCACTCCCATGCACTGACGAGCCGGGTTAGGCGAGTCAGCGTGTCTTCATCGAAGCCAAGAGACTTGCCAACCTCACGAGCTGCCGACTTGCCCCGATAGGTGATGACGTTGGCACACATCGCAGCTCCAAGCTGGCCGTAGCGGGTATAGACATACTGGATCGCCTTTTCACGGTCTTCTCCAGAGGGAAGATCCAAGTCGATGTCCGGCCATTCTCCGCGCACCTCAGAGAGGAATCGCTCGAAGAGTAATTCCATCCCTACCGGGTCAACAGCAGTGATGCCGAGTGCGTAGCAGACGGCGGAGTTGGCGGCAGAGCCTCGTCCTTGGACGAGGATGCCGTTCTTACGGCAGAACTCCACGATGTCCCACACGATGAGAAAGTATCCAGCGAGTCCAAGCTTCGCGATAAGCGCAAGCTCTTTCGCCACCTGTTTCTCAGCACGTTTGCGAAGGCTGGCGCTGCTTTTGGCACCGTAGCGACTGAGCACTCCCTCCATCGTTCGCTTGTATAGAAAACTGTCCATTGTTTCGTCGTCACCCACCGGGTAGAGCGGAAACTGGTAGCCCATGTCCTTCATCTCGAACTGGAGGCGCGACGATAGTTCGCGTGTTTCGGCGATTGCCTGGGGAATGTCCCGGAAAAGCGAGGCCATCTCATGCGCTGGTCGGAGATGACGATTGGCGTTGTGCTGCAAGAGCAGGCCTGCGCCATCAAGTGACGTGTGGTGCCGGATCGTCGTGAGTACATCAAGCACCTCTCGCTCGAATGCAGTTGCCATGTTGACGCCGTTCGTCGCAAGAACTGGAAGGTGAAACTCCCGCGAGAGTGAAAACGCCGCATCGTTGCGGGCTTCCTGTTCCCGGATGCGGTGGCGTTGCAGTTCGACATACACGTTGTTCGGGCCGAAGGCCTGAACGAGTGAACGGAGAACTCGCCTCCCCTCGTCCATACCCCCTCTTTCGAGCGCAGCGGCAAGCGGTCCTTCATCACCGCCAGTCAAGCAAACCAGTCCCTCACTACGCTCCTTGACCTCAAGGAGTGTAGTGACACCCTCACCTTTCGTCTTCTGTCTGAGCTTGTACCCGGTGATGAGCTGCGAAAGGTTGCGATAGCCTGTCTGCGATTCGCAAAGCAGACTGAGCCGTACCGGTCTTTGAGGGATAGTGTGCGGTTGCCAATCTGCTGGTCGCATTTGCAATCCAAGATCGCTGACCGAAACTTCGGCTCCGACGTGAGAACGCAGCCCCAGCTTCTTTGCGGTCATGTAGAGCCGTGGAGCTCCGTAGAGGCCGTCGCGGTCAAGGATTCCGAGAGCTGGCATTCCGAGTTTGGCCCCCTGCTCTAATAGAGCCTCGGGCAGCGAAGCTCCTTCGAGGAAGGAGAACGCGGAGCGTGCATGGAACTCCACATAGTCATCAGTCATAGACACCCGCAACAGTCCACGCCTTGGGCGCACGTTCATAGCGGAGGCGGAGGGCGTAGAGCGGCTGCACAACGACGGCATCCCATTCGTCGGATTCCCAAGTTCGGCCATCCCACCAGTAACCACTCGATTGCCAAGGGCCTTTGACTTCTGCGAGGTCTAATCGTCCGCCCTGCCAGAAAAGTTGTGACGGTGTTCCGTTCTTCAAAGACACCCGGACGAGCTGGGCCGGACGGAACCTGCGGAGTGCAAGACATGATGACTTCGATGGGAGCGAGCTGGCGGCTTGAACACTCGGACGAAAGGAAGCCATCATGACTTCATCGTCACGATGACTGTTGCATAGCTCCGCTGCGCCTACGTTGTGGTCGCCGGCAATCGAGCGAAGTCTTGCGAGCAAGATGTCGAGCTTATCCGGCTCCGGGAACTGTGCCTGGAAGAGACCGCGCTGTGCCGTCTGCGGACGCGCGGCCTCTGCGGTGAGCGTCACGCCAAGGATGGCGGCTTGTGGCGGGTGGCTCTGCAAGTCCAGATTGAGCAACTTGAGCAGGAGGTCGCGGCTTTGTGTAGCGATAGCGGGGCGGATGTGCCGCTCATAGGCAGGGGCCTTCTCCAATTGCAATGCAAGGGTGAGACTACTTAAGGCGTAGGCGCGTTCGACGGAGGTGCGCATGATGCGTTCCAGCATCGGCGACACAACGAATAGCAGCGAGTCCAGTAGGACCAGCGGCGTATCGAGTATCGCGGTTTCGGAGAGGATAAGGTCTGCCTCTTCCGGCACGAGCAGATGAGTTTCCGTGCCACGAGCGAGACGTTGCAGGCGTCTCGCTTGCTGTCCGATACGACTGATGAGCGAAGTCTCGGGCAGTGCGGCAAGCTCTCCCAACGTCCGTATTCCCCATCTGCCAAACACAGTCAAGGTGGCATCATCGCAGCGGAGCAATGCAATGGGCAGCGGGGCAAGTCGCTTTTCCAGTTCAAGCGTGTGTACGCAGATCACTCCGATATGAGAACGAGCGAGTAGCAGGCTTGCTTCCGCGTTGGAGCAAGTAGCAATGCTGCAAGGAAATCCTGCCGCCTCAAGCTCAGACTTCAGTTTCCGGGCGTACTGTTCTGCGGTGCCGAATAGCGTCTCAGTGCCAGTCCGATCTATCAGCAGCGAGACGGCTAATGTGTGGGCCTGGGCATAGCTGTTGAGTGGCCCTGCGAGAGCTTCTATCCTTGGGGAGAACCGCTCGGCGATCTCCAACACGTCTTCAAAGGTCGCGGTCTCCTCCGCGATGGAACGATTGCGAAAGAGCAACGGGCCTGTGGCTTCGGCTTGAACTTTACTCATGCCACGCGAGACGCCCTGACCTCTGGCTGCGCGATTGATGGAGACAACGCGCTGAAGCGGGGCGATGCCCTCGGTTACGGCGAGAGCATGGGAATGCACGGCGGCATCCGATCGCAGCCATGCGACAACCGGAAACTCCGGGATGTGGATCGCGGCGTATTCCACCCGTTACCTCCCAGCGGCGCGCATCCAAGGAGCGGTTGAATCCCATTCGACCGCTCGGCCTGGTGCTTTCTTGCTGTAAGGATTCGCAATCCGCTGGCGTATAACTTCCGCCGCGTGAGTCATGCTACCGAAGACATGGATTGCTTCGTTTGTAGACGAGCGGGGCGAGCAGTCAAGTACGGACTTCGCGCTCGATCTGGCGCACGGCTCCTGAGTCAACAAGAGCAGGATGGCATCGCCTTCCTGCGCGGCGCGGCTGAACCGATACCAAGTTGCCGACGGGATACGAAGGGCCTGGTCGGATGGGACGGAGGCCAGGTCAAGCACCACGACCCGAAAGCCTCCCGCCTGGAGAATCTGGTCTGCTGTGCGAAGAGCCTTGTCCAACTTGCTCCACGGCTTCGCATCACGTCTCAACCCGCCTTGTACTACTGCGGGGGTGTTCGCGCGTTCGCGGGCCTCATCAGCAGCTTTGCGGTCGATCTGCCGTAACGGGTCAGAAGCATCTGCACGTCGAGCGTTGAAATGCTCGTAAGCGACCTGCTCCTCCGGGGCTGCTGCGAGGCTTAGTCTTTGGTTTGGATAGCCTGGGGTGCCTTCCATCTTCTTGAGCCGGGTTTCCGCTTTCTGCACGAGCATCTTCTCCAATGCCCGATCGATACCCTTTGTCTCAGTGCGCGGATGCCGAATTCCGTGGTGCTGCGTTGATCTATCCGCAGCTTGATCCCGGCTCGGCGCATCGGCTCTCCCCGCCTTGCCGGGTTGACTGGGGTACTGTCTTTGCTCCTGCACGTCCGAAAAACGTACCCAGAGAAGGTTCTGGAGTCGCACTCCAGCGGCGGCGGCACTTTTTGCGTCAAGGCTGTCGCTTACGTCGATGTACGCGCAGGCTGAATCGCCGGTAGCTTCACTCAAGACGGACAGGGCAAGTGATGTCCGTCCCGCCGAGGCGGGGCCGGTGAACTCGCAGATGCCACCGATGGGCAAACCGCCGCCTAACAGAGCATTTACGGCTTCATTCCCAATCGGGAGGAGCCGAGGCGATTGGGCGGCTTGCGGCGATAACGCGGCAGGAATCCGCGACGCGAGGCTGCTCTCGATCTCCTGCCTCAACGCCGCGCTTCTTGACTGCATACCCATTGCGTCTTCGCCTTCTGTTCTCCACCGCAACCCCAGAATACTCCCAGCTCCGGGAAGCAGGTCAAACTTGCACCATCGGTAGTGCATGCTAACTACGCCCCGCTGAGGAGGATGTCGGAGGATCAATCGGACCGAAGACAGGGAGGAGACTTCTGCCCATAACATGTGCATGTTAGCGTAACGTCGTAGGGCGATTTTGGGCTCCAAATGTTGATTCGCTCAGGCGAAGATCAAGCGAACCGAGCGAGAATCATTCCGCTACTATGTGGCTCATTATGTGCGGTTTATGGCTCTGTTTTTAAAACTTGCATTACCGCACATAAAAGCGTTACATACATGTAATGACATCTCCCATTTCGGAGCGATCTGTGGCACCGAGAAAACGCACTGCGGTTACGACTGGAATCAAGCGGAAAGGAATTCCTTACACGGTTTATCTAAGCGCGGGCTTGAGTGGCGCATTGCAGAAGGCATCCGTTGAACGTCGTGTGCACAAGTCAGAGATTGTGCGTTTGGCCGTGGAACGGTTGTTGAATGAGCTGGACGCGGGACAGCTTGAACTTCCCTTAGGGTTATAGGAGAAAATATGGCTTCGTCTGATCTGGTTGGGCAAACATCATCGTTCTCAGGCCATGAAACATTCGTGTTTCGCTATACGTGGCTGAAAAAAGGCGCAGACGCTGTCAGTAACGATGCGCGCGTGTTCTCCAAAGACGAGGCGATCGTAACCATGGGTGTCGGAAAGAACATGGTGAGGTCAATCCGCCATTGGGCACTGGCAACCGGGGTCCTAGAAGAAGAGCCGAAGAGTCGTGGTAAAGACCTGAAGACCTCGGAGTTGGGTCGCCTGCTTTTCGGAGGGATTGATTCCCAGGGCCTTGACCCCTTTCTCGAAGACCCGAATACTCTCTGGCTTCTTCATTGGTCCCTCATGAATAACGCAACCAGAAGCACCACATGGCAGTGGGCGTTCAATCGGCTTCCGTCAAACGAATTCACTCGGGAAGGCCTTCTGCAAAATTTGGAAGACGAGCTGCGCCGCCTTAATCTTCCTCTCCCCAGTGAAAGCACGTTGAAGCGTGATATCGAAGTTTTCATCCGCACATATCTGAGCAGCCGCAATAGCAGGTCCGCGGCCGTAGAGGATTCGCTAGATTGCCCCTTCACCGAACTTGGGTTGATCGAGGAAGTATCTGGAACGAACCTCTTCAATATTAGGAGAGGGCCAAAAAGCACTCTCGGAAGACGTGTCTTTGCGTTTTGTCTCTTGGATTTTTGGGATCGCACTTCGCCCGACACCAAGACCCTTGCCTTCAGCGAGGTAGCGTATTCCAGAAACAGCCCCGGAAACGTATTCAAGCTCGACGAAAACAGCTTAATTGAGTATCTGGAATCTTTGGAGACGGCTACAGATGGTGCATTGGGGTACGTTGAAAGCGCTGGCCTCAAGCAGATTTACAGACAAGGAAGTTGCAATAGTCTTGAATGGCTCGCGACTCATTACACCGAAACAAACCCGTTATTTATGGTGGGGAGTTAAATGCGCCTAAACGACCTAATCTCTGTTGCGCCCCGCTACGCACGAGCGATCAATCTCGAACGAGATGGTTTCACGGCAAATGGTGTTGAAGGATATGTCGTGACCTCTACGGCAGATGACTTTCTCCTTCGTTTCAGCCGGTCTCGACATGAAATTTCTGGGCATCGCGCATGGACATTGACCGGGCCATACGGAGCCGGAAAATCATCCTTCGCACTCTTTCTGGCTAACCTATTCAGCCCGGCAATCGAGAGCGGTGCTATCAGTGCGAGACGCATTCTCAAAGAACAACATCAAGAGACATACAAAGAAATATTTGAACGTGGTGGACGGGAAAAACTTGGTAAAGATGGTCTCGCTGCCGTGGTCGTCAGCGGCTCCGCTGAGCCATTGCTGGGAGCGCTAGTTCGCTCGGTCATCAGAGATGCGGGACTGTATTTTACCCACGGCCGAAAGCCGGATGTGCTCAAAGAGCTCGATACATTAGAGGCAAAGATCGTCGCTGGAAAGGAAGTTTCGACTTCCAGTGTGATGAACGCCGTCGTTCGCCTTTGCACTAACCTTGTAAGCAGTGGTCGAACACGCGGGATCGTTATCGTCATTGACGAGCTGGGGAAGTTCCTGGAGTTTGCTGCCCGTACTCAAAATTCCGGCGACCTGTTCGTTTTGCAACAGTTGGCGGAAGCAACGTCGGATTCGTCGAACCCTGGCCTATTCCTCGTTACTATCTTGCACCAGTCCTTTGAACGCTACGCTTCAGAACTTCGCCCCATGGTCCGAGAGGAATGGGCGAAGGTCCAGGGTCGGTTCGAGGACGTCGCATTCCAAGAGCCTCCCGAGCAGTTGCTGGAACTGATCTCACGAGCTGTCTGCGTTAGGCAACCGAATCATCCGGCATTAAAGGCTCTTAGCAGTGCCTCTCAAGAGCTCGCAAAGAAAGCGATTTCCCTAGATCTCTCGCCTCGTGGAATGACTTCGAAAGCATTCGCGAGCGCTCTCGAGCGTTGCGCTCCGTTACACCCCTTGACGGCGCTTGTACTCATACGCCTTTGCCGTAAGTTTGGTCAGAATCAGCGTTCACTTTTTTCATTTCTGACCTCACGCGAGCGCTACGGATTCACAAGCTTTCTGCAACAGTCGCCCCAGAATAGCCCCGGCTATGGCCTTGCCGAACTCTACGACTATCTGGCCGAAGGCTTGGGCTCGGGGCTGGCTGTAGGGGAATCGGCTTCTCGCTGGGCAGAGATTCAAAACGCTCTTGAACGAGCCGCGTCAGCCTCCGCCATTGAGATCCGCTTTATCAAGACAGTCGGCGTTCTAGCAGCGGTTGGGCAAATCGGCAATCTGAAAGCCAGTCCTGAAGTCTTGCGCTTTGCGCTTGGTTTGGAGGTCAGCGATTTTCGTCGCTATCGCCGATTGCTGGCGGAAAAATCTCTAATCATTGAACGTAAACATAGCGGAACGGTGGCACTTTGGGAGGGCAGCGATCTCGATCTTGACGAAGAGGTCAAGTCCGCTGGCAAACATGTCTCAAATAGCGCATCCCTAGCCGAGAAGCTCAATGGGTTATGGGCTCCCCGCCCCCTGGTGGCGAAGCGTCATTCTTTCAGGACCGGGACATTGCGTTACTTCTCCGTGCGCTTTGCTGATGTTGGCAATCTGAGTAAGAGTCTTGTTTTGGACTCTGGCGCCGACGGCCTGCTACTGTACTGTCTACCCACTAGCCGCGCGGATTTTGATGTCCTTCGGGACCTGGCAGAAAATGCCGCTCTTCGAGAGAAGCGCGAAATCCTGATAGCTATACCCAGTGAAGTCGCTTCTCTTCGCGACTCAGTTCACGATCTCGAAGTTCTCAGGCACGTGCAAACCCACACTCGCGAATTGCAAGCAGACGCTGTAGCTAGGAGAGAATTGAGGGCGCGAGTCTCAGCAGCCGAGAACCGCGTCTCCGTAGAGGTCCAGCGTCTCTTCTCCCCTGAAGAACGTACTGCGAAAGAGACCGCTTGGTATCACCACGGGATTCGTCAGAATATTCCCACTACTAGGACACTGGCTGACTACCTCTCTTCGATATGTGATCGGGTCTACGAACACACACCAATTTTGAGGAACGAATTGGTCAATCGTCGCGGCCTTTCATCGGCAGCTGCAGCAGCAAGGCGAAACCTGATTGACGCGATGATTTCGAAGTCTTCAGTGAGTCGTTTGGGCTTTGAAGGAACTCCACCTGAAGTCAGTATCTACAGTTCAATCCTTTCTGCCCCAGGAATCCATCGGGCAGACGGTGTTGGATACGCATTCGGTGCACCGCATCACGACCCCGCGCTGGTCGAAGTATGGAGTTGCATAACAGCCTTCTTCGCAGATTGCGAACTCAAACGTCACACCGTTGCTGACTTGTTTGTGACTCTGCAGAGTCGTCCCTTTGGCTTGAAGAGCGGAGTCATTCCTATCCTGTTTTGTGCTGCTGCTATGGCGCATGACACAGAGATCGCGTTTTACGAAGGCGGCGCTTTCCTGCCGGAATTAACCGTGGATGCATTTGAACGTCTAATACGTTCTCCGGAACGGTTTGAACTTCGTAAGTATCGAATCGAGGGCCTAAGAAAAGAGGTATACGCGGAACTGGCACATTTGTTTGGCCAGCCGACTCCGGCTAGAGGCGAAAGTCTGATGTCGGTGATGAAGCCTCTTTATCGGTTCCTCCATCGCCTACCTATGTACTGTCGCGAGACTAGGCATCTATCGCCACGAACGATAGCAGTGCGAACCGCACTGCTTTACGCAAAGGAGCCGGATCAACTGCTCTTCCATGAGTTACCGATAGCTTGCGGCCTCGAAGCCTTTTCTCCTGACGAAGCGGGTGGCGAACGCACCACGGTATTCTTTACCGCATTGAGGACCTCGATAACCGAGTTGCAGAGGGCATATGAGGATTTGCTTGGGGATTTGCAGGATTTGCTTTTCAGGGCTTTTGACATCAAGGAACGCGCCAGCCTTGAGGTCAGAGCAAAGAGTGTCAGATCCTATTGCGTTGAAAGCAAACTCAAGGCGGTCGTCAATATCTTCGGTAATGAGCACATGGAGGACTCTCTATGGATAGAAGCAGTTGCGACTACGTTGACGGGAAAAGCTCCCAAATCTTGGAACGATGACGATAGGGTTCGATATGAGATCGCACTAGCCGAAACTTCCCGGAATGTTCGACATTTGGAAGCGCTACTGTATGAAGAGCGCAAGAGACTCGACGCAGGAAGAAAAGTTGAAGAGATCTTCCGTCTTGGAGTTTCTGACCGTCATTCAATGGAGATTGGAGCAGTTCTGGTTGTAGAGCAAGCAGATAGGAATGTCTATATGAGTGCAGTTGTGGAATTACAGAGTCACCTTGAACATCTCGACATATCGCCACAACTTGCGCTCGCTGCCCTTGCATCTGTGTCCAAGGGATTGCTGTCTGAATACATGGCATCAGCGCCTATGGTTTTGGAAGATCAGAAGGTGAAGCATGGCCGCTAAAGCTAGACACGTTCTAGGAATTTCCGGTGGTAAGGACAGCACGGCGCTCGCTATTTACATGCGAGACAAAGTTCCGGAGATTGAATACTTTTTCTGCGATACGGGAGCAGAGCTCAAAGAGACATACGAATACATCGATAAGCTCGAGGTGTACCTCGGCAAGCCTATAAACCGGTTGAACCCACAGCGTTCTTTTGACCATTGGCTTGAGATTTTCGGCAACTACCTTCCATCGTCGCGCATGCGTTGGTGTACCCGGAAACTCAAAATTGAACCGTTCGAAGCATTTGTCGGAACCGATCCGGTTGTCAGCTATATAGGGATTAGAGCGGATGAAGACCGCGATGGGTATATTTCGACCAAACCTAATATTACCCCTATGTTTCCATTCAAAGATGACGGGCTGCGGCTGGACGATATCAAGAGGATCTTGAACGAGAGTGGGATTGGGCTGCCGAAATATTATGAGTGGCGTAGCCGCTCGGGCTGCTACTTTTGCTTCTTTCAGCGAAAGGCCGAGTGGGTGGGTCTGATGGATCGGCACCCCGACGATTTTGAAAGAGCAAAAGCTTACGAAAAAATTAATACGATAACTGGAGAGCGGTACACCTGGAATCAACGCGAGAGTCTCGATGAACTAGCTAGTCCGGAGCGGGTAGCGGAGATTCGCGATAAACACCTCAAGGCAATGTCTGTCGCCAAGAAGGTTGCGCCGGGCGACAGCCTATTCAATATTTTAGGCGAGGTTCTAAACGAAGAAGACGACACAGAACCCTGCATGATTTGCAGTCTTTAGCATGTGAGCTCAAATTCTTGAAAGGTACGGCTGCGCACGATGAGCTCGAATGTTCCGCGGTGTGATTTTCTGGGGGTGCTTTCACGTGCCGACACGGATTCGTTAAGCCGACTGTTGCGGCCCGAAGCTTGTCATCTTATCCAGCAGCTAGACCCGACACTCTATTACCCAGCGCGTCTCTGCGGACTTGTGCTTGAACTTCGCCCAGCCCCCGAGCTACTAGCTGATCGAGTCGCACGTGACATGATTCTCGATCTTCTACGTCCGGATGAAGCGAAGGATTTGGCAAATGAGCTTGGGCTTGGCATCACGGTGGACCCGTATACTGCGACAAAACAGCTAAGCTTTACCCGATCGGGAAGTAGAGTGACGTTGCTGTCGTTCTTCGGTGTCGAAGAGCCGGTGATCGAAATAGCGGAGCCTGAGCCGGCCGTAGAAGGGATATCTCCTGGCTATGCGCTCTTCCCGCACCAGGTCGAAGCCTTGTCTCGGTCGAGGCAGGTGCTAAGCATCTCGCCTCACAGGCTGCTTCTTCACATGCCGACCGGCGCTGGTAAAACTCGAACCGCCATGAACTTGGTTGCAGAGTATTTGAGAGAAAACACTGGGGCGCTTGTCATATGGTTAGCTCATTCCGAGGAGCTTTGCAGTCAAGCATCCGACGAATTCGTTAGAGCTTGGAAGAACATCGGGAATCTGCCGGTCAATCTCCATAGGTTTTGGAGTGGTCATGAATTGGATCTATCATCTGTCCGTTCGGGTATTCTCGTCGCCGGTCTGCCGAAATTAGTGGCTCGCGGAAAATCTAACCCCGTCGTCCTCACTCAACTCGCAGTGAAAAAGCCGTTTGTCGTTTTGGACGAAGCGCATCAAGCGGTCGCACCGACCTACCAGCTACTGCTGTCTGTGCTGGTCGAAGGAAACGAGGGGAGTTCGCTATTGGGGCTCTCGGCGACGCCTGGCCGTAGTTGGAATGACATCGATGCTGACACAGCACTTGCCTCATTTTTTGCGCGGCATAAGGTAGGGCTTCGCATTCCAGGCTTTACAAACCCGGTCAGCTATTTGATGAGCGAAGGTTATCTTGCGCACGTAACATTCAGGCGACTACTTTCCAATACAAGAATTGATTTGACGGATGGTGAGAAGAAGGCACTGGAAGATGCCTTGGAGCTTCCGGCCTCGGTTTTGGATAATTTGGGTCGTTCGGAGCAGAGGAATTTACAGATAATCGCAGAAGTCGAGTCGCTTTGCAAGAGACACAGCCGAATCATTCTCTTTGCGGCTTCGGTTGAACAAAGTGATCTCTTGGCTACTGTCTTGCGTGGCCGTGGAGTAGCTGCGCAGAGCGTCACGTCGAGACAGCAGCAATCACAACGTCGAGCCGTCATTGAGGATTTCAAGCAGTCGATATCCGCTGAGCCTCTGGTGCTCTGTAACTATGGAATCCTAACGACAGGTTTCGATGCTCCTAGAACGAGTGCTGCACTCGTGGCCCGTCCGACACTTTCCCTCGTCTTGTACAGCCAAATGATTGGAAGAGCGATTCGAGGCGTAAAGGCTGGCGGAAATGCGCAGGCCGAGATCGTGACGGTAATAGATACAGGATTGCCAGGGTTTTCTAGCGTGGAGAGTGCATTCGCTAATTGGGAAGATGTTTGGGAGGAGAGTTAAATGAGTTTTGATATCGTTCCAGCTCATCTCGCGGTCAAGGCCATGAGAGATAACGGCTACAAGAACGCAGCATATGCTCTTGCCGAGCTCATGGACAACGCAATACAAGCTGGCGCAACGTCGGTAGAGCTGCTTTGCGGAGAGCGAGTCAACTTCGTTGAGAGTCGTTCTCGAAGCCAGTTGGATCAACTTGCCGTTCTCGATAATGGCAAAGGGATGTCGGCGGAGGTTCTCCAAATGGCTTTGCAGTTTGGAAACGGAACCCACCTGGACGAAGATAGCCCGACTGGCATGGGGAAATTTGGAATGGGCCTTCCAGCTTCCTCCATCTCACAAGCGCAAAGGGTCGAGGTCTGGACATGGCAGGGAGGCATCAGTAAGGCCATTTACAGCTATCTCGATGTTGAAGAGATTAGGAAGCAGACCCTTACATCTGTCCCCGTTCCGAAAAAGAAGGAGATCCCGAGCGTCTGGAAGACCGTCGCTTCGAGCATCGGCAATAACGGAACTCTCGTTGTTTGGTCCCGTATTGATCGTTGCCTCTGGAAGACTGCGAAAGCCGTCATCGACAATTCTGAACTTCTCGTGGGACGAATGTATCGAAAGTTCTTAGCTGAAGGGAAAGTGACCATTAGGCTTGCGAGCTTCGACCTAGAGCGTCCGGAAAATGGCGTGACATACGCTGTGGCCGCAACGCCTAACGATCCGGGATATCTTATGGTCCCAAGTTCCACTCCGACGCCATTTGACAGTAAAGCTATGTTCGATCGCTGGGGCGGTGAGTTGTATGAGCATGTTGAGACCATCAAATTTCGCGGGCAAGAGCATCCAGTCAAAATTCGGTTCAGTTTTGCTAAACCAGAAGCGCGAGCCTCTCAAAGTCCCGGCGCTCAGCCCTATGGCAAACATGCGGGTAAGAATATCGGTGTCTCTATCATTCGAGCTGACCGAGAACTTGATTTAGACCAGAGCTTGGTCATTCAATATGATCCGACGGAGCGCTGGTGGGGCGTTGAGGTCGATTTCCCTCCCTACCTCGATGAACTGTTTGGCGTTACAAACAACAAGCAACAGGCTCGCAATTTTGCCGAAGCAGCAACTGTTGATATCCGTGAGCTTGCTGAGGGCGAAACAGCAACACAGATTCTTGAGCAGGCTGATAAAGACCAAGATCCTCGCGCAGCGTTGTTTTCGATTACAAATCTTATTGATAAGCGTCTGAGCACGATTCGCGAACTCCTAAAACAGCAAACCGTGAACCAGAGGTCTAAGAAGAGGCACGACGTTTCTGGCGGGGTCACTCCGGAACAGGAAGCGACAGAGAAGACCAAGGATCGCCAAGAAGAAGGCCATAAAGGTTCGAGCGATGCAGGCGAAGCGCTTCCTCCCCAACAGAAACAAGAAGAAATTGAGGATGCGCTTTCCAACCAAGGCGTAGAGAGCGAGGTAGCACAGAGCCTTGCAGCGCAGGCGGTTCGGAACAGCTTGAAGTATGTGTTTGTCGAAGCACCATCCGAATCGCCCGCCTTTTTTTCCGTCCAACCCAGAGGCGGCGCGATCATCATCACGCTGAACACTACGCATCCGGCTTATGGCCGTCTCGTTGATGTTTTGGAAAAAGACAGCAATGCGCAGACAGATGTCGCAGAGTTGACCGAGCGCCTGAACAGGGCGCTTGATGGCCTCAAGCTTCTATTAATGGCGTGGGCCCGCTATGAGGACGAGCAACCGGACGGAGCCCTTCGCCAGCGGACACAGGATACGCGACTCGATTGGGGTCGGATTGCCCGCGGCTTTCTGCAAGAGCCATAAGGGGGATTGATTGAGAGTCGTGAGGAATCCGCAATATGGCGAAGCATTGCATGAACTCGTGTCTTCGGCACGAGTCGAGTTGGCATTAGTCTCGGCATATGCAACTGCCGCTGGAGTGGAATCGCTGCTCGCATCTGCGTCCCCACAGTTACGACGAAAGGAGATTCATGTTCGTGGCAGGTAGAGGATTTGCTCTGTGGTGCGTCGGACCTAGCGGTCTATGAGCTTGCGAAGGAGAAGGGTTTTGCTGTCTTTATGCAGCCCGCACTTCACGCTAAGTTTCTGCTTGCTGATCGCACACGTCTGATTCTGGGAAGCGCCAACTTCACCGGTAGGGGTCTTGGGTTGATTCCGCAGACGAACAACGAACTTGGCATCCTGGCCAATGTGGACGCTGAAGGGCTGAAAGAGGTCGAATCGATTCTCAATCAATCATCATTAGTCACACCTGATTTGTACGATCGCATTCGAACGTATGTTGACCGAGCAAAGATCCCTGTCCGGACCGTGGGCCCATATCCAAGCGATGTGGTGCAAATCATCGCAAATCGCTTCACGGGCTTGTGGGTTCGGGATCTTCCATTAGGATTCACTCCTCCTTCTCTTTCGATGGGTTCAAGCGTGGCTTCCGATGTGGAGCTGGAAGCCGACTTTGAGCAATCTAAGTGCGTTTCTTGGTTGCGGTCGCTCGTGGTGCCACCGAACGCAGAGATTTATTTCGGCGAATTGACTTCATCACTTCACGACACGCTGCTTGAAGATCCTCTACCCTATCGTACGGAAGTAAAAAAGTTGACTGCCAATTTGATCAACTGGTGTACCTGCCTTCTTCCTAGGGAGTTCGGTTCCGATACTCCGAACTACTCGCAGCGGATATATCGCAGGTAGTCGGCTAAGGACGTACTCGGTGGCGGGTTTCCTGTGCAGACGTTGTTGCTCACTTGATTTACAAACTGAGACCCTGATCGCTGCTCTTGGCCGAGTTGTTTGAGTCAGGGGTAAGTGGTTGGTCGACGATGGCACGACCTGAGACTTCCAGTGCTCGCTCGCGCGTAATTGGTTGAGCCTGCCGATCAAAGAATTGTCCCTGGCTATTGATGTGAAGCCACGCACGGCTTTCTCCGTGTTGATAGCTCTGGATGTCTCCCGTCTCGCGTTTCCAATCGTAGCCGATGGCTTCATTAGGAAGCGCAGTCTGGATCGGCGTGTAGTGGCGGAGGTCGATTTCGTTCTGGGCCTGCGTGTTATTGTTTGCGGGGTTCTGAGCATCGTGCTGGAACTGCCGCCGCTGCTCTTCCGGGGTGTGCTCTCTCGTGTTGGTCATGGTCTGCTCCTTGGGTGTGGGTGAGGGGTGGGGTTGCTGGTGGCGTTCGCCATGCGGCGTTTCAAACTGCACAGCGGACGTTTTGCTGATGTCGGTGCCGAGGCGTTCGGCAAGGATTGAAACATCGTTGGTGTAGATTCGCGCGTCCTTGGAGGCGCGGGAAACGGACACATAGGCGAAGCGAGTGTTGATGAGTTCTGGGTGAGCCGTGGTGTCCATGTTGATGAGTACACGATCCGTAGTGAGTCCCTGAGAGCTGTGCGACGTGACGGCGTATCCGTGGTCGAAGTGCCGCATTTGCGACGAATCGAACGTCAGAATTCGTTCTTTCTCGCCGTCCATACGAACGCTCACGCTGGTGCCTTCAATTCGTTCGATGGTTCCCAAATCGCGGTTCTTCAAGCCCATATCCGGCCTGCTCACCGTAAACTGGATTCGGTCTCCCTCCGAAAACTCACGGACGTTCTCACGGTAAGCTGCGATGCCGTGAAGTCTTCCGGAGTTATAGGTGACATGCTGGCCGTCCTGCCGCTCGACCGTGAGCTGGTTGTCCTTGGGGTTCGTGGAGACGACGGTAGCGTAGGTGCCACGCTCGATTCCGAGTTCCTTGCTGCCTCGTGTGTAGTACAGAACGTCGGCGGGCTGGTACAGGGCCGCCCAATTCCGGTCGGCACTTGTCAGCTCCGACCGCTGCGTGAGAACGGTCATCGGGTGGTTCTCTTTCGACAGAGCACCGCTGTTCTGCAATTCCGCGCGGGTGGCATCGTTGATGTCGCGGCGGCTGGCATTATCTGGTGAGACGATGAGGGTATTTTCGGGCTGCGCAACGTAGTTTTTCGCAATAGCCTCGATCCGCTGCTGGCGGTCGAGGATCTCGGTGATGCGTCCTTGCTGTTGGAGAAGCTGAATACCTGTCGCCGTCTCGTTGCGTGAAAGGTGCTCAACGGCGCGGAGAAGTTCCGGGTCTTTCTGGCGAAGGATCTGGTCAAGCTGGGAGGTACGCATTCCAGCTTCCTGCATCTGCTCGAAAGGCTTTCCCGCGTCTACGCCTTGGTGCTGCCGTGTGTCGCCGATGAGCAATACACGGTCTTGCGGACCAATCTTTTCGAGGAAGGATTGCATCTGGCGGGTGCTGGCGAGACTGGATTCATCGAGCATGTAGAGGTGCCGCGCGCTTGGGTCGCCCGCATTCCGTTCGACGCCTCCACGCGCAAGGAAACCTTGCAAAGTGTCGGCCGGAATCCCTGCATCGCGGAGTTGGCCGGCGGCACGGCTCGTGGGCGCAAAGCCCTCAACGGCGTAGCCGTTTTGCTCCGCGCCCTCACGGATACTGGATAGAGCCGAAGTTTTGCCCGAACCGGCCAAGCCCTGCAACCCATGTACTCGATCCTGGGAGGTCAACACTTCCTCGATGGCTCTTTGCTGCGCTGGATTCATGAAGTCGCGGGAGCGGGCATGAGCTGACGCATCGTCTTGACGCATCATTGGCTCGACGGCCTGCTGACCTTGCCGCATGTGCTTGATGGTCGAAAGCTCTTCGGCGATGGCTTCGCGAGTGGTGAACTGTCGGCCCGTTTCATGCTTCTGGCCGGGTGTGATCTGGAACTCGCCGGAAGTGACTCGCTGCTCGAAGTGGCCGCGCACCTGGCTATAGGTGAGGTCGCCCATGCCACGCCGGAGGGCATCGCGCATGATGTCCCGTTCATCGGTGACGGCCTCACGCTCGAAGTTGCGACTCTTGGCGAAAGTCACAGCTTCCTGAGTCCGCTCCGGTGCCGTTCCAAGTGGCTTCCGTTCCATTCTATGCGCACGATCTTTGGCATCCTGGACCACACGATCAGCCTGATTGCCGAACTCTACAGCAACCTGCCTGTGAGCTGCCAGCACCTCAGACGGACTGTGAATCTCCTTCTTGTCGCGGGTCGTATGGGCGGCGATCTGCGCTGCCTCCGGCCCCGTAAAGCCACTCTTTTCGAGGTATTCGCGAATCTGCTGGCTCCGGGGACTGGATGCGTCAAGGTACTCCTGGGTGTAGCCCTTGATCTCGGGTGCCCCGCTTCTTCCTGGCGCGATCTCATAGCCCAACTGAGAGAGCCAGTACATCAGCTCCGATTGGTAAACAGCGGTCGCAAATTGCTGGCTGTCGAAATAACTTTGGGGTTGGACGGCGCGAGTGGAGCCGTCCGCGCGTTCCGTCATATTGAAGATAACGGCATGGGTATGGAGCTGCGGTGCTGCATAGCCATCGACCGGACGGGCGGTGTCATGCTCAAACTTGGCGGCAACAAATTTCCCGGTTGTTTCGGCGGCGTGGTTCCCGCCGATTCGAGCCTGAGTGTATCGCTCCAACTCGGTGAGTGCGGTTGTGACGGCTTCGCGGTGCGCCTCGCGCACCCGGTCATCTCCACCGACAAGGGCAGTCAGCGACACAGACTTTGGTGCTGAGAAGGTGGCATCCCAACCGGCCCGATGCTCCACGGGTTTCACTGTGCTTCCGTCAGCGGTCGTGTACTCCTGGCCGTTACGATGCCGAACCAATTGCTCGCCAGTGAGGGGATTCTGGCCCTCACTGAGGCGAGCGAAGTGTTGCGCGTCGATGCCCCCGGCAAGGCCGTACTGTTCGGCCATTTGTCCTTGCCATTCTCCAAGGATCGTGTCGCCCTGCTTCCAATAGTTCTGTTCGGCAGACGTGAACTCCTTAGCGTGATACGTCTGCGCCTGACCGGAGCTGAGCGGTTTGGAGATGGTGAGCATAGGCGGTTTCAGACACGAATCGTTTCATCGGTTGCTATCGGTACATCCTCTTCTTGATCGTCGTCCGGGCTGTCGGAATTTGCTCCAGTGGACGCGATCTCTTCTTCTGTTGGCTCGTCAGGCTCCGCGTCGTCTTCGTCGTCCGTCGCGGCAATCGAGGGGGTTGGGGCTGGGGCTGGGACGGGTGTTGCGGCCTCCAAGTCGATATTCGGCACGACGAGTGCCGACGCCTTCGGGACGAGAGTCTTGGGATCGAAAGGCAGCTCGTCGTCCTCCATCTTGCGCGGCACAAACCCCGGCGTGGTCTGCGCTACATCCATATACTCGAAGTGGAAGCGAGCGACGTTGTTGCCCAGCTTCAGGAAGGCATGGCGGTTCTCCAAGCCGGAGATTTCCGAGTCCATGACCAAGGGTTCAACCTGACGGTCTATGGTGAAGTTCTTGCCAGAACGGGAGCCGTCAAAGTGCGTCTCCTTCATGCGCTCGATCTCGATCTTGCCGATGGCATTGGACACCCATTCGGCTGCTTTCGGTTCCGTCGTTTTCAGGAATATCTTCGTTGCGGGTTGCGAGAGCATGACCTCGGCAAGATGTCCGTAGATGACCTCCAACTGTGCTTTTCCCTGAAATCCGAGGACGAGCGGATTCTTAGATTTCCGGTTTTCAGTGATGGCCGTATGGAGTTGTGGGAGCCGCTGCAAGCTGGCGAGTTCGTCCAAGACGAACCAAACGGGAGTCTGGTTCTCCTGCGGTGCAGTGAGGAGCCGCATGACGAGCAAGTCGATCCATAAGCTGTGCAAAGGCCTTAACGCCTCGCGTTCTGTCGCACTCGACGTAATAAAAATCCAGCCCTTCCGTTCAACCGCCCATTCGGTCGCACTCCACGTTTTGTTCTTTGCTTGTTCCTTGGTGGGAAGCATCCGTAGGCTATCCGCCACCAAGCCGAGTGACGCCAGAACGCCGTTACGCTGCTGCTGCGCGCCCTTGGCAATCATGGCCTCCATCTCTGTCCCCCGCACCCGCTGATCGATCTCGGCGGGGTTGGAAAGCCACTCCACAAGCTGCTGCGGATTCGGCCCGAAAGTGAGGAGATGAGCAAATATCTTCTGAGGCGTCTCGGTAAAGAATTCGCCCTTCTTGTCGCTTGTCGGCTGGTAGAGCGAAGCGGCGATAGCCTTGGCCTCGGCCTTCCGGCGCAGCTCCTCGGACGGTCCCCAATAGGGGCACCGTTCGTCCAAAGGATTGAGAACCAGGTCGCCCCGTTTCTGGTCGTAGAACCGCTGGATGAACTCGCAGGCGGGGTCGTAGACGATGGCGGCGTGACCCCGGCTTTGTATCTGTCGAAGGACTTGCATAATCAAAGTCGTCTTACCGGCACCGGTGTCACCCATGAGTTCGATGTGCTGCGCCTCGGCTTGCAGCGGGATACGCATCATCTCCTTGGCTTCGGTTGTCACGAAGCCAATTCCATCCCCGTTCACGGTCTTATTAAACTCTTTTGGGGTAAGCAGGACAGGTCCTTTTAGTCGTCGCCCATATTTCAATTCTCTACGGCGGCGGATGTCTTTGCGGATGGCGAACGGGAGTTGCGCGAGCAGCGATAGGAAGCCGAAGAGGAGCGGCGGAGCGTAGATGCTGCGGAGCTGATCGCCGCTGAAGATGGCAGTACGGAGGTAGGCATGGAGCGGCGCATCGAAGAACGTCTGTTCCTGGCCGCGATACAGAACGCGGAGCCCCTGGGAGGTAGCTAGGGCCGATACGGCAAGGGGGATATGCTTGCCGTTCGGACCGGCTGTCACTCCTTCCTGCACGTCAGACTCGGTTGCGAGGCGGCCCAACTTTGCTCCATCTCCAATGTAGAGGAGCTGATACTTGCCCTTCCTGTTGAGAGTTCCCCCTGCCGCGCTCTTGGCGTAGATCGGCGTGTAGAACTGCTGTAACGGAGTCTGCCCGTAGCTAAAGCGGAGGTAGACGAAGATGCTCGTCAGTATCAGTGCGAAGAAGATCGCACCATAGCTGTACACCGGCGAATGCGGTGGGAAGATGATGGTCTCTTTGCGACCCCATTGTGTGGTGTTCATCATGCACGCTCCAAGTCCTGCATCGCGTCTTCGGCGACACTGCGTTTGCGTTTCTTGACCTCGGCAACCATGTTGTCGAAGGCTTCAGGTGTGAGCTTCTGGCCTGTGGCGAGCGGACGAAAAAGGTTTGTGAGCATGAGGCGGATGCCCATGATTTCCATTAGCTCAGTGCTGGCAATCGGGGTGCCAGCGCCTTTCGCTAGTTCACTGCGGATGAGCTGGCGAATGAGTTCGCCACGTTGCACACCGCGACTCTTTGCAAGGTCATCAAGGTTCCGAGTTTCCTTACGCGTCAACCGCGTCGAGACGCTGATCTCCCGGAACACCTCGCGCCGCTGAGCGGCGCTTGTGATTTCTTGATCCTTGAGTAGCGACATTCCAGCCTCCGAATCGTGTATACGCATGAATACGGCTGTCTTCAGGTGTATTCCTAGCGCCGCTAAGTGTATGGTTCCATTGCTTCGGCTTCATGAATCCTTGTGGCACCGCTGCACGACCCTCGGAGGGGTGGAGTGTCAAAATGCTTCCGGTGCGTAGCACCGTTCTCACCCTGCCGAGATGTTTGAGGGAAGCCACTACTTTCCAACCTGAGTCGCAGTCGTAGTTGCCGCCGCAGTGAGAGCCGGAGCTGAGCGCCGTCCGCGCTTGGCTCTCTCGGCAGCCTCCATCGGCTTCCGGATACGGAGAGGATGTTCCGGCTTCTTGCCATCTGCCGACTGAGCAAAGGTGAGGAAGTCTTTATCCTTCGAGAAGACATAATCGAGCGCCTTCGAAACGACTTCATCCGATGGCGCATTGATGAACAGTGCATACTGGTCGACCTTGTGGGCGATCGACTCGTCAAGAGCTATTGTGGCCGTTACCTTGTTGATGGTCTGTACTTCGAGAAGTGCCATGGGTAATCTCCTTAGTGCTGGATCTGAGGACATGTGTACGAGTGCTACGTCACCAATCATCAGGAAACCTGAGTTGGGCGGAACCGTCGTGGTGCTCCCGCGTGTACTTCACCTCTACTTCGAAGGCCTTGGCAGTCCGGTCGTAGCCGAGCACTTCGATCACCTCGCTGATCTTGCGGCCAGTGACATACCGCCTGAGCTGGACAACGTACTGCACCGAATCCGCGATCTCCGCCGCGATATCATCCCGATTGGCTTGCTGATGCGAACGCATCGCAAGTTCTCCGAAGCGACGCAGGGCCTTCACTGCGGAGCTCGCGTGGATCGTCGCCATGGAACCCGCGTGACCGGTGTTGAACGAGTCGAGTAACGTCCGGGCTTCCTCTCCACGTACCTCGCCAAGGATGATACGGTCCGGTCTCCATCGCAGTGCGGCCTTCAGTAAGTCATTGAAGCTGACTTGGCCCGCATGTCCGTCGGTCTGACACTCGGCACATAGAAGGTTAGTCTTGGCGATCCGCAGCTCAGACGTGTCCTCGATGAGAACGATGCGTTCGGACTCGGGGATGAAGTCGGTCAGCGCATTGAGGAGCGTCGTCTTACCACTGCCAGTTCCACCGCTTATGAGGATGGTCTTGCCGGACGAGATCAGGGCTCCAAGGAACTCCGCAAGCGATTGGTCGAGAGCGCCTTCCTCGACCAAAAGCGGCAGGGTGTAACGCACTCGCGCGAACTTCCGAATCGTGACCGATGGATGTGGTCTCACCACTGGAGGGATCACAGCGGCAAGTCGGCTTCCGTCCGGCAGTTGCGCATTGAGCAGCGGCTTCTCCGGTCCGAGCTTACGGCCGAGTTTGTTGGCAATCACATCGAGACTGGTAAGCAGCTGCCTGATCTCGAACTTCACTTCGGCTGCGACGTGAAGAACACCTCTGCGCTCGTACCACCAGACGCCATCCGGATTACCCATGATCTCGGTCACGGTGTCGTCTAGCAGCAGCGACTGAATGGGCCGGAGAAACGGAAGGATCAACTCAAAGCTCATAGAACACCTCAGGGTAAAGAAAGCAGCCCGGCGAACCGGGCTGCCGTGCTGAAGGAGGAAGCGGCCTATGCGGCCGTGTCCTCGGGTGAGAACTCCTCGTGCTCCTCGAACTCCGCCTCATCCGCCACCGCCTGCTCGGCCCGGTCCAGCTTGAGGATGGACTTGACCCGGATCTCCCAGACCTTCTGAGCCGACTTCGTCTTCTTGCTGATGTACTCCCGGCTCCGCAACTCGCCCTCGACCTCGATGTGCGCGCCCTTCTTGAGGCTGCCGGCAAAGGTGGCGATCTTGCCGAAGACTACGAGAGAGTGCCACTCGGTCTGCGAGACGTACTCGCCGCTCTTCTTGTCCTTGTAGGAGCTCTTGGTGGCGAGCGAGAGGGTAGTGAAGCTGCGGTTGTTGCCGGTGTGGATGGTGGCGTCGTTGCCGAGGAAGCCGATGAGGTTGACTGTGTTCTTGTACATGGTTGCTGTCTCCGTGTGTTGCAATCTCCCGATCTGCTCGGGGCACCAATAGGCGAAGGGTCCCGGCTCCCAAGTGCCGAAGGTCTGCTTTTGCGGAGGGGCCCGGAAGAAACTTGTGCGATGTTCGCTGTCGCGGTTCTCAAGTTTGTTCTGGGACAGCCGTAACCCCAGAGGGGCGCGGAACGCGAAGCAGAAGACCGAGTGCCGCCGGGCGCCGGACAGGACCCGCAGCGGTGCCTGAGCAGAAGCGGGATAACTCACGGCTAGACGGCTATGTGCTGAGTCAATCCTCATTTTTGACTCGGCTGCCATCCTCCACCCGCACCGCGGCTCTATCCTCTGCCACGGTTGCTCCGGGACTGGAGCGGCTGTCTCATTCTGTGGCACTTGTCTAACGTGTTGCCCCTGCCTCAGCCCTGCGCACAGGGACAGAGAGGGCGTACCAGCCGGGATGGCAGCAAGGTTCGACATCGGAAACTCCTTCTGGGTGGGTCTAGGTCCCTTAGCTGAATGCCTGGTCGACGCGGAAGCGGATGATGGTCAGCCCGAGTGGATCGACCGTGGTCTTCTCGTTTAGGACCTGCGGGTTGAAGACGTAGGTGACGGTAGCGGTCCAACGCTCCCGCTTGACGACGCTCTGGTCTGCCGCGTTGGTGTAGACCTTCTCGAACTCGATGCGCGCCGAGTATGGCGACTGTCTCAGGTCGTCTAAGATCACATTCTTCACTTCCACATCCACATATGGCAGAGTCGAATCCTTAAGATAGGTCGAGATCAGATTGGTCTTGCGCTCCTGCTCGATTACTGCCCGCTGCACGTCTGCGTTGAGGAAGTAGAGTGCCTGCGTTTGGTCGCGTTCGATGGTGTAGCGGTTGCGTCCGAAGTAGAGGTTGGCCCAGCGATTCAGGTAGTACTTGTTCTCGGCTTCTTGCGGCCGGTAGTCGAAGTTGCGGTAGTCAATTGCTTCTGCGTGGCCGACATCGTTGATGCGGATGATGAACGGCTTGGCGGACGCGAGTGCCCTCTGGCTCTTGAGCACCGCGACACCGAGCAGTGCCGCTAGCGCAGCAAGGCAGAGGACGGCGAGCTTCAGGTACGTGTTCGTCACAAGTGGATCGCCATACTGCTCCAGGTAGCGTTCTGCTGCCCTGCTGATTCGGGGGCTGACTTCGGTCTGTGGTGTAGTTGCCATGTCGATCTCCTTAGCCGAGTGCCGCGATTGCTGTTGTAACCATTCCCATTCCACCATCGTGTCCACTGCTTGAGCCGGAGAAGATAGACGCGGTCAGTGCCGGAATCTTGAGCAAGATGAAGACGTTGACGATGATGAGCAGCAAGAGGAGTGGAAAGTTCTGGACCATCTGCACCGGATCGTTCGCATTCAGGAAGTTGGTGTAGTAGCCGGTCAGGATGTGACTGAGCACACTGAGGCACGCAGCCGCGACGACCTTGTAAAAGCTGAAACTGAGATAAGCCTTCACCCAACCCCAGAAGAGGAAATCAAGTTTGTCGAAGACGAGGAACGGGATGAAGACAGGCCCGAGCAGCCCGATGATCGTGCTAGCAATAGCGCCGTATCCGATAATGGCGGCGATGAGTGCCGACAGCAGCGCAAGTAGAACCTGGGTGATCGCGAAGACGAATACTAGGTACGGTTGTGTCACGCTCGCAATCATCCCTGGACCTGCCTTCGCCTGTGCATCGGAGAGCTCCGCCATCATGGTGTCGCTGCTGTCGGCTCCGATCAGTTGAACGAGATTTTGCGCTCCACCGTTGATGAAACCCTTGATCGAGGTTCCCACTCCGGGAATGGCGGAGTCGTAATACTTAACCATCGTGTAGGCGAATGTGATGAGAACGAAGAAGCTGATGAAGCGTGCCATGCTGAAGCCGTGGCCATGCTGGGTTGAGGCAAGTGCTTCCTGCGCTCCGAACCACACCATCATGATGGTTGCGAGTGCGATGCACATCCGCAAACCCATAGCGGTAATCGAAGGTGCGGCAGTTGCGGACAACGTGTCGCATCCTTGAGTGATGAAGTTCAGCAATCCCATACTGGGACCTCCGCGTCCTGCACATTACTTGGTTAGTACCTCAAAGCGGACGACGCGCCGGTGAACGCCGGAGCAACGGACGTGTGATAGTTGTTCTGGTAGCCGACGGCATTCTGGAAGGTTGTCTTGAGCGCGTCCTGCTGCTGCTTAGCCGCCATCATTTGCTGAAGCGATAGCGTTTCGTTGATCTGGTTAGTCTCCTGCTGGGTGCGGAGTTGCAGGAGTAGCGCCTGATTGATGCGCTGCAAAGTCGCCAATTCCGTTTGCTGTGTTGCGTCGGGCGAATGGCTGGCCTGCTCCAAGGCAGAGATATCGGTCTCCCTCTGTTGTGCGTTCGAACGGATGGTTCCGAGAGTTTGCAAGTTGGTTGCGTTGACTGCGTCATTCAAATCGCTGGTTGCGCCCTGCGCCGCGATCTGTCGCTGCGAAGCTATGCTCAAGCTCCCATAGCCTGGCAATTCCGTGCTGGTGCGAGGAACGGTGACTTGCTGAGTCGCGACCGCTGCGCCAGAGCCAGTGTTAGCGGCGTGCATCCACGGTTCAGTGTTGCCGTAAGTGTTGGCTGAGGGCGTGAGGATGCTCCAGTAGGTATTCGGCGACGAGTACGCTCGGTAGAGCGACTGTGGCGCAGTCATCATCTGTCGGCTGAAGTTGTAGGCGCTGACAGCGTTCTGGTAGCTCTGCATGGTAGTCGTGTAGATC
>JALYVA010000184.1 GCA_030853485.1 Acidobacteriota bacterium
CGCACCTTCACCTTGTCATCGACAACATAAGCCACACGCCCACTCAGATCCACCGCCGCCACCGCGAGGGTCTCATCCATCGCCATGACAAAGTACCCGGCGCGCATAATGCCCTTCTTATCTCCAAGCGCCTTACCAAAAGCCTCGCCCAGAGCGATCCCCACATCCTCTACCGTGTGGTGCTGGTCGACATCCAGGTCGCCCGTGCACTTCAACGTCAGATCGAATCCTCCATGCCGCGTAAACAACTCCAGCATGTGATCGAAAAAGCGAATGCCCGTCGACACCTTGTAAACACCCTGCCCGTCGACAGCAAGCTTCAACGCAATCTGCGTCTCCGTCGTGTCTCGCTTCACTGTTCCCGTGCGAATCCCGCCTCGTGCCATTATTCAAACTCCCTTACGTCCCTGCTGATCTGTACGCCGGTAGATTCTCCTGCCGTCTGCTTCCATCCAATCTCCTGCAGGCAGTCCTTCACTGCCGCCAGCCCGCGCGTCACGTGCTCCTCAAGCCCAATCGTGATCCGCACAAACCCGTCGCACCCAGGGTCAGTCGAGCGGTCCCGCAGCAGCACGCCATGCCGCCGCATCGCCGCGACCAGCTCTTTATGTTGCGCCCCAATATTCATCAGCACGAAGTTTGCGGCGCTCGGGAAGAAGGGAACTCCCAACTCGCGCAGCCCAGCCATCATGCGCTCTCGGCCCACCCGCACCTGCTCCACATACCACGCAAGATACTCCTCATCCGCAACCGCAAGGGGCAGGCAGTCCAGCGCCACCCCATTCACGTTATACGGCGAGCAAACCTTGCGCACATACTTCAGCAACGCAGCATTTCCGGCAAGCATCCCGATCCGCAGATTGGCCAGCCCATACACCTTGGAAAACGTCCGCGCCACAATCAGGTTCGGTACGGTGGCGATATCCTGCAACGTCGTCTCGCCATGAAAATGGAAATACGCCTCATCCACCATCAACACTGCCTGCGGAGCCGCCGCCGCAATCGCCAGCAGATGTTCTCGGCTCACGACCGCACCCGTAGGATTGTTCGGCGAAGCGACAAACATCAGCTTCGTCTTCTCCGTGATCGCCGCCATGAACCTGTCAAACGGAAACTCAAGCGTCGCATCGGCCTGTACCTTCCGCAGGTGCGGTGTCATCATCTGGATGTTCACGTCATACATGAAAAACGTAGGCGTGCAGATCAACGCTTCGTCTTGCTCATCGAGAAATGCCGCGCACATCAGGTGAATTGCCTCATCCACCCCATTCGTCAGCAGAATCTGGTCCGCAGCCAGCCCGAAATGCTGCGCAACCATCCGCTCCACCGGCTCCCGCTCCGGATATTTCGTCAGATCCTCGGCCGTCACTGACTTCAGCCGTTCCATCACCCGCGGCGAAGGCGCGAACGTATTCTCGTTGAAGTCCAGCCGCAGCGCATCTCGTCCCGCCAGCGGCGGATGGTACTCCGGCATCGCCAGCACCGCCTTCCGCGGCTGCACTGTCGTCATTTGTGTAACCGTATCAGTTGCAATACTCATTGCATCCTCGCACGCACGCTTTCCGCATGCCCCATCAAGCCTTCCGCCTCAGCCAGTCTCACCGCATGCGGCCCCAGATGCTTCAGCCCCATGCGCGTGTACTCCTGGACCGTGATCACCTTTACAAAATCCATCACACTCAACCCGCCGCGGACCCGCCCCACACGTCCCGTAGGCAGCACATGGTTCGGTCCGGAGACGTAATCCCCCAACGACTGCGGCGCATATTTCCCCACAAACACCGACCCGGCATTCCGTACCCACTTCAGATCAGCCGCCGAATCCACCGTCAAATGCTCCGGGGCCAGCCGGTTCGTCAACTCCTGCGCCTCTCGAACCGTAGAGGTTACAAATACGCAGCCCTGCGCCGCGAGCGACTGCTTCGCCACGGAATTCCCCCGCGCCTGCACCTTCACCTCAGCCGCAACCTCTTTCGCCAGCGCCTCGTTACTCGTTATCAGCACAGCCAGCGCCTCTGGATCATGTTCCGCCTGCGCAACTAAGTCCGCAGCAATCCCCGCTGCGCGCCCACCCTCGCTCGTCACCACAATCTCCGTCGGCCCCGCCGGCATATCGATTCCACACTCGCCCGAAACCATCACCTTCGCCGCAGTAACGTACAGATTGCCCGGCCCGACAATCTTATTCACCCGTTCGACAGTCGACGTCCCATACGCCATCGCCGCAATCGCCTGCGCCCCGCCCACACGATAGAACTCCGTCACGCCCGCCAGCCACGCCGCCGCCATCGTCTCCCTGGCCGGCTTCGGCGAACACACCACAATCCGTTCCACCCCCGCCACCTGCGCCGGGGTCGCCGTCATCAGCAGCGTCGAAGGCAGCGGGTACCGTCCGCCCGGCACATAGCACCCCACACTCCCCAGCGGCCGCACAATCTGTCCGGTCTTCACGCCGTCTGCAGGAGAAAACGTCCATTCCCGCGGCATCTGCGCTTCGGCAAACGCCAGGATGTTCCCCCGCGCCACCATCATCGCGGCCTGCAACTCCGGGGTCGTCGCCTCCCACGCCTCGCGCATCTCCTCTTGAGACACCAGCAGCGCCTGTCCCTTCCGCAACTCATCGAACTTCGCAGCATACTTCAGCAGCGCACGATCGCCATTCTCACGCACATCGGCAACAATGCGCCGCACCACAGGCTCGACGCGCGCCGTACTCACAGCGCCTCGCCGTTCCAGCGTTTCCATCAGCTCCGCCGCGGCCTTCGCGCCCCGTCCGAACGTCTTTACCAGCTTCATCCACTCGCTCCGTTCCAGCCCTACAGCACAACCTTGCTCAGCGGATATTCCACAATCCCCGTAGCCCCTGCCGCCTTCAGCTTCGGAATCACTTCGCGCACCAGCGTCTCATCGAGAATCGTATTCAGCGCCACCCAGCCCGCATCGCTCAACTGCGAAACCGTAGGCGAGTTCAGCGCCGGAAGGACGCCGATCACCTTGTCGAGCGCATCCTTGCGCGCATTCAGCATCAATCCCACCCTGCCCTGCGCCGCAATCGCCGCATTCAGCATCAGCGAGATGTTCTCGATCTTCTCCCGCTTCCACGCGTCTTTGTACGCGGTCTTGTTCGCAATCAGCTGCGTCTCGCTCTCCATCAACGTCTCGATAACCCGCAGCCGATTCGCCCGCAGCGACGAGCCCGTCTCCGTCACCTCCACAATCGCGTCGGCAAGGGTAGGTGGCTTCACCTCGGTCGCCCCCCAGCTGAACTCCACCTTCACCGGAATATTCTTCCCCGCAAAATACCTCTTCGTAAACTCCACCAGCTCCGTCGCAATAATCTTCCCTGCCAGATCTTCCGGCTTCTGGAACGGCGAATCCTCCGGCACCGCCAACACCCATTTCACCTTCTGCCGGCTTTGTTTCGAGTACGTCAAGCTCGTCACATACTCCACGTCCGTCTCGTTCTCCAGCACCCAGTCATTCCCCGTCAACCCCGCATCGAGCGCGCCGTGCTCCACGTACCGCGCCATCTCCTGCGCCCGCACCAGCATGCATTCAATCTCCGCGTCATCCACGCTCGGGAAGTAGCTCCGCCCATTCGCAAAAATCCTCCAACCCGCCCGTTCAAACAACGCAATCGTCGCATCCTGCAGGCTGCCCTTGGGAATCCCAAGCTTCAACTTCTTCGCATCCGCCATTACACATTCTCCATTTCGATCTTCTTCGTAAAGCAGCTCACCGTACCCTCATGGCACACCAGTCCATCGCCTTCCACTTCCACCCGAAACAACAGCGCATCGTTGTCGCAGTCCGTCGAAGCCTCTACCACGCGCAGCCGATTCCCGCTCGTCTCGCCCTTCATCCAGAGCTTCTGCCGCGTCCGGCTCCAGAACGTCACAAACCCCGTCTCCAGAGTTTTCTGATAGCTCACCTCGTTCAGAAAGCCAAGCATCAGCATCTCGCCCGTCTTCGCATCCTGCACCATGCCTGGAACCAGCCCATCCATCTTCGCAAAATCGATCTTCACCGCGCCGTCCATTCGCCTCTCCATTCGTCTGTCGTTTGCTTCTAGAATCACGTCAGGTCCCACTCACCGCGCAGCAAAAAGGCCCGCTCGCGGGATGCGCGTCAGCGGGCCTTTCGAAATCCTTAGTAAGCGTTGTTACTTCGCCACACCGGACACAGCCGCCAACACGCACGTCGCGCAATGATGGTGATGGCCGTGATGGAGGTGCAACCTGCTCATCTCCCACTCAGGGTAGCGTTCCGTTCTGGAGAAGTCAACCCAGCCCACCCTTCCCCCCACGAAAATTCACACCGCACCAACCAGCCCAACACGGCAAAACACTCGCACCGCAAAGCGCAACACTTGCATGTTGACTCCACGCCCGCTCTCTCATACCCTTCCGCAGTAAACCCATTCCCCTCCACAGGAGACCTCACGCCGATGCACACACTCCGCCGCACCCTCCTCGCCCTCGCACTTCTCTTCGCCGCCACTCCTGTCTTCACCGCGGCCCCAGCCATTGCCCAGGCCAAACCAGTCGCCGCCACCGCCGACAAACTCGACATCAACACCGCCACCGCCGACCAACTCAAAGCCTTTCCCGGCATCGGCGACGTCTACTGCAAGCGCATCATTGAGGGCCGCCCCTATACCGCAAAAAACCAGCTCTTCACCCGCGGCGTTCTCCCCGAAGCCACCTACAACAAAATCAAGGATCAGATCATCGCCACCAAACCAAAGAAGTAGCACCAACACCAGTAGCGCCAAAGGTTGGTGTGTATCGTCAATCCCAAAGTCGCAACGGCCGACTCAACAGAACGGCGTCATCCTGGGCGAACCCTCCCGCCACCAACAAGACCCTCATGCCCACCAACGGCAGGCCCAAAGCCGAAGCCGATATACAGCACGAAGTGCCACAAATCCGCCATCCCCGCCCCTGCGTCAATCGTTTAGAGTGATAGCTATCGTCGCGCAGCACACCGGCGCCCGGCGGACCATGACCCCCTCCACCCCACATCTCGTCCGCCGCCTCGCCGCCCTTGCCGCCGCTCTTGCTCTGCTCACCGGATGCCAGGCCATCAGCAACTCCACGCCCCGCTCCCAACTCCGCATCATCGACGTCTCCCCCGACGCGCCCAGCCTCGATCTCTACCAGGGCTCCACCGCCCTCGCCTACAACCTCAGCTTCGGCACACTCACCTCCTACATCGCCTTCGACCCAGGCACCTACACCATCGCCGCCGACACGGCCGGCACCCGACAACTCCTCGCTTCCTCCAAATACACCTTCGCCGCCTCCGCCCAGTACACCGTACTGATCGGAAATCCCCTCAGCAGCCTCCAGCAAATCATCCTCACCGACCAAACCCAGCCCGCGCCCCCCGGCCAACTCGCCCTTCGCTTCGTCCATCAAGGAACACGCAGCGGCCCACTCGATCTCTACCTGGTCCCCGCCGGCCAGAAGTTCACCACCGTCACGCCTCTGCTCACCGGCCTCGCCCTCAACAGCAACACCGGCTACCTCAATCTCCCCATCGGCACTTACACGCTCGTCGTCGAACCCACCGGCTCCGCACGCACCACCGCCTCCGCCCCCGCATACACCGGCCCTCAGGTCACCTACTCCAGCGGAGAAGCACGCACCCTCATCCTCATCGATCAACTACCCACGCCCGCGCCACCGCCCCTCCCGGGAATCCAGGTCATCACCGCCCAGGACCTCGACTCACCCCTCGCCTCCAGCTGAACGCCGCACGCAATCTCTCCTGAATCACAGGGGACAGAAGCTCGCCCCGTACACGGCCCCTCCCGAAAAGTCGCGCAGTTTCAGAAAAATATAAAACTTCAAAACCCCGCAACACTCACAAACCCCCTGTGTCTATTCCCTCCGTAAGCGGTATCTGCTTCGTCGCAAAACCCGCGAAACAACACAGGAGATCCCACATGAACGTCACTCGCCTCGCCCTCATCGCCACCCTCGCCCTCACCCCCAGCCTCGTTTTCGCGCAAGCCACCGCACCCGCCCCGACCCCCGGCCAGCACGACCACAACATCAATCAGCGCAAAGAAAACCAGCAGGACCGCATCGGCCAGGGCGTCAAAAGCGGCCAGCTCACCGCAGGCGAAACCTCGCACCTCGAGCATCAGGAAGCCGGCATCAACAAGGAAGAGCGCGGCATGCGGTCGCAGGACAACGGGCACCTCACCCGCCAGGATCGCAAGACCCTCCACCAGCAGCAGAATCAGGAATCGCGCCGCATCTACCGCGACAAACACAACGCCCGCAAACAGTAACCCGTCACTGTTACAAATCAAGTACCATCGCTGTTACAAATTAGAGGGCGCGGATATTTAACCCGCCCCTCTCTCCCCGCTGCTCTATTGCTCTTAAACTTTGCCGTGCTTCCTGTTTTGCCTCTCTGGCTACATTCCCCGCAGCAGATTGACTATGCCGCAACCGTTGCCGTGCTTCCCACTCCCCTGCAGCAAACCTTGTATCGCAAACCCGGCCCAGCAAACCCGGCTTACTTCGTGGGCAGAGAAGCAGCTACACCGGGTGGAGGCCATGCAGTCAGAATATGGGACGCCACCTGGTCCACCATGCCGCCCGCAACGAGAGCGGTCTCCGGGACAGCCGGTTGCAGCAGGCGGATGACGTCGTCATGGTCCAGCACGATGACGAAGGGGAAGTCGGCGGCGTTGAAGCTTGTCAGCATGGATGGTGGAACCACCAGAGCGGGCGTGCCGCGTAGCTGATCTTCCGCGGTTAACGGCGCATCTGGCTTGGAGAGTGCTTCGGCCGCTGGGTGCACCGCATGACGGGTGCTGGTCGGCGCTGGCTTGGGTGCAGGTCTTGACGCCGATGAAACTGGGGCCGGTGGAACATCAGCAAGCAAAGCAAAGATGTGCACGTCGCTGTCTTTCAGGCGCGCGACTGCCGCGTCGATCTCGTGCGCCTGACGAAGGCACTGGGCGCACCACGCGGGGAAAAGCAGGAGCACCGTCGCGTTGCCGAAGTGCGCTGTTGGGTTGGCAGGGTCGAGCGACACCGCTCCATGCAGCCCAGGGTACGCGGTTCCGAGCAGCGCGTACTGCCGGCGGTCCGCCGCAATCAGGATCGCTTCGTCAGGCGGTGGGTCGGAGGGCAATGCCTTATCGATGTCGGCAAGGATAAGGGCCGCAAGCCGAGGCTGGTTGTCGTATTGCTCCAGCGTGGCGAACTCCAGGGCGCGCTCGAACAGGAGGTGGAGCGGGAGCGCCGACGCCGCGACAGACGAAGGAAGAGGCGATGTCGCCGTGTGTGAGGCGCGGATCAGATCGAGAAGAAAGGGCTGGCGTCGCGAAAGCAGCATCAGGGCGTCCGAGGTGGAGGCGAACTGGAGATAGCGGATCGTGGCCGTGGTCACCTCGTCCGCAATGGCGTCGTAGGGAACCGAGAGCAGCATCGCAATGCTTGAGTTGAGCGCCCCTTTGTCGTCTCTGAGATTGAGGTCCGCCTTGACCTCATACGCGTAAGCCTGCGCCAGCCGCGGCTTCGACGTATCTTTGCTGTTGATGTAGGACGTGGCGGCGGTGTAGACGATAGGCCACTGGAGACCCAGGTCGCACAGACGGGCAAAGGCAATCAGGTCGTCCCCCGTGTAGGTCTGTGAGGTGCGCGCGAGACAGCCCTCCTTAGCTTGCGCAATGGCCACAGCAAGGGACCTGGTCTCTACGTCGGACCAGTTCGAAATCGCGCGGTGGGTGATCTCGATCGGAGTAGCGGCTTGATAGTAGGCAGCTTGCGGAGAAAGAGGAGGCGCAGCTTGAGGAGGAGGCGCAGATGAAGCCGGAGGCACGGCAGGTGTTTGGGCGGAAACAGCACGCAGGCAGAGCAGAAGCAGGAGGAGCGGGGTCCAGCGCATATTCGAGTCACCACACCAAAACATTAAAACCACAGGCCGAGCAGAGTTTTACTTTCCGCATCATATTGCCTCCACCCCATCCTGAACAGGCAGATCGTTCGCGCGTGACCGAGCCTGTCCCCTGACAACCTTTCCCGTTCATGCTGCAAACCCTCTTCCCGGCAGCTTGGGCATGTCTGCAAAATCGTAATTGCCTCGATACGTGTTGATACGTGTCGACTCCGATCGCAGGGCGCACACGCGGCTCGACTGGAAGGCCATACCAGGAAATCGTTTTCTGTCGCTCCCTTACAATCGAAATCTCATGAAATTCCTCCTCACCCTCGTCTCCGCCATTCTTCTTCTGCCTTCCCTTCACGCCCAGCCCACCTACACCAACCCCGTCCTCAACGCCTCCTTCGCAGATCCCGCCATCCTGCGCGAACCCGACGGCACCTTCGTCGCCTTCGCCACCCAATCCCACGACGCCCACATTCAGGTCGCCCGCTCGCCCGATCTCGTTCACTGGACCATGCTCGGGGATGCGCTTCCCATACAGCCAAAGTGGACCAGCGAACGGCATAAGTTCTGGGCCCCCGACGTCCATCGCCGCGGCGACACCTACGTCATGTACTTCGCCGCCGAACCCAACACCTCCACCGAGGTCGCAAAAGGCGAGGCAGCCAACGGCATGTGCATCGGCATGGCCACCTCCCACACCGCCTCCGGTCCCTACACCGACGCCGGGCAGCCCGTGCTCTGCGGTCCCGGCTTCGTCGACATCGACCCCATGGGATTCGACGACCCCAAAACCGGAAAGAAGCTCCTCTACTGGGGTTCCGGATTCGAGCCGCTCAAAGTCCAGGAACTCGCACCCGACCGCCTTCACTTCGCCCCCGGCAGCCATCCCACCAATGTCGTCAACACCCGGCCCGGAGGCGGCCCAGGCAACTACCGCAAACTCATCGAAGGCGCCTGGACCACCTTCCACGACGGCTGGTACTTCCTCTTCTTCTCCGGCGACAACTGCTGCGGCCCACACGCCCACTACGCCGTCATGGTAGCCCGCTCCCGCAGCCCCTTCGGCCCCTTCGAACTCAAACCCCAACCCCAACCCCAACCCCAAACCCAAACCCAAACCCAAACCGGAACCGCAACCGGAACCGCAACAGCAAACGCGAACGGAACCGCTAACGAAAACGGGGATGGGGCAAGGGCCACAAAGGGCGGTGCCGCCAAGGTATCAAACGGAAACGGCACCGCGCAGCCGAAAGCAGGCGGGTCCACGCAGCCGAACGCAGGCGGGACCGCACAGGCGAACGCAGGCGGGAGCGGGCAGGCGAACGACGGCGGGGCCGCGCACGCGAACGGAAGCGGCACCAAAGTACAGAACGGGACCGGGGGGACCGGTCAGGCGACCGCAGACAGGGCGGCTGTCGGGCACGGGGCGGGCGAGGGCGTGGCGGCCGATGCTGGGGCGGGCGACGGTGTCATCCTCCACGCCAACCCGACATGGCTTGCACCGGGCCACAACTCCATCGCCACCGACGACGCCCAGCACGACTGGATCCTCTACCACGCCATCAACCCCACACAACCCGACGGGGTCCGCGTCCTTCTCCTGGACCGCATCACCTACCGCCACGGCTGGCCCGAGATCAACAACGCCTCCCCCTCCTATACCCCCGTCCCCGCCCCCATCATCCACAACCCCCACCCCTGACCCTCCGCCTGAAGCAAGGGTCGCCCACGCCTTCATCTTCGCCTTCGCCTCCGTCTTTGCCGTTGCTTCCGATCCTGCTTTGCCGTTGCCGTTCTGGTTGTCATCCCCGCAGGGGATCTGCTTCTGCCCTCAGTTTCTCCGTTCACGTCCCTAGCCGCTGCCATCTCCTTGTCATCCCAACAAGGGCATCGGTGCTGCTCCTTCAGCTCTTTGCCAGGTCGTTGCCTTCGCCATTTTGGTTGTCATCCCCGCAGGGGATCTGCGGTTCCCTCTGCCCGCCACCCAGCCGGGCACGCCTAATTACGAAAAGCCCGCTGTGCAAGCGGGGCCTTTCCCATTTTGGGACAAACCTGAAAAAATACTTTACCTTGGTGGCGTACTTTTAGAGGTCAAAAACAAGGCGCGCAAAACGCATCGTTTAAGCGCTTAAACGCGGTCAAAATGTGCACAAAAAGCACCCAAATTGCCCCCGTCTGACCCGAAAACCCCTTATTTTCGCCACTTCCTGGGCCCAAACCGCCTCGAAAATATATCGCAAAAAAACGATTTTTAGTCGATCGAAATCTTGCGCAGCAGCTTGAAATCGGAAAGCATCTTGCCCGTGCCAAGCACCACCGAAGCCAAGGGATCATCCGCAATCGAAACCGGCAGTCCCGTCTCTTCGCGTATCCGCTTGTCCAGGTTCTTGATCAGCGCTCCGCCCCCGGTCAGCACAATCCCGCGGTCTGAAATATCGGCCGAAAGCTCCGGCGGTGTCCGCTCCAGGGCTACCCGGATCGCATTGATAATAGTAGCGATCGACTCCGAAAGCGCCTCGCGAATCTCCGAATCGTCAATGGTGATTGTCTTCGGAACGCCCTCGATGAGGTTGCGCCCCTTGACCTCCATCTGCATCGGCTTGTCGAGCGGGTACGCCGAACCCAGCTGTATCTTGATCTGTTCGCCCGTCCGCTCGCCGATCAGCAGGTTGTACTTGCGCTTCAGATACGTCATCACGGCTTCATCCATCTGGTTGCCCGCCATGCGCACCGAACGCGAATACACAATGCCCGCAAGCGAAATGACAGCAATATCCGTCGTGCCGCCGCCAATATCGACAACCATGTTGCCGCCCGGCTCCGTGATCGGCAAACCCGCGCCAATCGCGGCAACCATGGCCTGTTCCACCAGATGCACTTCGGACGCTTTAGCCCGATATGCCGAGTCCATGACTGCGCGCTTTTCTACCTGTGTGATCTCCGACGGCACCCCGATCACGATGCGTGGATGCACCATCATCTTGCGGTTATGCGCCTTCTGAATGAAGTAGTTCAGCATCTTTTCCGTATGCCGGAAGTCGGCGATGACCCCGTCCTTCATGGGCTTGATCGCGACGATGTTCCCCGGCGTGCGGCCAAGCATCTCCTTGGCTTCCTTGCCCACAGCTTCCACTTCGTTGGTGATCTTATTCACGGCGATAATCGAAGGCTCATTGACGATAATGCCTTTGCCATGAGCAAACACCAGCGTGTTCGCCGTACCGAGGTCGATGGCAAGGTCGCTGGAAAACAAGCTGAAAAGCGACCGCATATTGTGAATGCGGGAGTAGCGCATCTGAAAGTTGTTTGAGGACATAGGTGTTCGAGATCGGGTTCCTGAAAAGAGACTGTCACTAGTCTATCCCTTTCGCAAGGCCTATTTCGAAGCATCACCTAACCAGTAAGCGTCACGTCCTCTGTGCAATCGATTTGCAATGTGACTGACCGCGTCAAGGCTTCGAACGCCACTTGGTGGAGAACGTAAAAAATGCCCGGTCGATGGCAGGCAGAAGCTCGCGATTCGTGCCGATTGCCGCGATAAGGGCCCCCCTTGCGCTCTCACCCGTTGATCTCTACATCCGTGCTGAGACTTCGACCTGAGACAAGAAGCACGACACTATCCGTAACGAATCAGATAATAGGCACCGTGGTTCCGAATGCAGGAGGGTTCAAGTAAGCGTTGCAGTTCTTTGCTGTAAGCCTTTGTGGATGAACCTGGGCTGGTACGAAACGGCGGCTCCCCAAAGTTAGCCATTGACCAAGCGTGAGTACGTGTTTACTTTGTGGCTAATGGCTGACATGCAAACCTTTCCTGCTGACCTGAGCGTCAACTCCGCGAACGCGCTTTCCATTTCCATGAATATTGGCACCACCATACGCGGATATCGCCTCCAGAAAGGCATGTCGCAGGGTGACATTGAAAAGCGTACCGGCCTGCTGCGGTGCTACCTCTCGCGTGTCGAGAATGGCCACACTGTTCCATCGCTCGAAACGCTTCAGAAGATCGCACGCGCTCTCGATCTACAGCTTTCTGAGTTCTTCGCCGAAGAAGCAGTTGCGAAGGAGATGTCCAGCCTGAACCTAGGCGAAGACGAGATCCGGTTTCTCACTCAAATCCAGCGCTACTCCGCGCATCTGTCCGAAAGTGATCGCAGGCTGTTGCTGGCCATGGTAAGAAAATTCGCTCAGACTACCCTCAGCTGATTATCTCGCCCCTTTGCCGTAGCTTGCGATGAAGTACCCAAACAGAATCAAAAGGAACGTCGCCACGCTGAAGGTAAGCTTCTGTCGCTGCAGATATCGCGTTCTGCCTGAAATCATGCGAGGCACCAGAGGAACACCGAGCGCAAGACCTCCTAGAAAGCCCCCAATATGGGCCAAATTGTCGATCCGCACAATACTGGTGAAGTTAGCGCCGACGCCGAGCACAAGATTCAGCACCGCAAACTGGATTACCGACCGTCGAAGCCGCTTCAATTCGAACGCCGGAATCGGCAGCCTGTGGTTTGACAGCAGAACAATCAGAATTCCGGCAATCCCGAACACCGCGCCAGAGGCCCCCGCGCCGACCGAAACGCCATCTCGAAGCACCACATTATGTCCCAGCGAAAGTAAATTACCTGCGATTCCCGTGATCAGGTACACCGCACAAAGCCCTACCGGTCCCAGCAGCGGTTCGCCCAGTAAGCCAAGGTTCCACAGGCACCACATATTGGTCGCGATATGCAGCAGTCCGACATGGACGAAGGTTGCGGTTAACAGACGCCACCACTGCCCGGCAAGCACCAGCGCCGCATTGGTGGCACCGAAGTGAATGAGCTGCGGCACCGTAGGATCGCTTGGGGAGACCCCGTGCAGCACCATCCATCCGAATACCGCGGTATTGATTCCGAGCAGCGCATACGTCCCCGGCGCAGCAAGAAAACTCCGCGCCCGGGCACTCCGGTGATTTGCTTCAAGATTGTAGTCGGAATGCTGCGGAGTCTCCGCAGATTGACCGGGCGGCAGGAGTTCACCTTCAGATTGGGGGGACGATAGCATCGATGTGTTTCTACGCTACCTCGCCAAAGTACGAATGACAAATCGCCCGAATTTACATCTCCACACGGTCGCGATATTTGTCACGAATCGACGCGCACAAGGCGAACATGCCTTCCAGTACGAAGCACTCAGCGTGTTGGGCACTCGGAAGCGAACGCTTCTACAGGGCAACTCAGGCAGCATCTTTTGTGAATCGGTCTCGCAGGTCCGCGGGAATATGCTGCTGAACCATATCCCCCAAGAATCCGGGCAGAGGCGTAGCGACTGCGACCAGAACCCAGAGCAGGGCGGAGAAGAGCATCCCCGCGACCGCCACGGCTTCCAGCGAAATCGCCACCGCATGGGTCTGATTAAGATGAATGCGCAGCGAAAAGATATGTGTCACGAGCTCTACGCGGTGAATCACTACGGCAGCCAGAAGGAACGCAAGGATCGATAAAGTGCTCACGCTAATCAAAAGCACGTCGATAGTGCGCGCAATGCGCTGCCGTTGGCGGCAGTGTCCGCAATCTGAGAGATGCTGGTCGTAATCGGTGCGCATGGCCGGGGACAAGCCTGAGATGTCGTAACGCCACCCTGAGAGGATATCGCCCACAACAGGATCAATGCATAGGGTGCGGCTTGTCCTACGATTCGCTGGAAAGACTAAGGCGGACTTTTTCATAGGTTATTGTCCCTATTCTATCTTGGTTAGATAGCCTCGGCCAAAGAAAGGATTCACCGCGAAGTAACAGTTAGGGAACAACTTGCTCGACTGCTGACCGGACAAAACTTCAGATGGCAGGGGTAAATTGCTGCTTTTCTGAGACTCGCCTTTGCGTTTTACAACGTAATCGAATCGAGTGGTGCTCCCTGATGCGCCAAAACCACCCGGTTCCCCAGCAGCGTCGGATGGTGGTTCAGGGCCTGAGCCGCCGCCAACCGCGCCAATTCCGGAGCATTGTTCGACTCAGACAGATGCCCCAGCACGATCCAGGACGCTCCTCCGTCGTAGTCCTTCTCCAGAAAGTCTGCCGTAGCATTGTTTGAGAGATGCCCTACTCGCGACAGCACACGCTGCTTTACGCTCCAGGGATACGGGCCATCGCGCAGCATTTCGAGGTCATGATTCGACTCCAACAGGAGCACGTCCAGCCTCTTCAGTGCAGCCTTTACGTTCGGCGGCATGTACCCGAGATCGGTCGCAAGCGCCATGCGAAGTCCCTCCGCCTCGAACACAAACCCGCAGGGATCAGCCGCATCGTGCGGAATCGTAAATGGCGTGATCTCGATGTCCCCAATCGAAAACTGCGTCCCGGCATTGAAGTACTCCACGGCAGGAAGCTGCGCCGGATCGAGCCGCGCCTTCTTCTCTGCCGCCGATTCGGGAGCGCATAGATCCTCCACAGGATCGCCCTGAGCCTCGATTGTCGAATTTGGATCGCCTGCCCGATTCACAGCCTCAGTCTCGGCTGACAGGCTGGCTATGGCTTCCGACCGAGCTGCGACCACCGCATCCGGCTCAGAGGCAGGCATGCTGATCGCAACCTTTGCCGCGCGATCCTCTTTTTTCTTCTGGACGTGCTCCAACCATTTCGCGTACGTCATGGTTGTGCGCGGGGTCATCATCCGAACCCACGCGCGATGGGTAGCCTCGGTAAAGAACACCGGAATCCGGAGCCGCCGTGCCAGCACAGCCAAGCCGGCGATGTGGTCTTGATGCTCATGCGTAATCAGGATTGCGTTCAGCCGCGCGGGATCTTCCCCTGCGATTGCCATCCGCCGCAGCAGGTCGCGGCACGAAAGCCCCGCATCCACCAGCACACGCGTCCGGGAAGAAGAGATGACGGTGCTATTGCCTTTAGACCCGGAGGCGAGCACAGTCATACGCATCATCCTGTAAGGATACGCCGTTCTCTTGTGAGTATGTGGGCTGCGTAACTAACTTGGTTCCCCGAAGTACCCAGTGCACCCGAAAGGCGTTTCGTGGCGTGTCCACCCTTGATGAACCCATATTGGTGGGAATAAGTTCAATGCCAATCTCGGGAAGGACCAAGTGTGTTCATCTACCTCGAAACGCATACCTCCTAGGAAGTGACCGGTCCGTGCGTAGCGGTCCCGTACGGCCCGGGCGCTATTCACTCCGGCCGTCCGGAGCAATCTCCTAAAACAGCACCCAATGACCGCTACTACCTTGCTCCACGAGTCTGCACCGCGAACGCAACTCCACGCGGGGATAGATACGCTCCGGCGTTTCTACTGGTCGAAACACAATAGGATCTGCGCTAGATTCCGTTCGCCCACATGTCGCACAACTGGAGTCAGCAGCTCCAGATGTTCTTCTTCGGTTCTCGTTGCAATTACGTGGTCGGTTTTACAGGTGCAAGAAAATTGACGGTTGAACGCATCACCACTTCGTCCCTCTGGTTGAACGCCAAAGTCCTGGTCCGTACCACGCCAAACTCTTTGCGTGCGTTTGAGTGGCGCACACCTACCACCTCAATCTCTGTCCGCAGCGAATCGCCGGGGCGCACCGGCTGCGTCCACCGCATTTCCTCTACGCCTGCGCCGATCATCCCGCCGGCAACCGTGATCGATTGCACCCGCAACCGCATCACAATCGCAGCCGTCAGCCAGCCCGAAGCCGCGAGGCCCTTGAAGAACGAGTTCTCGCCTGCCGCTTCATCCAGATGAAAAGGCTGTGGATCGTATTTGCTGCCGAACTCCTTGATCTCTTCGGCAGTCACCTTGGCCTGGCCGATCGAAAGAAACTTCTGGCCAACATAAAAATCTTCGAAGTAAAACTCCTGAGGCATTTCTTCTCCTGTTTTACGTTGGATGCCATTGACCGCATCACGTTCGTTCGTGAGTCCAGTGTAGAGGCACACGCCGGTTTAAGGACCAGCCTGAGCGTTCACTTCTCCGGATAGCGGTAAAATCCGCGTCCCGACTTTCGCCCCATCCATCCAGCATCGACCATCCTGACCAGCAGCGGGCAAGGGCTATATTTCCTGCTGCTCAATCCGTCTGCCATCACCCGCATGATGTCCACGCACACATCGAGTCCGATAAAATCGGCAAGCGTCAACGGCCCCATTGGATGCGCCATCCCAAGCACAAAGACCCGGTCTACCGCCTCTGCCGTCGCGACACCTTCCAAGACCGTATAAGCCGCCTCGTTGATTAAAGGCATCAGCACGCGGTTCGAAATAAAGCCCGCCGCGTCGTTGACTTCTACAGGCGTTTTGCGCAACTCCTTCGCCAACGCATGGACCGTGTCGAAGGTTTCCTGCGAGGTGGCCAATCCTCGAATTACCTCCACCAACTGCATCACCGGCACCGGGTTGAAAAAGTGCATTCCGATCACCTTGTGCGGTCTCTTGGTCTGGGCGGCGAGCTTGGTAATCGAAATCGAACTTGTGTTGGAAGCCAGAGTGGCGTCATCGGGAAGTATCCTGTCGAGGTCACGAAAGATCTCCGCTTTCACGGCAAACTGCTCCGTTGCCGCCTCGATGGCCAGGGAACACGCACCCAGCGCTCCACGGTCGAGCGTCGGTTTGACCCGCCCTCGCGCTTCTTCCGCCTGCTGCGGGGTTAGCTTGTTCTTCCCTACCTCTCGCGCCAAGTTCTTTTCCATTGTTGCCAATGCGCGATCGAGAGATCCCTGCTGCACGTCATAGAGCAGCACGTCGTACCCCGCAGTCGCACACACGTGAGCAATCCCATTGCCCATCGTGCCCGCGCCCAGAACCGCAATCGGCTTCCCAACGTCCATAAGATTTTGCTCCTGCAACTCCGGAGTGTAGCAGTTTTACCAATGCCTACGAGAGAGCTCACTTGCAAGGCTGACCTCGCTTACTGCCCAGTACGCATGATGAACTAATCCCATTCTCGAAATCGGAATTGGAAAAAACAGAGTTCAGCGCGTACGAAGCTGTGAGGTCACTCCCACCAGCAGCACCGTGATGTTGTCGTGTCCGCCATTGCGGTTTGCAGCTGTAATCAGTGCTTCGCATGCAGACATCAACCTTGGCCGGGCTCGCGGGACTGGTATGTGTTCCAGTATGTTCGCAATCTCCTCATCCCTCAACTCGTGCGTCAATCCATCCGAAGCCAGCAGATACAGGTCGTTTTCCTGAGGACGATGGCTCTGAGTCTCGATTTCAACCGTGGCCTGTGCCCCAATGGCTCGCGTGATCAGATTACGCATCGGCGAGCGTGCTGCTTCGGCCGCCGTAATCTGCCCCGCGCGGACTTGTTCCTCCACGAGCGAGTGGTCCTGTGTCAATTGTTCCAGCTGCCCCTTGCGCTGCCGATAGCATCGGCTATCCCCCACATGTGCGAGCCAAAGCGTGGGCGGGTCCGACACACGCGAGTTCAGATGATTTGCCTTCGAGCGGCGCGCTGTAGCGCCCTGAACATTGCTCACCGATGTTATTGGGTCATGCAGCAGGGCCACCATCGTCGTCCCCATTCCCGAAAGTCCCGGCTTTTCGATCGACTGCCGATACACTGCCTGGTTAGCCGCCTGGATGGCCGCCTGCAGCCGAGCCTGAGGCTTCGATGCTTGAAGAAGCGCTCCCTTATTGCCGGCCGCTCGCTCTACCCTTTCCTGCCGCTCGGAAACCAGATGGCCCAGAAACGTATCCGCCGCCACGCGACTGGCAATCTCCCCTGCCGCCGCCCCGCCCATACCGTCGCACACGACGTACGCGCCCACCTCAGGCTCGGCAGCGCACGTATCCTCATTCGCCTGACGTACCCGGCCGCGGTGTGAGAGCATGGCGTGGATGAAATGGTTTGACGACATGATACGGACCAGAAGTAGCCCGTCAAAAACAATACACGGTGCAGCCTGATGCACAAAGCACCCTTGGTGCAGCACAGCGGTACATTAGTGTTAGTGCAGCGCCTGCTTTCGCCGAGGGGAAATGAACCGCATCATCGAAGGCGACAATCTGCCCATCCTGCAACAGATGACGTCAGAGTCCGTCGACCTGATCTACGTCGATCCGCCTTTCAATACAGGCAAACGCCAGATCCGCCGCCGAATCAAAACCATTCGTGACGTAGCCGGAGACCGTATCGGCTTTGGCGGTCATCGCTACCGCACCGAACCAGTTCCCGCTCCCCCCGGTTTGGCAGGGTATGCTGACACCTTTGACGATTTCCTCGCCTTTCTACGCCCCCGCCTCGTAGAAGCGCATCGCGTTCTCTGCGCCACCGGTTCGCTGTTCCTGCATATCGACTACCGGGAAGTCCACTACTGCAAGGTGCTGCTCGACCAGATCTTCGGGCGCGACTGCTTCCAGAATGAAATTATCTGGGCTTACGACTACGGAGCCCGCGCCACCAAACGCTGGCCCGCCAAGCACGACAATCTTCTTTGGTACACCCGCCACCCCACCCACTATACCTTTAATCTAGATGCCACAGATCGCATCCCCTACATGGCTCCAGGTCTGGTGGGAGCATCCAAAGCCGCTCGAGGAAAAACGCCCACGGACGTCTGGTGGCACACCATCGTCTCGCCCACAGGCAAAGAGAAAACTGGATACGCCACGCAGAAACCCGTCGGCATTCTCGAGCGCATCGTCCGCGTCCACTCCAACCCCGGGGACACGGTGCTGGACTTCTTTGCAGGTAGCGGCACAGCCGGGGAAGCCGCAGCAAAACACAATCGAAACTTTATCCTCGTTGACGAAAATCCTGCAGCCATCGCTATTATGCGGAAGCGTTTAAGCACATAGGTACTCCTGATGTGGCCGCTGTCCGCTGGCCGACCATTCCGTGAGACAGATCTTCTCAAGTGTTTTCCGGCATCACGGACTTGAACCCGTACGTCTCGTAACGCGTCGTCATCTTCCCATCCGCCACGGTTACCACCGTAAATCCCTCCGGCGTCCCCAGGTGCGTGCCTTTCCACCAGTTCCCGCAAACGGCTCCGCTGGTCACATACGGCACACCCTTCCACACCACCTGCTCATTAACATGAGTATGCCCCTGCAGCACGCCGATCACGTTGTGTCCCGCGAATAGATCCAGCACCTCATTCGCATTCGCCACGCTCAAATTGTGGTGCTTCGGCGGAACCGGCATCTCCGGTAAATACGCCATGTACCCGGTCACCAGAGGAATATGCGCAGACACAATCACCGGCATCGCCGGTGGGATCGCCGCGAGATCCTCGGCCAGCCAACGCATCTGGTCGACATGAATGCGTCCCTCATACCCGCGATCCGGCGTAATCCCAATCGTATCCAGCACAATGAAGTGAACGCCCTTGTGGTCAAACGTGTAGTACAGCTTGCCAAACCGCTGCTCGAACAGCTTCTTCCCATACAGCGGATCGTCCTCCGCCATCCCGCTTGCGGGATACACTCCGCACACATCATGATTGCCGATCGTGTGATGAAACTTCAGCCCAAGGTCCTGCTCCGTCTTGTCATACAGGTCGAACAGTGCGAGCGCCCTCTGCTTCGGCACCCCCAACGCATCGAATACATGGTCCCCGCCATTGATCGCAAAGTCCGCCTTGATCCCGCGACCTTTCTTGAAAGCCATGTCCGTACCTATGACACCATTCAGCTCCGGTTGTAGATGCGCATCGGTATAAAACAGAAATGTGAACGGCTCCTCCGCTTCCAGCTTTGGTCCCGCTCCCAACAAGGGCGACCCAACAGCAAGCGAAACCGCGCCTGCACTCAGCAGCGAAAGAAAATGTCGTCTGGAAGTAATCATCACGCCGCCATCTTACTGCAGATGTACTTTCCACTTTATGTAACACCCACGTTGCGAGTTTCCGGTTTGGCTATGCCTTTCAATGTTCCGCTTACTGAAAGGGGATCTGCTCGCCGATATTTTCGATGGCTGCGCAGCCATCTTCTGTGTTATCGTAGTCTGTACCCTGAATTAAGGGAGTACGGGCATCGCAGGCAAAGACTCTCAGTGGAATTCGGAGTTTAGCCAGAGACTGCGAATCGCCTTTACCACCGCATTCCTTCTCGCATTTCGGAAGCCGCGCTGGTTGCTCTGGCTGGAAGACCCGTCAAACGGACGAGTCTCGCCGTGCAGCAGCAGCGCTTCGAATCCTGACAGCAATGCTGACGATTGAATCCATGGCGCACAAAAGCGCCCCTGCATACCTATGCCGCTTCACCATGCCCCTAGCAAGGGTTTACGACAGGAAAAATCTTGACACCAGCTACTTTGGAACAGAACTCCGCAAGCACAGAGCAGACCACCCAGCACAACCACAATCGCAAAGAAGGCGCTGCTCCTGTCCCGCCCACTACCCCCGTCTATGACGTGAAGTTTACCGACTTCAACATCTCCGACTCACTCAAGTCGCGGCTCACCAATGCCGGCTTCCTCAATCCCACCCCCGTACAGGCCAAGGCCATTCCGCCTGCGCTCGAAGGTGCTGACATTCTCGCCACCGCCTCCACCGGCACGGGCAAAACGCTCAGCTTTCTCATCCCAATGATCGAGCGCATGGACGCCACCTCGGTTCCCAGCAGCAAAGGCAAGCGTAGCCCCATTCGCGCTCTCATCCTGCTGCCTACGCGCGAGCTCGCCATGCAGGTGCTCGAAGCGTATTGGAAGCTCGTCCCCGGCTCCCGCCACGACGCCGTGCTCGTTTGCGGCGGTCTGTCTGAGAACAATCAGCTAGACCAGCTGGACCGCGGCCCCCGTCTTGTCGTCGCCACGCCGGGACGCCTCGAAGACTTCCTCCGCCGTCGCGAGATCAACATCAACTCCGTCGAAATGCTCGTCCTTGACGAAGTTGACCGCATGCTCGACATGGGCTTCCTTCCCGCCATCCGCCGAATCGTCGGCGCCATCCCCAAGACCCGCCAGACCATGTGCTACTCGGCGACCCTCGACGCTAATATCCAGGAGATCGTCCGGGATTACGTCAACAAGCCCGTTCGGATCGAGATCGGCTCCACCTCAAAGCCGTCCGACCGCGTCGAGCTCCGCGTCTACACCGTCATGCAGGACCAGAAGCTCGGCCTGCTCGACCAGATGCTCAGGCAGGAAGAAGGAACCTTCCTCGTCTTCTCGCGCACCAAGCACGGCGCCGATCGTATCTCGAAGAAGCTCGAAAAGCTCGGCCACGACGCGGACGTTATCCACGGTGACCGCAGCCAGTCGCAGCGGACCGCGGCCCTCAAGGGTTTCGCCACCGGCCGCCACCGCGTTCTCGTCGCCACCGACGTCGCCGCACGCGGTATTGACGTGCAGGACATTGCCCACGTCGTCAACTACGACCTGCCCAATGCCTCCGACGATTTTGTCCACCGCATCGGTCGCACGGGGCGCGCCGGCAAGAAGGGCGTTGCGACTACCTTTGTCATGCCGCAGGAGCGCCACGATGCTCGCAAGCTCGAGCGCGAATTAAAGATAAAGTTCGACTGGCGCGAAGCCGATAAGAACCTCGAGAAGGAAGTTCGCAACCAGCCCCTGGACACAACAGCTCCCGGAATGGACATCATGCAACTGGAATCTCGCTCCTGGAAGGGTAACGACCCTGTTACCCCGATGAGCACCCCGAACAGCAGCTATGGAGCAGCCAAAACTGGCTTCCGCAGCCGCTCGGGCGGCGGAGGATCCTCGGCTGGACGCAGCTCCGGCGGACGTGGACCTGCTGGTCCCGGCGGCCGCAGCGGACGCCCCAGCAGCCGTCCGGGAAGCAGCCGCTCAGGCCCGGCGCGTCGAGGCCAGTAAACTCCTGAGACACCGAACCTGAACCACAAAGCTCCGCTTTGGCCGCCAACCAGCCCCAAAGCGGAGCCTTTCACAACTCTGCTTTGCAGTTTGGTTGTCATTGTGAGTGGATCTGCTGTTGTAGTTCTGCCGCGTCTCCTCTTCCGGAAAGCAACGTCATGTCGACGGACTCAACAGACAGCATCCCTGCCGTGTACTGAGCAGACAAATTCACATTCCGCATTGCCCCTCACCTAAGCGCAGCAAATTCTCACCAGCTAGACTGAAGCCATCATGTCGGAAAACATCCCCAATCTCGCCGAGTTCACCAAAATTGTCGGCGACGACAAGAACTTCGTGCTCCGCATCGTGCAGCCCGGGCTCGCCGGGCTTATGGACGGCTCCGTCTCTACCCTGGCCCCCATCTTCGCCACCGCCTTCGCCACGCACAACTCTCACACGGTCTTTCTCATCGGCGCGGCTTCTGCCGTGGGTGCAGGGATCTCCATGGCTTTTTCCGAGGGCCTCTCCGACGACGGCGAACTCACAGGCCGCGGCAACCCCGTTTTTCGCGGCATCGTCACTGGTCTGATGACCTTCATCGGAGGCTTCCTCCACACTCTTCCATTTCTCATCCCCAACGTCCACACTGCACTCACCTGGGCCTACGCCGTAGTCGGCGTCGAGCTCGTGGTAATCGCCTTGATCCGTCATCGGTATTTCAAGACCAGCTTCGCCCTCTCCTGCCTTCAAGTCATCGTAGGTGGAGGCCTGGTCTTCGCAGCCGGGGTCCTCATCGGCCGATCGTAACCGGAATTGCGCTTCACCCGCGCGGAAACTCTACCGTTCCCAGTGTTTTCTGCACGTCGACCCTATAAAATAAGAAGAAACCTATGATCTCCGTCTCCAATGTCACCATGCGCTATGGCTCGAAACTACTCTTCGAGGATGTTTCCGTCACGTTCACCACTGGCCGCCGCTACGGCCTTACCGGACCTAATGGTGCGGGCAAATCGACCTTTATGAAGTGCCTCACCGGCGAGATCGACCCGCAAAAGGGCACCGTCGTTCGTCCCAAGAAAATTGGCGTTCTTAAACAGGACCAGTATGAGTTTGACGCCTACCGCGTCATCGATACCGTCATCATGGGCAACAAAGGTCTGTGGGCAGCGCTTGAAGAACGCGAAATCATCTACGCCAAGCCCGAGATGACCGATGAAGACGGATCCCGTCTCGGTGAACTTGAAGGCGTTGTCGGAGACGAAGACGGCTACGAAGCCGAATCGAACGCCGCCGTGCTGCTACAAGGCCTCGACATCCCCGACGAGCTCCACGAGCGCAAAATGTCCGAGCTCCAGGGTGGCCAGAAAGTTCGTGTCCTTCTCGCCCAGGCACTCTTCGGCAACCCGCAAGCGCTCCTCCTCGACGAGCCCACCAACTACCTCGACCTCGAGTCCATCCACTGGCTCCAGGACTTCCTCATCCGCTATAACGGCACCGTTATTACCATCTCGCACGACCGCCACTTCCTCAACAACGTTTGCACCCACATCGCCGACATCGACTACGAGACCATCATCACCTATAACGGCGGGTACGACGACATGGTCTTTCAGAAGACCAGCGTCCGGACCCGGATCGAGAGCCAGAACGAGCAGCGCGAAAAGAAGATTGCTCAGCTCAATGACTTCATCGCTCGCTTCTCAGCTGGCACGCGCTCCTCGCAGGTCAACTCGCGCAAGAAGGAAGTCGAGCGTCTCGCCACCTCCGAACTCGCCCGCTCCAACATCGCACGGCCCTTCATCAGCTTCAAGATGGAGCGCCCCTCCGGGAAAAATGTCCTCGAGTTCGAGCAGGTCAACAAGTCCTACACGCAGCCGGATGGAAAAGCCGAGCACGTCGTAAAGAATTTTTCCGCCTCCGTCACGCGCGGTGACAAGGTCATCCTTATGGGCCGCAACGGGCAAGGGAAGACCACGCTTCTCAAAGCTCTTCTTGCCAACGGCCCCGGCATCGATGACCTCGGCTTCGAAGACAAGTCCTCCGCCATCGACTCCGGCAGCGTGAAATGGGGTCACGAAGCGCAGATTGGCTATTTCGCTCAGGACCATAAGGGCAGCATCGAGCTGGGCATGACCGCCAGCGACTGGCTGCACCAGTTCGATCCTCAGGCCACCAAGGAAGACATCCGTGGCATCCTTGGCCAGATGCTCTTCAAGGGCGAAGAGGGACTGAAAAAGACCGACGCACTCTCGGGAGGAGAAGCCGCTCGCCTCCTTTTCTGCAAAATCATGCTGCAGAAACCCAACGTGCTCGTCCTCGACGAACCCACCAATCACTTGGATCTCGAGGCCATCAACGCCCTCAATCAGGCCATCCAGAAGTACGAAGGCACCGTCTTCCTCGTCACCCACGATCAGGACCTGATCGAAGAGGCCGGCACCCGCATCTGGCACTTCGAAGGCGGCCCCAGCCATTTCCACATCACCGATCACAAAGGTCCCTACGAGGAATACCAGCAGCAACTCGCCTTAGCCTCCAAGTAACATGTCCTGCCGGACAACCCCGGCCGCTCTCCGCGTAGAGACCCATCCTGCCGGACCACTCTTCTTATCAGCTTGGAAGATGGGATACTGAAAGGGAAGCAGAGGAGTTCCATGTCCACCGCCGAACCCACCCCAGCCCGCGGCAAAAACGTCCTCGGCCAACCGCTCGACATCTGCGGCTGTGAGCCCATGACCGGCTTCTACCGTACCGGCTGCTGCGACACCGGCCCCGACGATCACGGCGTGCATACCATCTGCTGCGTGGTTGACGCTGCCTTCCTCGAAGCCTCCAAAGTCCTCGGCAACGACCTCAGCACACCCATGCCCCAGTTCGGTTTCGCCGGCCTCAAACCCGGGGATCGCTGGTGCGTCTGCGCTGCTCGCTGGCTGCAGGTCCAGCAGGCCGGAGCCGCGTGCCCTATCATTCTCGAAGCCACTCACGAGAACACTCTCAATATCGTTCCCTTCGAACTTCTTATCCAGTATGCCGTTATTCCCTCCCAGCTCCACTAAGCACCTAGCTCCAATAGGAACCCGGTTCGTCACTCACGGTACAAACGGCTGTTCATGGTCGGACCGTTACGGTATTGGCGCGCGGTTTGCGCGACGATAGCTTCTTCGGTAATGAAAGGGCCGGTTTCGCTTCTCCGCCCCACAGGCATAAATGCCAGCAGAGGACCTCGGCTCGCTCGTACACACCTCCGATGCAACGGCGCACGCCCGAGACCGGCACCGGCTTCCGCCAAAGTAACACCCTGATTACGGTGGAGACTGCTTTGATTACGTCAGATGGATGGAGGCAATCGCGATGGCTGCAATGGCAGCGGTTTCGGCTCGAAGTATGCGGGGACCGAGAGTTACGTGCTGCCACTCATGTTGCGTGAACAAGGTAAGTTCCTCAGGTGCCCAACCGCCCTCAGGCCCGATGGCCAGGGCATGCGTAATTGAGGAACCTATGTACGAAGGTGCGGATGCAGAACGTCCGGACTCGTAGTCCTTTGACTGGTCGGCCGCGGTGTCTTTCAACGCTGTGGTCAGCGAGGTAGCTTGTTCCGTTTCGCTGAGCAGAATGCGGATGGGCGCGGTCGCTTGTTCGAGCGCAGGTTTAAGTGCGATGGGGTCCTCGATGGCCGGGACGTCGGTGCGGCGGGACTGCTTTGCGGATTCAAGAGCGATGCGGCGCCATCGTTCGGAACGCTTAAGGGCGGCTTGGGCGAGATGCTTCTCAGTGCGGCGCGTAAGGATGGGTGTGACCCGGGCGATGCCGAGTTCGGTCGCTTTCTCGATGGCCCACTCCATGTGGTCGAACTTGAAGACGGCGAGCAGAAGACTCAAGGGGAGCGGCGGGTCCGAGGGCAGTTCTTCGCGAAGGATAAAACTGACTTCCTGTTCGGACACGGCTGCGATCTCGGCGCGGTAAAGAAAGCCGTCGGCGACGATATCGAAGACCTGACCGGGCGTAGCACGCAAGACGCGGGCTAAGTGAACGGCCTGGTCGCCCGTGAGGGTGGCTGTGGTTGACGTCCAAGTGTCTGCGATCCAGCGGCGGCGGGTCATTTTCGTACCTGGGTTCCAGTTTATTCGATGTATCCAGCTGGACGTAAAATCCGGGCAGAAAACAAAAGAGGTGGAGCGCTCTTGCGGGAAGATGGTCAGAGATTGGAGGGATACGACCGCAGATTGGTCTGCCGCCTCTGCGGAAGAACACCAATGAGCAGTTACGGAATCGGAGCGGCTACTCCGTCGGCCCGGGAGTGGGGGCCAAGTTGGGGCTGGTGCCCGTTACTGCTTCACTGGCACGTGAGATGAGTGCGTCTTGCTGTCCCTGATGGTAGAAATCCACAGTGACGATGGCAGTGCGGCGGTGGTCCCAGACGGCCTGGGTGACGGGGAAATGGAGCAGCACCATGCCTTGCGCTGTTTCACCTGGATTGACGAGAGTTTCGCGGAGCAAGGGCGCGGAGGCGAGCGCTTTGACCTCTGGGAAAGAGGTGTAAACGTTGACCAGATCCTTTTCTTCAACGGCGCTGGTGGTGATCTGTTGACCCTCGGCGGTGGTGAGAGTGCCGGTAAGATCTTTGAGGAACAAGGGAAGACGGAGGTCGTCCTGGATGCGGAGGGTAGTGACGACGTAGAGATCGTCCTGGACGGTGTCGCGGCCCACGAGGATCGATTCTCCCTTGAATACTGTGTGCGCGGGGTAGACTGCGGTGCGAGTGATCGTGAGCTCGGCGGTTCTGTGTGGCGTGAGGCGGATAAACAAGGCGATCACAATACCCATCACAAGAAAAGCGATCAGAACCGGTGCGAGAAGGTTGCGCCGTGCGGGTTGTGAGAAGGTGGGGGAAGGCACTGGCATGAGAATAGCAAGGGTGCCGCGGTTTCAGAAGGAATATTGGGGAGATCTGGCCGGTTATTTTGCCCACTTTTGATTGTAACTATTGCTGCTGGGTGTGATGGCGCGGTTTGGGAGAATGTGCAGCAATTTGCGCAGAGGCCCGCGTTTGCTAGTCGCGGCGGACGGCATACTCGTCGAGCAGGACAGTTATGAGGGCGGCGGTAGGAACAGACACCAGGGCGCCGACCACCCCGGCGAGGGCGGTGCCGAGGAGCAGGGCAACGAGGACAGTGAGGCCCATCAAATTGACGCTCGAACGCATGATGCGCGGGGTGAGAACGGCGTTTTCAAGGTTGATATAAATGGCATAGAAGATGAAGACGCCCGCCATCTTTGTCCAGGAGTCAAGCGCGGCGATTGCTCCCGCGAGCACTATGGTGATCACACCGCCGGCTATGGGGATAAGGTTGAAGAGACCCATCAGAAAGCCGAGAAGGAGGAAATAGCGGACGTGGAGGAGCCCGAAAACGATGGTGCTGGACACGCCCAGAATGAGCATAAGCAGCCCCTGACCAAGAAGCCATTTGCTGATTTTGCGTTCGGCTTTTTTCAGCGTGGTGTCGAGCCGTTGCCGATGGGCGAGCGGAAACAGGGAAAGAAAGAAATCGTAGGCATGTTCACCTTCCAGCATGAAGTAGAAACAGAGAAAAGTTGCCGTGAGGACATCGAAAACGTGAGAAAGCCAGTCGGGGAGAGAGGTAAACAGGTACGAGGCGGTGGCGCCGAGAGCTCCACTGGCGCGCTGGGCAAGGGAGTCGAGGCCAAACTTATCCGCCAAAGGGAGTCTCTTGATACGGGCGACTACGGTGGGGATACGCTGGGGCAGGTCGGAGGAAAAGCTGCGAAGATCGCGGACGACAGGGGGCAGCCCGCTGGTGAAGAAGATGGAGAGGACCAAGGCGACCAGGGCAATAAGAAGGATGATCGCCACACCGCGCGACGGGGTATAGCGGCCAATGCGCATCTGTCGAATGCGGTTGACGATCGGCATCAGGATGACCGCGAAAAGAGCGCTGACGTAGATGATCTCGAGCTCGCGCTTCAGCGTGTAGGCGAGGGCCAGTAAAACCAAGACCAGAATGGCGAAGAGGATATGACCGTGGATTTCAGCGCGGGAGCGCTTCTCGTGAGTGGATGTGACTATTGGTGAGGTGGCCAGCGGGGTCCTCCCGGGACTATTTTCGGTACCGATAATAGGATGCATAAAGGTGTGCTTGCCGGCTCCAGGCCAAAAAACAAAGACGAGATATCCCTGAACGTGTGACGAAGTTCGTTGACCTACTGACATAAATTACGTGTTTGGTGCGGCTCTCACTTACACGGACAATATACGGCGCATTCACATTGCTATCTTTTCAACTCTGTTGACTAATGCTTCGAGAACTGCATCGACCGTCCGGGCAGGAGTGAGGTCGGCCGTGTCAATGGTGAGCCCTGCGAGGCGGCGATACAGTGGGTGGCGGCGGATGAAGCGACGTTCTGCTTCGGCCCGGTTGGTGAGGACTGGCCGGGCAATGTCCTGGAGCACGCAGCGGTCGAAAAGTGTGGTAAACGAGCCATCCAGGAAGATGGTAAAAACGCCGGGGGTCTGCTCGAGAAGGAGGCGGTTGGTGAGATCTTCCGGGGTCCCTCCCCCCAACGCGAGCACGATGTTCGAGAAAGCGAGGGCTGAGGCCAGGGCGGTGGATTCGAGGCGACGGAAACGAGCCTCGCCAAAGCGCTCAAAGAGCTGAGGGATGGTCGCATCGGTGCGCTGTTCGAGGTGGGTGTCGAGATCCAAGAAGTCCCAGCCGAGTCGCGCAGCGAGTAGGCGTCCTACTGTCGACTTGCCCGCTCCCATAAAACCTGTGAGCGCGAGACGTCTTAGGGGCGGGGACAGGGACGGGGTGATTGGGCTTGCGTTCGCGTCGGCTATCGGTCGTGTGGATGTCACTTACTCTCCTTGCCTTTGTCATGCGCGCAGGCGGATGCTGAGCGCCGCTTGGAGTTGCTGGGCGGAATGAGAAAGCCGCAACCTTGTGGGTTGCGGCTTGGAATGTCGATGTTCTGAACGAGCCTGGGACAATTCAGAGATGCATACGACGATTTCGCTGGCCGCCAGACGAGGTCAATAGCAGAGGGTCAAAACGCGACCGGCAACGAATCCTCATACTGGATATCACAATACATCGGTGGCTCTTTCGCGGGCAAGCAGAGACTTGCACCTCGGCCTTCACCACGACGGTCTCTGCTGCGCGTGAGGTGTCTTAGTTTTATACGGTTGTGGGAAGCGGGAGATCGCCTTCCGAGTCGTTCGGATGGTCGGGGTGCTGAAGTTTGTTTTGAATGTTGCTCCAGACCGTGTCGCTTGGTTCGTAGTCCGGGGCAAAAAGGCTCCGGGCCTGATCGGCGATAGCTTCGAGGTCTCGCACGAGCGCGGCGCAGTCCGGATTTTTCTCGAGGAACGTCTGCAGTCGGGGGTCAGAGCTTACATGGCCATCGCCATTTGCGAAGATGTCGGGCAAGTATTGTTCGAAGTCTGCGGGGGTCATACTGTCGAAGTCGGGGAAATTTTGTTCGGTCATACCGCCATCTCCTTGAGGCTGTCGGGCTGAGTGGACGGCTGCGGATGACGGAGCAGTTCTCGGAGCTTCAGACGAGCTTTGTGCAGCTGCGATTTGCTGTTACCAGTGGAGCAGTCGAGCATGGTGGCGATCTCGTTGTGCTCAAAGCCTTCCACATCGTGGAGCACAAAAACCATACGGTATCCTGGCGGAAGGGAGGCGACGGCGCGTTCGAGGGCTACGCGGTCGACCGAGCCCGTGAGAAGCATGTCTTTGCTTCCGAAGTCCCGCTTGGGGGCATCATCTTCGGACGGATTGATGGTCTCCTCGAGCGAGACGAGATTGAGGCCCTTCTTGCGCAGTTGCATCAGAACGAGATTCACGGTGAGCCGATGCAGCCAGGTCGAGAACGCCGACTCGCCCCGAAAACTTCCGATCTTACGAAAGAGATGCAGGAAGGCTTCCTGCGTCATGTCCTCGGCTTCGGAGACGTTGCCAAGCATGCGCAAGCACAGGGTGTACACCCGGCGCTTGTGCAAGGCGTAAAGCTTGGAAAAGGCCGCCGCGTCGCCGTTTTTCGCGGCTTCAATCGCCTCGGCTTCTCCGACGATCGGCGGATTACGTTTAAAGATACCTGGGGTAGGGCTGGATTGTGTCATGGGAAGGCCTTGGAGGTCCATAGCTAGACTCCGGTCGTAGTCGTAATGCGCCGTTAAGTTTTCGCCTGCCTGAAGCCTACTGCAAACGGTGGAATCGTGGATAATCTGATTGGATTGAGATGGGATGAAAAAGGTTGTTTGCGGCATCGACTGTATGGGGATGACCTGGGCAATGGCAGCCGCTGTCAACGACATCCAGACCGCAACCGATTGCTGTCAGTGCTGCAGGAAGGCTAAGTGTGCTGAATCGAGTCAGCAGCCGATAAAGCGGGTGTACAGGGTGCGGGCCAAGGTGATGTCAGTGGTGCCCTGAATGAGAGCTCGACCGTCGGGAAACAGCGTGATCGTGTGGGGGCCACGGCGGAAACGGAGCAGAAGATCGTTCGACCGGAGGTCTTCGATATCAGAATGAGTGCGGAGTTGTGCGCTCTTGACGGCTAAATCGATAGGGCGGTGATGCTCGTGGATCTGGACGGAGTTGCGCCCGCACAATGTGATGTGCGGGCGTTCAAGGCCCGCCAGATGGGAGAAGATGCGGTGGCCGCAAACAGAGCAGGCGGGATTGGGATCCGATGTGTGAATCTCGCTTCGTTCACTGGTCCAAAGGTCATAAGAAACGAGAGTACGGCGCATCGCATGCGACTGCCCGGTGAGGTACTTCAACGCTTCGGTAACCTGGAGAGATGCGGCAAAATTGACGGCGGTTGAGAGTATGCCGGAGGTGTCACACGTTTCGATGGGGCCCGTCGGCGGCTTGGGGAAGATACAAGCAAGACAAGCTGAAAAAGACGAAGTAGGAAGTTGCGGGTAGTAAGTAGAAGGCGCGGCTGCCGACGGTGCACGTTTGGGAAGTATGTTCATGGTGGCAGCGTAGGCCCCGATGGCGGCGGCATAGATCCAAGGTTTTGTTTGCTGGACTGCGTAGTCGTTAATCAGGTAGCGGGTCTCGAAGTTGTCGGTGCCATCCAAAATCAGATCGAGCGGAACGGTGTTGGTGGGCGCGAGGATCTCGTGAATGTTGCCGGGAACAAGATCCGCGATATGGGGGTGGACGACAGTGGATGCATTGAAGAGCCTGATCTTGCGGCGGGCAGCTTCGGCCTTGGGCAGGCATTCACGGGCGTCCGCCTCGTCGAAGAGTATCTGGCGCTGGAGGTTCGAGTATTCGACAAAGTCGCGGTCGACAAGGGTAAGAGTGCCGACGCCGGCACGGGCGAGCAGCGAGGCAGAGGTTGCGCCGGTGGCCCCGACGCCAATAATAGCGACGTGGGCGGACGCGAGGCGCTGCTGGCCGACGATGCCGATGCCGGGAAAGAGCACCTGTCGGGAATAACGGTCTGGATCGGATGTCTTATCGTAGACAGGATCGTAGCCCTGGGTTCCCGGCGGGCTGGAAGCTTGCCCGGAAGGGATAGCGCTTTGGGACGGCTGCTGCAGAGGATCGGGCATAGGGACACCGCGAGCGCCGAAAGACGCTGCTCTTTCGTAGTATAGGGAAGACCAGATGCGCCGGGGTAGCTACGGACATGCGCAACGCTTTTCGCATCCAAGGTACAAAACGACTCGTATGAAGTGTTGGCTCCGAATATCGCCGGGAAGCGGACCGAGGTTCGCTTCCAAAAGTGCGGAAAACGGCACACTGGAATACAAGGAAGTGATGGTGGATTGTTTGGGTTTGGTGCGAAGTGGGCACGCGCGAAAAACGGGACGGCTCTTACCTTGGCAGGTGGCCGGGATTTGCTCAGGGCTCCTTGCGCTGCTGCTCGGGACAGCCGCCGGGCAGGAGTTGCCAGGCGTGTCTACCCCTGCGGCCTCAACGCCAGCGCGCACGCAGACGACGACCGGGAATTCCGGTGCGAACGCGGCCACTCCAGCGCAGACGGAGCAGCCTGTGCGAACAGCGGATTTTACAGAAGGTGAGCTTGCTAAGCAGGTTGGTCCGGGTCTGACGACGTCGGTGTGGCTTTGGAAGGGATTACCTGTCGATCGCATTGTGTTTGAAGGCGTGAGGTTGGACGCGGCTGACATGCTGGTTAAAGAACTGGCCCAGAAGGCGGGGGAGCCACTTGATCCTGAGAAGGTGCGAGCCAGTCTGCGCAGGCTGTATGCCAGCGGCCGGTACCGAGACATTGCAGTGCGCGGGGTCAAGGTGGGAGAGACGGTGACGCTGATTTTTGCTGGGCCGCCCAGATACTATGTGGGCCGCGTGACCATTGCGGGCGTCAAAAGCGAACGCCTGACCTCGCTGCTGGAATTTGCAACCAAACTTTCACCAGGGACGGCCTTCAGTCAGGCGCAGGTGCAGGCGGGCAGCGAGGGCATCACGCAGATACTGCAGCAGCAGGGATATTACGAACCTAAAGTTTCGGCCGAGCAGGAGACCGATGAGGCAGGCGATCAGGTAAATGTAATTTACACGGTAGCAGTTGGAACGCAGGCCAGGGTTGGCCAGATTCTTGTCGAGGGCGCGGACGCGAAGATTACTCCCGAGGAGTTTCGTAAGAGAGGCAAGCTGAAACAGGGCAGCAAGGTGAGGCGCGACACCACCAGCAATGCGCTTGACAAGCTGCGCGCGTACTACCAGAAGAAAGACCGCCTCGAGGCCACGGTGGTGCTGCAGAAGCAGACGTACGTGGAGACGCGCAAGCAGGTGGACTACGAATTTAAAGTGAATGAGGGGCCACAGGTGAAAGTGTCGGTGGAGGGGGCGAAAATCGCGAAAGCGCGCCTGCACCTTCTGGTTCCCATCTATGAAGAAGGGACGATCGACAATGACCTGCTCAACGAAGGCGTATTCAACATTCGCGACTTCGAACAGCAGCAAGGGTACTTCGATGCGAAGGTGGATGTGCGTGTGATCGGAGAGGACACGGCCGCGGAGAATGTGGTGTTTACAGTCGACCGCGGAATCAAGCACAAGGTTATCGCTGTAGACCTGAAAGGAAATAAATATTTCAGCGATGACCTGTTGCGAGAGCGGATGCGTGTACAGAAGGCCAACGCGTATCAACGGAGTGGGCGGTATAGTCCGGCTCTGGTGTCGGGAGACGTGAGCGCGATCCAGGCACTGTATCGCGCCAACGGCTTCGATGGTGCGAAGGTGACAACCAATGTAAAAGACCAGCCGACCTCTCCAAAGGGCAAGCCGATGAAAGTTGGCGAGATCGAGGTGACCTACACCATCGTTGAAGGTCCGCAGCAGAGGTTCGGCAAGGTAGATCTGGTGGGCGTGGATGCCAACCGGATGCAGGATGTGCGGGCGTTGATAAACGCGCAGACGGGGCAGCCGTTTTCTCTCACTACACTTTCGGGTGATCGCGATACGGTGCTGCAGTATTACCTGGCGCATGGTTTTGATCAGGTTAAAGCGGAGATCAGGCAGACTATCGAGAAGGCTGACCCCGACAGGACGGACGTATCGCTGGACGTGACCGAGGGGCAGCAGGTGTTCGTCGATCGTGTGCTGCTATCTGGTGTGGTGCATACGAGACCGAAGACGGTTCAGTCACAGGTGCTCGTGCACGCGGGCGACCCTCTGGACCAGACGGCGTTGCTGCAGACACAGCGCAATCTATACAACGTGGCGCTGTTCAACGAAGTAGTGGCGGCAGTGCAGAACCCGGCGGGCGATGCTCCGCAAAAAAATGTGCTGCTTCAGCTAACTGAGGCGAAGCGCTGGAACGTGACCTATGGGTTCGGGTTCGAAGCGCAGACGGGCACGCCGCAGCAAGGCACGATTTCGGAGGCATCGTGCATCCAGTTGATGCTGAATCCGTGCAACAAGCTTTCGCAGGAAGGCAAGGCGGGAGTGAGTCCTCGCGTTTCGGTTGATGTGTCGAGGATCAATCTGCGTGGGACCGATGATTCCCTGACACTGCATACAACGTACGGATTGCTGGAGCAGGTCGCCACGCTGACGTTACAGAACCCGCACCTGTTTGGGAGCAGGAACTTCACTGCGGCGGTTTCAGGAGGCTACTCGAACGTACGAGATATCTCGACGTTTGCTGCATCAACCTTGCAAGGCGATCTGCGGGTGACGCAGAAGTTGAGACGGAAGGACACCTTTATCTATGACTTTCAATACCGCAGGGTAAAGGTCGACCCAAATAGCCTGCAGGTCTCGGCGGATTTGATTCCGCTGTTATCGCAACCTGTGCGCGTGGGTGGGCCCGGAGTGACCTGGTTTCACGATACTCGCTCGCCGGGACCGCTCGATGCGGTGAAAGGCTCTTACACTTCGCTGCAGGCATTTCTCGCGTCATCAAAGTTCGGCTCGCAGACCGATTTCTGGAGGCTCGATGGAACCAATTCGACCTACTATCAGTTCGGCAAGCAGAAATACGTGTTCGCACGGGAGACGCGGATCGGCTATGAGCATGCATCGGGCTATAACCCGAACGCATCTATCTCATCCTGCGCGGGGATCTTGCTGACGACCAACCCGAGTTGCAGCGCGGTCCCGCTTCCGGAGCGCCTGTATGCGGGCGGGGCGAACTCACACCGCGGATTTCCTATCAACGGAGCGGGCCCTCGCGACCTGCAGACCGGCTACCCGGTCGGTGGCACCGCAGTTTTCATCAACAGGCTCGAGATGCGGCTGCCTCCGGCAACTCTTCCCTATGTCGGCAATAGCGTCAACTTTGTGGTGTTTCACGATATGGGCAACGTGTTCCAGAACGCGGGCGATATGTTCCCGAGCTTCCTTCGTTTCAATCAGCCGAATAAGTCGACATGCGCGAATGTCTTGGGAGTAGTCGTCGGCACCTGCAACTTCAATTATTTTTCCCATGCGATTGGAACTGGTGCGCGGTACAAAACGCCGGTCGGACCCATACGCGTCGACTTCAGCTATAACCTCAACCCTCCCGTATACCCGGTGATTTACGACTTCTATAACAATCCTCCGCACGAAGGGCAGGCGGGGCATTTCAACTTCTTCTTCAGCATTGGAGAGAGCTTCTAGATGCTGGCCGTGCCAAACAATACGGGTGGTGGAATCAAGCTGGCGGTAAATCGGCTTACCTTGTGCTGCGCGCTGCTGATGCTTTTTACAGGCAAGGGTACGGGTCAGGGGGCGCCCGCTGTTGCGATCAGATCAGGGCAAAGCAATCCAGTTGTTGCTCCGCCTGTACAAACACCGAGTGAGGCCCCGGGACCGCCGTCCGAGCCCAGGGCTCCACAGGGCGTTGTGCTGGACCGCGTCGTGGCAGTGGTCAATGACGATCTCATTCTCGAAAGTGATGTGGACGAAGAGCGGCGCTTCGAAGAGATTCAGCCCTATCGTGATGCGCGCGCCGGTTCTTCCCCCTCCCGCGGACGAGCGATCGAGCGGCTGGTCGACAGAACGCTGATTTCGCAGCAGGCGACCACGGAGCCCGAGACGGCGGTGAGCGATACGGAACTCGATGCTCAGCTTGCGAGACTTCGCAAAGACATCCCAGCATGCAAGCAGGAGGACTGCCAAAGCGATTCCGGATGGGCACGGTTCCTAGGGCAGCACGGATTTACCGTCCAGGAATTTCGCGAGCGCTGGCGCAAACGAATGATACTGCTGCGGTTCATAGAAGTGCGCTTTCGCAATGGGGTTCACATCTCGGACGAGGAGATTAAGGCTTACTACGACAAGACAATGCTGCCCCAGTACACGAAGCGACACGTGACAGCACCGCCGCTCGACAGTATCTCGAAAAGGATTGAAGAGGTGCTGTTGCAGCAAGAGGTCGGCGCGCTTCTGGTGGACTGGTTGCGCTCGCTACGGGCGCAGGGCAGCGTGAAACTTATGACGTCCGGTGAGGTGACGCCATGAGTGATCTGGAAAAGAAGATCGCGGAAAAGAAGAAGCAGGTCGACGCCAGGGTCGCGCTGCGAATGGCCAGCGTAAAGCGCTCTCTGGGTACGCGGATGGGACGTGCACTGGCGTGGACGGTAGGTTTGTTGCTCCTCATACTGATTATTCTGTTTGGCACGTTTGCGTGGTACTCCACGACTGAGGACTTCGACACGCGCGTCGGCGGGGAGGTAGTCAAGGTTCTGGAGGATGCGACTGGCGGCCGGGTAGAGCTGAATCGCATAACATTCGATTTGTGGCATCTCGCAATTGAGGCGGATGGGCTGGTGATTCATGGTACGGAGGGCCCTGGTGAGGCTCCGTATATCGCAGTAGACAAGCTCGATCTACGGGTGAAGATCTTCAGCTTTTTTTCGCACGTTGCGGGGACCGGAATTGCTTCGCATGTGCAGCTGAGCTACTTGAGCCTCGAGCATCCTCAGGTCCACCTCATGGTGGACAAAGACGGTAAAACGAACCAGCCCGTGCCGAAGCATCCCAGCACAAGCACCACTCCCGTCAGCGATACGCTGCTGGACCTCAAAGCGAAGGAGGTTGTTCTCAACAACGGAGTGATCCTCGTGAACAATCGAGCGATTCCGTTTGACCTCATGGGGCGAGACCTGAATGCGGAGGTGCACTACATTGCTGCTGCAGACCGGTACGGCGCGACCGTCGATTTGAACGACCTGCGGACAAAAATGGCGAAGCAAGTCGAAGCCCAATCCGCGCTGCACCTGGCCGCCGAGATGGGACGGGATGCGTTCGATCTGAAACGCTTCGAGTTCACCAGCGGAAGAGCCTCCAAGCTGGAAGCCACGGGCAGCATCGCGCACTATGCCAAGCCGGAGTGGCAGGCCAAGGTAAAAGGATCCATCGAGTTGAAGCAGCTTTCGGTGCTGGCCGACGTGGATGGACTCGATGCGGGTACGGTCGATCTGGACCTGAACGGGCACAATTGCATGACCCAGCCGGCCGTCGCGCAGAAGCACCCTCCATTCTGGAGGCGAAGTCATCCTAAGGAGACGTCAACACCGCCAGCCAAGGTATTGCCGCCGGATCCGGATTGCGTGGCCGGTTATCTGCTGGTCGGGAGAGCGAGAGTTTCTAAAGCTGCCTATCGGAACGAATATGTCCGGCTGCACGATGTCGATGGCGGAGCGACGCTGCATGTAACACCTACCCGCCTGCTTTTAACGGCACTGACGGGATCTCTGCCCGGAGGGGGAAGCGCAACAGGAGAGTTGCGCATAGAAAACTGGCTTGGAGAGGCTCCTTCTACCAATCTTGCAGACAGCTCACCTACTACGAAGGCGGCGGTGACCACGGCAAATACCTCAGCGAAAGCGGTAGGTGCGAAGGAGCCGGTGACGGGCTCGGTGAAAACTCCTCCGGTGCAGCAGGCGAATGCTTACCTGGTGGCAACGATGAACAGGATACCTCTGCGTACGATCATGGATGTGACGGCGGAGCACTATGGGGATCTTGGTTTCGATACTTCCGTCAGCGGGCCGGTGACGGTGGAATGGGGTGGGCCCGCGAAGAATATCGCTGATACCGTGGAAGCAGATGGAAAACTAACGTTTACGCCCACGGGAGTAAAGCGCAAACGTGCGTTGAACGATGTTCCGGTGTCGGGTCAAGCTGTGGCGCACTACTCGGGAAAGAATGAGACAGTGCTGTTCCAGAGGATCATACTGCAGACGCCGCAGACCAATCTGGCGGCGTCCGGCGTGCTTGGCGTAAGCGCCGGAGATCAGCTTACGTCACTCCGCGTTGACCTGACGGTGAAGGACCTTTCCGAGTACGACCAGTTGCTGACGACACTTGATCTCGAAGCGAACGGAAAGAAGGGAAGGGCGGCCATCCCGGTAGTGCTGCACGGCGCATTGCAGTTCAATGGCACGGCACGAGGAAGGATTGCGGACCTGGATGTTAAGGGTCATCTGCAGGCGACCGATGCGGAGTTCGCGCTGGGGACGACCGATGTGTTGCTGGATTCGGTGGTGACGGATGCGGAGTATTCCCCCACTACGGGCGTGGCGGTAGCGAGTTCAACGATCAGGCGCGGCACGGCGGTCCTGAACCTTATCGGCAAGGTGGCGCCTCGCAAGATGGTGTCCCGCCGTGGCGTAGTGAGCTACGTTTGGGATGACGGGCTCGCGGTAGACGCGACGGCCCAGCTTGCGAATGCGCAGGTGTCCGATGTCTTGCAGATTGGCGGACAACAGGAAAAGGTGCCGCTCACGGGAACGATTGCGCTCAACGCACACGCGGCGGGAACGCTGAAGACTCTAAGCGGCAGCGGTCATATTTTGCTGACCAATGGGGTTGCATACGGTGAACCGTATCAATCGGCCGCAGCGGACCTGACGGTGCAGGGAAAAGATATTGAGGCGAAGAATGTCCTGTTGAAGCTGCACGGCATGCAGATCTCAGGAAGCGGTGGCTACGACACTGCGAGTCAGCGTCTCCATGGACACGCCGAGGGGCACGACATTCTCTTGTCGAAGTTTGTCACCGTGCAGCAGAAGAACATGGGTGTCGACGGCGTCGTAAACTTTGTCGCGGATGCGAATGGCACGATAGAGCAGCCAGGCGCCAAGGCGAACGTTACGCTCACGTCGGCGACCTACCGGGGGCAGGGCATAGGTCAGGCGGAGGTCGAGGTGCATAGCACCGGGACGACGATGTTCTTCACCGCGAACTCGACCCTGGTGGGCGCGAGGATCGACGCTGCCGGGCGGATGGAGCTTGTGGGCAACTACGAGACACAGGCGAAGCTGACCTTGGCGGGACTCGATATAGGCAAGCCATTGGCGATGTTCGGCTCAGGTACGCTGAAAGCGGAGTCGGTCATCAACGGCGATGCGACGGTGAGCGGACCACTCAAGACGCCGAAGAAGCTGCATGGCGAGGCAGAACTCAGCCAGATGGACGTAAAGTTTCAGGGTGTGGAATTGAAGGCTGCTGAACCCCTGCGCGTAGGACTGACGGACGGCATCGCGACGCTCGAACAGGTTCATATCGTCGGGCAAGACACGGATATGAAGGCAAGCGGTACGGCGCAGATATTTGGGGCAACCGATCCAAAAGGCGGCAGGCTCGATGTAAAGGCGACTGGCAACGTGAGCATGGCCCTGCTGCACACTTTTGATAATGAGATCCTTGCCACCGGCAAGGTGGAGTTTCTGGTAGGCGCCGGCGGCCGCGTAAATAATCCCGTGCTCACCGGCAAGGTGCAGTTCGACAAGGTGAACGTCGCGGTGGATGGTGTGCCGAACGGGTTGAGCGATATGAACGGCACGCTGGTGTTCAACGGGGACAGCCTGCAGGTGCAAAATCTGACGGCGACTACAGGTGGAGGCACGCTGAAGCTGGGCGGCTCGATCCGCTACAAAAATGGTCTTTATGCAGACCTGACGGCCACGGGTGATGTTGTGCGCGTGAGACTGTACGGTCTAAGCGCGACGGCGAACGCGAACCTCAAGCTGCAGGGCAGCGCGGACAGCGCACTTCTAAGCGGATCGATCCTGATCACGCGCTTCGGCGTTGGGCCGGATGTGGACTTTGCGGCCTTTGGCGGTGCCGGCGGGGTGAGCCCACCACCCGATCCGAACTCTCTCGCGAACAAGATTCGACTCAGTGTGCATATCACGAGCGCCCCGCAGCTGGACTTTCAGAACTCCTACGCGAAGCTGGCCGGTACCGTAGACCTTACGGTACGCGGGACCGCATCGGTGCCTTCTGTCCTCGGACGGATTGAGATCAACGATGGAAGCGCTACGTTTGCGGGAACCAAATATCAGCTGCAGCGGGGAGACATCTACTTCACCAATCCTGTGCGGATCGATCCGATCATCGATCTTGACGCGACGGCGCAGGTGGAGAACTACGACATCACCGTGGGGGTGCATGGCACCTCGACGAACCTGAAGCCGACGTATCGTTCCGAGCCTCCGCTGACGGAAAGCGACGTCTTTGCGTTACTCGCCCTCGGACGCACGCAGGAGGAGGCGCAGATTTTCCAAGAGCAGCAGGTACAGCAGGGTACTGACCCCACCACCAGCGCGCTGCTGGGTGGCGCATTGAATGCGACCGTGAGCAACCGGGTGGAGAAGCTGTTCGGCGTAGGAAGCGTAAAGATCGATCCAGCTTTTGTGGGTACGCTGGGAAGCTCGTCGGCGCGAATCACCGTGCAGCAACAGCTGTCGCGCCAGCTTACCGCGACCTTTGCGACCAACGTGAATACCTCAGCACAGCAGTTGATCCAGGTGCAGTATGACCTGAACCATGACAATTCGATTGTGGTAACGCGCGACGAATCGGGCGTCTTCAGCATCGTCTACAAGCTGCGGAAGCGTTATCGTTAGTGACGGCGAGCAGAAACCGCATCGTATGGTCTGACACTCGGTTGCGGGTCGACAAATAAAAATGAAGCTGGAGGAGACGGAATGAAGCAGATCCTTTCAGGTGTACGTTCTGGAGTGCTGGCGATACTAAGCCTGACGATACTTGGCACAGCGTGCGCATCGGCACAGGTGGCATCGGCCGGGGTGGCGGCGGGGCCGAACGACGCGCAGATACAGGCCGACGTGAGCAAGACGCTCGATAACAAGAGATTCAAGGACGTGAAAAGCTCGGTGCAGAACGGCATTGTCACGCTGACCGGCACGGTCGATCTGTACAGCGCGAAGCTGGATGCGGACAACCGCGCGCACCATCGCAAGAACGTGAAGGGCGTGGAGAATCTGATCACAGTTGCCGGACCACCGGTCGAGGACGTGACGCTGCGAAACAAGCTGGCCGAGAAGCTCGCCTATGATCGTGTCGGATATGGAACGACAGCTTTCAACTCGTTCACCATAGGCGTTGAAAACGGTGTGGTCACCCTCGGCGGTACGGCGTACGGGCCAATGGATAAAGATTCCGCGGTGAGCCTGACCGAAAACTTTCCGGGTGTGAAGGACGTTATCGACAATATCGATGTAGCCCCTGTGTCTCCGATGGACGACCGCATTCGGCTGACCGAGGCGCGGGCAATCTACGGGGCGCCGCAGTTGAACAAGTATGCGCTCGACCCTGCGAAGCCGATCCGCATCACCGTCGTGAACGGAAACGTGACCTTGTCGGGTGTTGTGGACAATGAGGCCGATAAGGACGTGGCCAACATCCGGGCTAACGGCGTCCCGGGAGTGTTCAAGGTGGTCAACAACCTGCAAGTGGCTGGCGACGCTAACGAGAAGCCAGAGAAATAAGTTTCCTGCAAAAGCGTATTTGCACGTCACCGGAGATGCCGGGCCGGTACAAACTCTTCTACGATGGTAGAGATGGCTTCGTTGTGGACGAGCACGGTGGTGACGCTGGAGATGATCAAGTGGGAGCACTCCGTGTTTGCGCTGCCGTTTGCGCTGACCGGCGCGGTGCTGGCCGCTGGTGGCTGGCCTCACTGGCGTGTGCTGGGGTTGATCGTGGTCTGCATGGTGGCGGCGCGTTCGGCGGCAATGGCCTTTAACCGCCTGGTGGATGCGAGGCTCGATGCGGCGAATCCGCGCACGTCGATGCGTGCTTTACCTGCCGGGGCATTGAGCAGCAGGTTCGTCGGCGGGTTTGTCCTCGTCTCCTGTCTTGTGTTTGTGGCAAGCGCGGCGATGCTGAACGGTTTGACGCTTGTGCTGTCTCCGGTTGCCCTCGCCGTGGTGCTGCTTTACAGCTATATGAAGCGGGTGACGCGATGGTCGCACGTGGTGCTTGGGTTGGCGCTCGGCATTGCGCCGTCAGCGGCCTGGATTGCGGTGCGCGGCTCGCTTGATCCGAGGATCGTGGTGCTTACCGGTGCGGTGCTGCTTTGGGTCGGTGGCTTCGACGTGTTGTATGCGTGCCAGGACTTCGAGCATGATCGTGCAGCCGGGCTGAACAGTATTCCCCAGGCATTTGGGCTCGATGCGGCGTTCTGGATTGCACGCGGGATGCATGTGGGCATGCTGCTGATGTTGTGCTGGCTGGTGTCGCTGTTTGGCCTGGGCAGGGTGTCTATGCTGGGCGTTGGAGTTGTGGGGGTGCTTCTGCTGTATGAGCACCTGATCATCTCGCCAGGAGACATGCGGCGTATGAACGCGGCGTTCTTCACCCTGAACGGCATCATTTCCGTACTTTTCTTCGGGTTCGTGGCGGTCGATGTGTGGCTGCGGCGCTAGAAGCATTGGGGGGGGGGGGGGGGGGGGGGGGGGGGGGGGGGGGGGGGGGGGGGGGGGGGGGGG
>JALYVA010000187.1 GCA_030853485.1 Acidobacteriota bacterium
GGTTTGGAGATCTATGAACGCCTGGTTCCGCAGGCGTGGCATGCGCTCAAACCGCACGGCCTGCTTGCCCTCGAGATCGGCCACGGCCAGCAGCAGGCGCTCGCCCGATTGCTCTCGGACTGGGAGGATGTTGGGTTTATCGAGGACCTGCAGCGCATCCCACGCGTCGCCCTCGCCCTGCGCTCCTGACTACATGGCCTCTGAAAGCGTAGAATCCGTCGGGACAAACATCGACAGCCACCATGCTTTTGAAACCCCGCGGCGGCTCATTCGTATAACAGTAAAGCGTATGTAGGGCCAGGACGCATCGGCGAGAGTTTTAGGAAAGCATTGTGTTAGATGAAGATATGAAAACGAAAACGGCCAAACTGCAAGACCAGCTCTACACGCTCGAGGAGCGTCTGCTGCACCCAGACCGCGAGCCTGACCGTGCCGCGCTGATTCCTTTGTTCGCCGAAGAGTACAAGGAGTTCTGCACTTCGGGACGCATCTTCAATCGCCAGCAGACCATTGACGTGCTTCTCACCAGTGCACCGCGTGCGGCGACAATTCTGCATTTCTACACCACACAGCTCGCAGAAACTGCCGTGCTCGCAACCTACCGAGCCACAACCTCGAACGCCAGTTCCCATCGGTCGTCGCTGTGGGTCTTCCGCGATGATCGCTGGCAGCTCATCTTCCACCAGGGCACAATCGCCAGCTGAACAACATCGAGGTAGTATCCCGTCCCGCAGAACAGCTCACAGCTACAACCCGGCGTACCAGTCATAGCCCAGCTTGGTCCAGTAATCGTCCGGCTGCGTATCGGTGTACGCGATCAACGCGATCCGCTTGATTTGTTTGTAACCGTATTTGATCGGCATATGTAACCGCAACGGTGCGCCGTGCCATTGTGCCAGCGGACGGCCCGCCATCTCTGTCGCCAGCAGGCTCTGCGGGTGCAGGCAAGCCTGCATGCTGTACCCGCAATAGTAGTCCCCGTCCGGCGTTTCCATATAAACGTACTTCGGCAGCGACCCGTCCGGCTTCCGGGCCGGAGGATACTTCGCGATCAGATCCGCCAGCCTGTACCCGCCCCAATGCACCACCTGGCTCCAGCCTTCAATACATTTAAACTCCGTCACCAGTTCGTGGTGCGGCAGGCTGGTCACATCTTCGAGCGTCAACAGAAGTCCCGGCGTTCCCGGATCGAGCGTGTCGTCGGACTCGCCTGCTTCCTCCTGTCCACGCGGGCGCTTGCCTTCCTGCGATTTTTTATATTCCGCAAAGGCAGCTTCAAACGCAGGTGACATCTTCGTCGCCGCGGTAGCCTCACCGGGTTTCTGCCCGCCGCTTCCAGACACCATCGTGCTCGCCGCGCCACCCTGCATCATGGGCCCCAGCCCCATGCCGGCATCTCCGTTCGGGTCCGCCTTCGCCTGCGCCCCGTGGCCATCCGCGGGCTTCGGAGCGACCTTCGTATCGTGTTCCACAGGCCCCGCGTCCTTCTTCGCGGCGTACTTGTACTCCCACGCCGTAACGTCGTCGACGTATTGCGGAAAGCGCCTCGCGTTCTCGACCCCGACCATCTGCAGACGATAGCTCTCCGGCACCAGGTCCAGCTTCAATCCATAGTTGCCGTTCGTTCGCAACTCCATCGAACGCTCCACCGGGTACGTGGGAGCCAGCGCACGTTCGTCGAATACCCCGCGCGACACCTTCGCATTGAAATTCAGCGTTTTGCGCAGCGGACGGGGAATCATCTCGTCCCCCGGGCTGCGTTCGATCCAGCGATAAAGACCGTACCCACCCGCGGTCGCAACCGCCGCGACAAGAAAGCTCCTCCTTGTGCGCCTGCCCGACTCCGCACGAACGGCTCGATCCGCAGCCTGCACCTCTGCGGCATCGGCGTGTCCGGCTTCCCCGGCCTCCCGGTCGACCGGCCGCGGATGCTCTTCGCTCGATGGCCCGCGTCCCGTCTCAGCCTCCCGCCTCTGCTTCCGGTCTTCCGATTCTTCTCGTACCCTGCTCATCGCGCCTTCCTTTCTTCTTCAAGGCGGGTCTTCGCAGCCGGCACAATCTCGTATCCACTCACCATCGAGCGGAAGTTGTTCCATCCAGCCAGCACCACCTGTCCGACGTGCACAAGAAAAAATCCGCAGAAGCCCATCGTCAGCCAGAAGTGCTCCCACCGCGCCATCTCGTAGCCGCCCAGCAGGGTTGTCAGCCAGTGCACCTGGGTGGGCTTGTAGATCGAAAGGCCGGTCACCAGCGATCCCAGCCCCATCAGAATCACCACACTGTACGCAATCCGCTGAGCGCCGTTATATTTCTTTTGCGGCGGCAGCCCTTTGCGCAGATGCAGGTCGACCAGCGTCACCTGGATCGCATCCCGCACCGAACGCCGCTCCGGGACCAGCAATCTCCACTCGCCGGAGATCAGCAGATACGCCACGTACAGGATGCCGTTAACCGCAAACAGCCACATGAAAAAGAAGTGATAGCTCAGCCCTTCCGTCACCCGATACGGCGCGTTGATCGCCTTCCAGAACCACGCCGGAAACATCCGCACCACCGTGAGCGATCCAATGCCGACCCGGTACACCGCATGCGGATGCTGGTACGCATTGTCCGAGTCGTTCCAGTAAATCAGCAGCCCGCTCCAGATCATCGTGAACAGCACCGGGAAGTTTACCCAGTGCATCCATCGGATCGCCAGCGAGTGTTTCTTCTCCAGGCGGATCGTCGCCGCAACCGGCCGCTCCGTCGCAGCTGCTTCGATCCCCTCAGGTCCGGCTTCAACCTTTGCCTCCGGCAACTCTGCAGCCGATATCGACGCGGCCTCAACCTGAGACCCAGCCCCCGCCGCGGTCTCACGCAACATGAGAGGCTCACAGACAGGGTCCGTCTCATCCACGTGCTCCGTACTGTCCGGAGCAAGCTCGACGGGCGTACCCGGCTCCTGGCTTCTGCCCTCTGGATCGTCCCGCATCGGATCGGCCTCCCGTGCTGCGCTCAGTCTAAACCCTCATGCTCCACGCTGCGTTGGACTCTCGCGCGCACAGAATGGGTGACGAAAATCTCTCCGGCGGCGGAAATCTACCGCAACGCCACGCGGATGCGCGTCCCGTCGCTATCGGTGAAGGTGACCTCTTTCGGACTCATCACAGCAGGCGTGGCTTGCGCCGCTCCGCTTAGCGGAAGCACCGTCGCCCGGTCGGCATCGGTCCAGCACGCCATCCCGCTCACGCATTTCAGCTGCTGCGGAACTCCCGGCGCTTTGCTCCAACCCTGCACCACGACGAACCCGTGCGTCGCCGCATCCTCCAACAGCACGTCATTCGAGTAGTTGATGTACACCCGCGCGCCACTTTGCACGGCCCCGCTCCGCTCCACTCTGCCCAACGGATCGCGCAGAAAGATGCGCTGCCGAAATACAGCGACAAACACCGCAAGCAACAACACGAGCCACACTAGCTTTCTCACTTCTGCTTCTCCTCGTGGTACTCCTGCTCCGTGTTGATGTCCCACAACGCAGCCTTGTGCACATGCCCGGCCACAAGACCATCGACCACCGTCATTGCCGTTAACATACTGTGGTCTTGGTTGTTGTACTTGTGCATTCCATTGCGCCCAACCAGGAACAGGTTCTCGAAACCATCGGTAAACTCGCGCAGCTCGGCAAAGCGATCGTACGTCCCAAAGTACGCCGGATACGTCTTCGGCACCCTCACCACGTGGCCATCCCGCACATCTTCCGCGTTCAGAATGCCGATCTTCGCCACCTCGGCAATCGCGAACGCCTTCAGCTCCTCATCCGGCATCTTCCACAGATCATCGGTGTCATAGCAGAAATATTCGAGCCCAATCCAAACCTTGGCCGGATCCTCCACAAGGTACGGACTCCAGTTATTGAAAATTTGTAACCGTCCAAGGAGCACATCTGGCTCCTGCACATAAATCCACGTATCCTTCAGCAGCCCGCCGTCCGTCTCCTTCACCTTCAGCCTGTCGACCAGCAGCCCCACTGTGATGAAATCGCGATACTGCAGACCTTCGCTCACCTCACGCACATTCGTCGGCACAGGAGCATCGATCGCCTCCACCAGCTCCCGCATCGGCATCGTCGAAAAGAAGTAGTCTCCCGCAAATGTCTCACGCTCGCCCCGCGCATTCACCGCGTCGAGCGACAGCACGCGCGTCACCCCGTCCTCCACCGCGCAATGCACCCGATCCACCTTCCACCCCATGTGGATCTCGCCGCCTTTCTCGCGAACCAGCTCCGCCACATGCTCCCACAGCTGCCCCGGGCCAAACTTCGGATACAGAAATCGCTCGATCAAGCTCGTATCCGTGCCTTTTTGCGCCACGTCTCCCGCACCCTTTCGCCGGCCGCCGAACGCCTTCTTCACAAAATGTTTTACCGCCGTCGTCAGGCTCAGGCCCTTGATGCGTTGCGCTCCCCACTCCGCCGAAATCTCATGGCACGGCGTCCCCCAAACCTTCTCCGTATAGCTTTTGAAGAACGTCCTATAAAGCTGCCGCCCAAAGCGATTGATCAGGAAATCTTCGAGACTTTTCTCCGGCGCGATCTGGCTCACCCGCGACTTCATGTAGCTCGTCCCCACGCGAAATGTCCGCGCCAGCCCAAGGTTCTTCAACGTCGTCGAAGTCAACGTAATCGGATAATCGAAAAACTTTCGCAGGTAATATATCCGACTCTTCCGCGGACGAATCAGCATCACCAGGTCTGGGTCCGCAACAGGCGCGACGACAACTTTCGCGACCATCTCTTCCGGGTCTGGCGCAGCCTCATCGTCCACCTTCAATCTCTCCATCGCATGCGGATCGATCGGACCGGCCCCGCGCAGCACCGGCTCTTCCGGCGAATGCGCCGGCACCGCCACCACACGTTTCTTGCCCTGGTAGCTGATCTCCGCCACCTCCGCGCCCTCGCAAGCCGTCGCCTCGGGAGGCATCAGGTCCACCCACCACTGCATCACGCGATCGCTTTTCGAGAAAAACCGATGGCCCCCGATGTCCATCCGGTTGCCCTTGTAGCGGATCGTGCGCGAGATGCCGCCAATCTCGTCGCTGGCCTCGAGCACAATCGGCTGAATCCCCGTGCGCCGCAGCAGCTCCAGCGCCGCCGTCAAACCCGCCGGACCCGCCCCGATAATAATCGCTCTCTTTGTCACAGCCGAGTATGAGTATACGGGCAAGCCCCGCGCTTGCTCCCAACCCAGACCTCGTTGCTGCCGCCCGGCCGCCCCACACAGCAGGCACATCCGTTAGCCGCACATTCCTACTCCGCCTTCACCTCGAACTCCAACCCGCTCTTCCCGTCCTTCACCACCACGTGATCGCCATGCAGCACGCTCCCATCCAGAATCTTCACTGCCAGCTTGTCCTGCACCAGCCGCTGGATCGCACGCTTCAACGGCCGCGCCCCATACGCCCGGTCATACCCGGCCTTGAAAATCGCCTTCCGCGCCCCGTCCGTCAGCTCAAGCGTGATTTTTCGGTCCGCCAGCAGCCGCTGCAAATCCTTCAGCCGCAGATCGACGATGTGCGTCAACTGCTCATCGCCCAGCGGACGGAACACCACAATATCGTCCACGCGATTCAGAAACTCCGGCTTGAAGTGCTGCCGCAGCGTCTCCATCACACGCGCCTTCGCATCTTCAAAGCCCTCCTCGCCTCCTGCCCAGGCTGTCGTCAACTGCGCCGCGCCTACATTCGACGTCATGATCAGCACCGTGTTTTTGAAGTCCACCGTCCTGCCCTTCGAGTCCGTCAGCCGCCCATCGTCGAGCACCTGCAGCAGCACGTTGAACACATCGGGATGCGCCTTCTCAATTTCATCGAACAGCACCACCGAGTAAGGCCGCCGCCGCACCGCCTCCGTCAACTGCCCGCCTTCGTCATACCCCACATACCCCGGAGGCGCGCCAATCAAACGCGCCACCGCGTGCTTCTCCATGTACTCGCTCATGTCGATCCGCACCATCGCGGCCTCGTCATCGAACAGAAACTCCGCCAGAGCCCGCGCTGTTTCCGTCTTGCCCACACCCGTCGGGCCCAGGAAAATAAACGATCCGATCGGCCGCTTGGGATCGCTCAACCCCGCGCGCGAACGCCGAATCGCATTCGCCACAGCCGCCAGCGCCTCGTCCTGTCCCACGACACGCTCACGCAGACGGTCTTCCATCTGCACCAGCTTCTGCATCTCCCCTTCCAGCATCTTCGCCACAGGAATGCCCGTCCACTTCGACACCACGGCCGCAACGTCTTCCTCGTCCACCTCTTCCTTCAGCATCCTTCGCGGCCCACCCACTCCGTGCACCTCAGGTTTTCCCAGACGAGCCGAAGATCCGTGTACCCCAGGCGTCGATTCTGAAATCTGGGTCTCCGCAGCCGCAACCATCTCGGAATCTTCCCGCACCGCCGCATCCTGCAGCGCGGTCAACTCCCGCAGCTCCGTTTCCAGTTTCGGAATCTCACCATACTGCAGCTCGGCCGCCCGCTGCAGATTGCCTTTGCGCGTCTCCTCCTGCATCTGAAATCGCAGCGACTCCAGCTGCTCCTTCAACTCCGCAATCTTCCCAATCGCCCCGCGCTCCTTTTCCCAGCGCGCCCGCAGCCCCGCAGCCGACTCCTTCACCTCCGCCAGCTCGCGTTCCACAACCTCCATCCGCTCCTGCGATGCTGCATCTTTTTCCCGCTTCAACGCCGCACGCTCAATCTCCAGCGAAGTCGCCCTCCGCTCCAGATCGTCAATCTCCACCGGCACCGAGCCAATCTGAATCGCCAGCGCCGCCGCCGCCTCATCCACCAGGTCGATCGCCTTGTCCGGCAGAAACCGGTCCGAAATATAGCGATGACTCAACGTCGCCGCCGCCACAATCGCCGAATCCTTGATCCGAACCTTGTGGTGCGCTTCGTACTTCTCCTTCAACCCCCGCAGAATCGCAATCGTGTCCTCCACGTTCGGCTCGCCCACGTACACAATCTGGAACCGCCGCTCGAGCGCCGCATCTTTTTCAATGTACTTGCGGTATTCATTCAGCGTCGTCGCACCGATCGCACGCAGCCCGCCGCGAGCCAGCGCCGGCTTCAACATATTGCTCGCATCCATCGCGCCCTCGGCCGCACCCGCGCCCACCAGGGTATGTAACTCATCGATGAACAAAATAATGTCACCGTTCGAATCTTCGATTTCCTTCAACACCGCCTTCAGGCGTTCTTCGAATTCGCCGCGAAACTTCGCCCCCGCAACCATCGACGCCAGATCGAGCGCACACACCCGTTTGCCCTTCAGAATCTCCGGAACATCCCCCAGAAAAATTCTCCGCGCCAGCCCTTCCACAATCGCCGTCTTGCCCACACCCGGCTCGCCGATCAGCACGGGGTTATTCTTGGTCCTGCGAGAAAGCACCTGCACCACCCGGCGGATCTCCTCATCCCGCCCGATCACCGGGTCGAGCTTTCCGCGCCGCGCCAGCTCCGTCAGGTCCTTCGAATATTTTTCTAGCGCCTGGAACTTGCCCTCGGGATTCTGGTCCGTCACCCGCTGCGATCCACGCACCGCACTCAGCGCCTTCAGGATCGCCTCATGCGTTCCACCCAGAGCCGCCAGCGCCAGCTGCACCGGATCGTTTTTCGCATTCGACAACGCCAGCAGCAGGTGCTCGGTTGAGCAGTACTCATCCTTGAAGTTCTCCGCCTCTTTGAACCCCTGCTCCAGCACCTTCTGCAGCGCCGCCGACATACCCGGCTGCCCCCCGCCCTGCACCTTCGGCAGCTTCGCAATCGCCGAGTTCACCCCCGACAGTAATTGCTCCACCCCCACCCCAACCCGCTCAAGCACCGGAATCACCACCCCCTCACGGTCTTCCAGCAGCGCCGCCATCAGGTGCAGCGGCAGCACCTCCGGATTGCCGTTCTCCGCCGCATGCCCGCTCGCCGCTTGAATCGCCTCCTGCGACTTCGCCGTCAACCGCTCCCACTTGATCGCCATTCACTTCTCCTGAGTCTTCTCAACTGATTAGACGCCCGAATCCGCACAGCGGATGCAACATCTGACAGCAAGTCACTCATATAATGCCGACTGTTCAATCAGCCCTTAGGTCCTGCCGGACGGACCCGTTGCGCGCGGGACGCCGACTTCGTGGGGAGTGAAACCTTCGGCTGGCCCTCCCGCTGGTCGGGATTAAGCTTCCTCTCGACCAACGGGAGAGCCAACCAGAGGGGTATACACGTCACGAAGTGACCGCGCGCCGCGCAGGCGGCCCGTCCGGCAGGACACGCATCTTCCCACATCCGCCTTCCGCAAAAGTGTTACATCTTCCGCCATCCCGGCCTGCTACTCTCGCCTCACTTGCAGCCCTTGGGAGCGTCTCTCTCCCCGTTCCACTCCGTCCACGTTCTCTCTGGCTTCGGGCCCTTACCACAAAGGGCGGGAGGCGAAGCAGCCGATCGTCTCCAACTCCAACTCCGGGTGTGCACAGCTCGCTTTAGCGATGTGGGCACCCGGACGTCGCGAGACCACCTTCGCCTATCCCCCGCATCTGTAACCAACCTTGCCTTTTCTGCGAAGGCACACCAATCCGCCGGATCCGAAAAAAGGGAGAGGCGCACGCCTCTCCCTGATTCAGGAAAACCGGTTCATCAGAGACCCAACGGCTACTGTCCCGTCTGTCCCTCAACCTGCTTGGCGTTCTGTCCTTCGACCTGCCTGGCGTCGTCTTTGATCTGAACTTTGATCTGCTTCGGCTGGGCTTCGGCTTTCTTCGCAAGCGCAATCGTCAGCACACCAGCATCAAGAGCCGCATTCACGCTCTCGCCGTCCACCGTCTGCGGCAAGGTAAAGCTGCGGACAAAGCTGCCAAACCGCCGCTCTATTCTGTGGAAGTTCTCCGCCTTCTCGTGGGACTCAAACTTCCGTTCTCCCCGAATCGCCAGCGTCTGGTTCTCCAGCTTGATGTCGATATCCTCCGGCTTCACTCCCGGGACCTCGAGCTTCAACACAAGCTTCCCGGCATCCTCATAGACATCGACCGCGGGCACAAAGCCCACACCCGATCCCTGCTCCTGGTCCGGAGCGGCAAAGTCATGAAAAATCTGGTTCAGCCGCTTTTGCAACCCGGCAACATCCTCAAACGGCGTACGCAACGGCACAAATCGAGTCAACGTCGGCATAAAACCCTCCTGAAGATAAATTGTTCGAGGGAGGCACCCGCCACCCTCGCAAGATAAGACGCAGGCGATACAAAAAAGTTGCATATTATGTGAGCATGTCTAGCTAATATTTCTTACTTTCACTTGATGCTGCCTATGCCTTCAGCAAGATCCTTGGCGCGCGAGGGCAATGGTCCACCTCCCCCACAGCAGGGCACCGCAAAAGTTTTCCACAGGAAATCCTTGTCAAGCCCCCTCTGTGCTTAAGTGCCCGTATCTTCAGTCAGATACGAGTGGCGTAGTAGTTTCCTCAATCCTGTATAATAGAGATAGAGACATTAAAGAAAGAGCTTCGGGGGACTTAGCCTCGAGGCTCTTTGTGTTGAAAGACCCTTGGAACACCCATAAACCCTTTGTTTGGACGAATTTGGGGGTAAGTCCTTTGTTTGGACGAATTTGGCGCGCCATGCATACGCTAAATACTTAAAAACAAAGGTCTTCCGCGCGGCATACCGG
>JALYVA010000014.1 GCA_030853485.1 Acidobacteriota bacterium
ACAGAAAAGATCTCGTCGCCGAATACCCCCGGCTCCTGCAGGGCCGCGGAGTCGACGGCATCCTGGCCATCGATACCCATCTCGAAACCGCCTTGCCCTCCCCCACCGTCACAGTCGCCGGACACGAGAACATCCCCGGCATCACCAACGTCGTGCTCGACCATCATCGCGCCGCTGAACTTGCCCTCGGGCACCTCTACCGCCTGGGCCACCGCCAGATCGCCTACATGCATGGTCACCCCTTCAGCTCCGACTCCACAACCCGCTGGCAATCCACCGTTCAGGTCGCGCGCGCTCTTTCGCTCGAAGTCCCGGACGAGCTCATCATCCGTCTGGACAAGGACCTCAATACGCCGGAGCTTGGATACCCCGGCATTCAGCAACTTCTTATGCGCCGTCGCGACTTCACCGCCGTACTCTGCTTCAACGATGTCTCGGCCATCGGAAGCGTACGCGCCCTCCACGACGCAGGTCTTCGCGTTCCACACGATGTCTCCGTCCTCGGCTTCGATGATATTCAGGCAGCCACTTACATCGTGCCCAGCCTCACCACCATTCGCCAGCCGCTCGAACACATGGGTGCGCTCGCAGCAGAATGCCTGCTCAAGAAACTCGCGCACGAAAAACAGCCGGACACCATAAAAGTCGACCCCGAACTGATCGTGCGGGAATCCACCGCTCAGGCACGAAAAAGATAACACCCGAATCGCCGCACCAAATCTCCCCGCTTTTTCTTCCAGCCGCCTCTGCATCCCGGTCGTCACCTTTGCCTTCCTAGTTGTCATCCCCGCAGGGGATCTGCTGTTCGCCTCTGCCTTTCTGCTGTCATCCCCGCAGGGGACCTGCTGTCCGCTTTCCCGCCGACTCCACCGCAAAGCACCGCCTGCACCGGGCCGGCCGCAACGAAACCGAGCAGGCTTATGATGGTCTGACCCGCCGTTTCCCGGCACCGTCGCACCCAACCAGCAGAACGCATCAAACCTTCCGCACCCTATGCATTCCGCGCTCTATCTCGCACTCTTCACCGCCTCCCTGCTCGGCTTCCGGCACGGCTTCGACTACGACCACATCGCCGCGATCACCGACGTCGTCAGCGTGCAATCCTCCAGGCGAACCGCCATGAAACTTGGCATGATCTACGCCGCAGGCCACGTCGTCACGGTCGCTTTGCTCGGGTCCGCCGTCATCCTCTTCGGAACCCATCTCCCCGCAGGCATCGACCGCTGGGCGGAACGTCTGGTAGGCCTCACCCTGGTCGTCCTCGGCATCTACGTGCTCAGCAACCTCATCCTCAATCCTGCCGATATGCGGCCGAAAAGCCGGTACATGCTGCTCCACCAGGGATACCACCGCGTGCGCCGAGCCCTGCACCAGGCCCGCACCGGTGTCCCGCTCCAACTGCAGGAAACACCCCCTTCGTTCGATACGCGCTCCGTCTTCATCATCGGCGTCGTACACGGTCTCGGTGCGGAGACCCCCAGCCAGCTGCTCATCTTCCTGCTCGCAGCCAATCTCGGTGGCGCCGCCCTGGGGCTCGTTGGCCTCGGCATGTTTCTCGCAGGTCTGTTGCTGATGAACGCCCTGATGACCGCGTCCGCTGCCGGCCTGTTTGGCATCTCCAGGCACCGTCCCTGGATCATGCGCGCCGTATCCGGACTTACCGCTGTCTACAGCCTCGTCATGGGCGTCGTCTTTCTCGCCGGCCGCGCCTCCACCCTGCCCGCCCTGAACTGACGCGAGATTCTCGTGTCCCCCCGGACATGCGGATGCCCCATATCTCGATTCTGAGATGTGGGAATCGAGCAAACCACGGATCCAGACCAGCGCTTTTGTTCATCAGAGCGGGGAAGCGAGACCGCCTTCCGCACCCGGCACAATCATCCTTCGCGGCAGCTCAAGCAGAGCCGTCCAGAAGATCGAGCGTCTTCGCCGTAATCCCCTGCCGCACCTTGAACATTTGCTTCCACGGGTCGCGCGACAACCGCGAACTCCAATCCGCGAAATCCGCCACATGGAACACCGGGCGCTCTGCCGCTTCCAACTCGCTCCAATGCAGCGGAACCGACACCGGACCGCCCGGCCGAGCCCGCGGAGAGAACGCCGCCACTGCCGTCGCACCTCGTTCATTACGCAGATAGTCCAGGTAAATGCGGTCCTTGCGCGCAGCCTTGGTCATCTTTGTCAGATACAGTGAGGGCTGCTCCTTCTCCATCTGCAGCACCAGCGCATGCGCCAACTGCTTGATCACCGTCCAGTCATAGTCGGCGGTGATGGGAACCACAACGTGCAGACCCTTGCCGCCTGTGCTCTTCAGAAAACTTTCGAGCCCGATCTTCTTCAGCTTCTTGCGGACTTCGGTCGCGCTCGCGGCAAGTCTCGGCCACAGGATCGCAGTGTCCGGGTCGAGATCGATGATCACGCGATCCGGATGCTCCAGGTCATCGTTGCAAGATCCCCAAGGATGCACCTCGAGCACGCCCATCTGCGCCAGCCCGGCCAGCGCCTCCGCAGACGAAAGCGTAATGTACGGTTCCACCTTTCCATGCTTGTCCGCCACATCCACCGAAGCAATGCCCG
>JALYVA010000071.1 GCA_030853485.1 Acidobacteriota bacterium
AACCCTGACGGGCGAGCTGCGCTCGGCCTTGACCCGGTTCCGCCCCCGTGTGAAGCCACCTTGATATGACGGCGAAGGAAAGCTACGAACGAAACTGAGATGTACCGGATTTTTCCAGTTATGAATAGACCGGTTTTTCCGGGCAGGTCACCTGCTCACGGGCCTGCTCGGCGATGATCCGGTCGGTTGCATCGACAGCTACGCCTAGCATCCGCACGGGCTGGCCCTGCTCATTGCGGAAGATCTGTCCTTGAGCGAAACAGCCATCGCTCCGTCCGTCTAACCATTTAATACGGAAGCGGACCTTATACTTGGTGCCCTCGTCCAAAGTTTGGCGGATGTGGCTTGCGATTGCGTCACGGTCTTCTGGATGCACCCATTCTAGGAACTTTGGCATTGTGCCGAGGCTGGTACCGGAAGGTAAGCCAAACAATAACAGCTCTGGTGCAAAGTTGCCGCGTGTTGGATAATCACGGCCATGGCACGGACGGGAAGGGTTGAGGTTCTGTTCAAGGGTCGGCAGTTCGATCAAGAGATCATCGTCTTGTGCGTTCGATGTCGCGGTGCGTTGGTATCTCACCTATCCCCTCAGCTATCGGCAGATCTGCGAGCTGCTGCGAATCGCGGGATTATTTCGGTTGCACCAAGCACTGTCATGCGCTGGGTTCTGCGCTATGCCCCTGAATTCGGAAAGCGCTGACGGAAGTATGAGAAACCGGTTGGCTCAGCTGGCGTGTCGATGAGACGTATGTGAAGATTGCCGGTCAGTGGAATTATCTATCAGCAAGCGGCGAGGCGTTCATGCGGCAAAGACTCTCCTGTAGCCCCGGTGTTCAGTGCTCTCCTGCGGCTGCAACGAGCAGCGGCTCTGCGCTGTCGACGATTTCAATCTTGCCCTTGAAATATGCGCCCTCTTCGATAACGATAGCGGGCGTACGCAGGTCTCTAACAAAGCGACCGCCGCTGCGTATTGTGATCCTTTTCGACGCCTCCAAATCACCTGTCACACTGCCTAGGACTTCGATCTCGCGTGCTGTAGTGTCGGCGGTTATCTTTCCGTTCGGTCCCACAGTGAGGCGTGAATCAGCTAATTCAAAACTGCCATCGACTTCGCCGTCGACATAAAGCGCTTCTTTGCTTTTGACTTCACCCCTGATGACCATTGCTCTTCCGATAACAGCTAGGTCGGAGACGACCCCTGCGGATCTTGACTCTCCCTGTGCCTCGTTTCTCAGATCCGAAGATGCTTTGCCGAGAGAACTCTCTTTCCTGCGGTCACCCCACATCAAAGCACTCCCGGGGTTCCATACCTTTGAGCATACAGCCGGGACCACCCCTGAGAAGGATTGCTCCTCTGTTCGGCAGATTGCCACCGCTAGCGGCTTGAGTTCGAGCCGCATCCATCAAGTCCGTAACGCCGAAGACCTGCCTCGATTCCTATCTGGGCAACACAGTTGCGTGGCACACCCAAACAAGACAAGCGCATCGCGGCCGACGTGAAGCTTCTGCGCCAATGCACACGATGGCTCAAGCAATGAAGCCGCACCCAGAACTGAAAGAGGCGACCACCGTTACAAAGCTAAATGCGGATGTGGCTGTTCTGGAGATTGCACCGCGTCATCCGGGTAGCCGGACCTTGCGTTTCTCTTTTCCGCGCCTCACGTTAAGTGAAATCTAATAAAGTAGACCGCTCACGGCCTAGACCGTAATGCACAACCCTGAAACGTCGGGCGATTTAGCAATTACGGCATGTAGAAACACGAGCGTAACCCGAATCCTGGGGACGACTATAATTAGTTAGCCTCGCGGCAAAGACTGAGCCGCGTAAAGGAGACTAAATGGCCGAATCAGAAGGTGAAAAAGAATCGCGCCTTTCCGCTCTTGAACAGAAATACCAGGCACTCTCCGGTGAGTATGCGACTACCAACAACCAAGTGCGGCGGAGCGTAATTTCCGCCGGGTTGAAAGAGATTGAGCAACAGGAGCAATCGCTCGACGAGGAAGACCTCCTTCAACAACTGCAAAAGCTTGAGGAAGGACTAGGGCGTAAGCAAAAACTAGAGCGTCAAGAACTAGAGGAATCTCAGGAGCTAGAGCGTCAAGACCTAGAGGAATCTCAGGAGCTAGAGCGTCAAGAGCTAGAGGAATCTCAGGGAACGCGATTGGGGCATTAAAGAGCTGTGGGGCGGCTAAGCTGCTACTGCGGTCGAGGTCCTCTCCCCGTGAGAACCAGGAGAGCATTCGAAGCCGTGGGGTCGGGCTCGGGGCAGGAGACCAGCTCGGGTAACCTCCCGTGTATGGCCCAATCACCACAGCCACGAAGCGTCTACCAGTTACGCCTCGTGCTCTCCAGAATTAGCCCGTTGCTCTTGCTGTATGTGGACGAAGAGTTGAACGACGTCACGCCGTTCGGCTCGGTCCGGCGTCAGGCTTTCGCCATCCTCCCGAAGGAGACGCTGTTGCGCTGAAAAGCGCCAACGACCGGATCAGCAACTTCATTGCGGGGCTCGCGATCTTCCCGCACTATTCGTTGGATTTGGAAGTGCTCTACGGAAGCGTCGACGGGCAGAAATTCGAGTCCGCCGATCCGACGATCAAGGCGCGGTACTCGCGCAAGTACTTCGGCAGGGGCAAAGGCGTCGTTGCGTACACCCTTCTGGCCAACCACGTCGCGTTGCAAACCGAACTGATCGGCGCTCATGAGCATGAAAGCTATTACGTGTTTGACATCTGCTACCACAACACCTCGGAAATCGCGCCGACCACAATTACCGGCGACATGCACAGCGTCAACTCGACTTGCATGGTCTGCTGCAGATGACGTGAATTCCTGTTCCGCTGCGGTATGAAATCCTTCATCTCCGGTTCCAGAATCGAGCCCGGCAGCCTCGCTATTTGTTCCAAAATTCGCTCATCGAATCAATCCCTGTCGTTGCCGATCTCGAGTAAGTCGTCCGCTTTCATCGCGACTTCTGCAAGCAGGTATGATCACCTTAAAGCCGAGCGCAATCATCTGTATCGCATGCCGCAAACCAGCGGCTAAGGCCATGAGTGCTCCCGAGCGCCCCGACATGGCAAATTGTATCATCCGTGAGCGGTTAAATCTGCCTGCAAAGTGTTCTAACAGGCCCCTACCGGGTCACTATCGGCAGCGCTTTCGCTATTTCGAACTCCAAATTCTTGTGCGCCCGGCGCAGGCGCTCCTCAACCACCGAGGCTGTTTCTCCGTAAGCAAACAGGAACCCAAGATAGGTGTTTCCTTCCGGCAAGGGAAACACACGCTGACCTTCTTTCGCGGTGATAATCACTTCGTCCACAATCCTCTCCACACGATCCACGCCGCGAACGGCTTGGTAGATGCCGGAACCCGGCACCGGGATCATCATGACTCCCGCCGCTCCTGTGCGGCTGCGCGCGCCAGACACGTCTTCGCCGAGCGCGTGCCGGACGATCAGTTCCTCCAGCGGCATATTCTGTTCGAAAACCAGAGCCTTGGCGCAGAGTCCGCCGATCGGCCGCGGAGCCACTTCGAGCATCCACACACGGCCTCCGCCGACGCGCATCTCGGCATGCACGGGTCCATGGTGCAACCCGAGAGCCGTCACCGCTAATTGTGCTGTTTCTCCGATCGCCTCCTGCACGTTCAGCGGCTCGCGCGAAGGCGAAACGTAGATCGTCTCCTGGAAGTACGGTCCATCCAGCGGATCGGGCTTGTCGAATAGTTCCAGCACCTGCAAGCGTCCATCCGTCACCAGACCGTCGAGCGCGAATTCGCGCCCCGGCAGGAACGTTTCAACCTGGATGTAATCCAGGGCCGGGTCGCGCAGGCGGGCAACTCCGGGAGTCTTCAAAAGTTTGCAGATTCTCGTGAACGCGCAGACGAACTCCTTCGGATCGTTCGCACGGATCACGCCACTGCTTGTGGACAGGCCAAGCGGTTTCAGCACGCACGGATACTGAATCTCTTTTGCCGCGTCCTTGGCGTCCTCGTCCACACGCACTTTGAAATACAGGGGCACGGGGAGCCCCGCCTTGCGGAAGCACTCGCGGGTAGCGAACTTATTGATCGCGGCCGCGGCCGCCTGGGGCCGATGAAAGGGCAATCCGAGCCGTTCCGCCGCGAGCGCCGCAAGATAGGCAGGCCGGTCCCCTATGGCGACCACCGCGTCGAAGCTTCTCCCTTGCGCCAAAGCTGCGGCGGATTTTTCCGGAGCCTCGAAACGCACCGGGATGGCCTGATCTCCCCACGGGTCTTCGAGCACGTGGCAGCGGTCCGTAGCGAGGCTGACGTCCACGCCGAGCCGCCCCGCCACCTCCCTGAACATCTTGAGCTGGTAACCGGTGGTCGTCGCCACGATCAGCAGACGTTTTCGAGTGCCGGGCGCCATCGCGATCAGACTTTGGCGATGAGATCCTGCGTCGGCTCAGCGCAGCAGTACCAGGGCTCGCTCAGTTGTGGCGCTTTCTTCTGCCCCGTGGTCGGTGCCGGAGCTGATTCGCCTCCGCCCGCCTCAGCCCAAATTGCTGTGAAGCATTCCGTCCGCGATGCTCTGCGCTTCTGTTCGGAACCCACCAATTTGAGCAGCTGCTCAGCCAACGTGTCAACGCTCGCGTCCGGGTGCCGCCATCTGTGGGCCAAAGCGTCGGGCTGGAATGCGTCTACCAAGCCGCGGATCTCTTCCAGTTCCAGCAGCCGTGAGCCCGCCGGGATCAGCAGCCTTAGTGCAAGTTGCACAGGAGCCACCTGGTTCACCAGATCCAGTTCTGCCAGGATACGCAACAGTTCCCGGTAGCTTTCCCATGTGGTCCAAGGCGTAAAAGGGATGAATGTCGGCGAAAGGTTCAGGCCCACCTCGCGGAACAACCCGACCACCTCAAAAAAATCGGCCTTCGTGTGACCCTTGTCGAGCGTACGGAGAACCTCGTCATCCACCGACTCCACGGCAGTCGTCACAACCAGGCACCCGGTGCGCCGCAAATCGGGCAACAGATCGCGGCGCTTCAGTAGGTGTTCGATTTTGATAGTTACGTCATAAGTGAGCGACGGAAATTCCGTGTTCATCCGCTCGACTATGCGCATGCCGTGTGTAGGGCCGTTGAAAAAATCCGGATCGCCGAAGGTGATATGCTGCGCGCCGGCCTCCACCTGCTGGCGGATATCGGCCATCACGATATCGGCCGGAACTACGCGGAAGGTCCCGTTGTAAACCGGCACAACGGGGCAGTGACGGCAGAGATGCTTGCAGCCGCGGCTTGCCTCCGTATATCCAGTGACGCGATCCGTTTCGCCGTCGAACATGCTGGCGTACCGGTTGAGCGGAGGCAGTCCAGACCGGTCCGGTGTCTCAAAGCGTACCCGTTCGAACGACACGAGCGATTCTACGGACGCGGATCGATCACCGGCCGCAAGCCTCAATGCTAGGCGCCGTAATTCCTCCTCGAACTCTCCGCCTATCAGCGTCTCCACTCCGAGCGACCGCAGATAACCTGCGTTGACAGGAGCATAAAGGCCGTAGCAGCATAAGTGGGTACCCGCGTTGACGCACCGGGCGGCCTCGATCACCGGCACCGCAAGCCGCGTAGCGGTATGCATAGGAAGGTGAAAGACGATCAGATCCGCATTGCGTACTGTGTCCAGAGAGAGCTTTTCCACCGCGAGATCGGCGCAGGCGACCTGGTGTCCGTCGGCGGCCAAGCATGCCGCTGGAGAAGCCAGCCCAAAAGGCTGTCGGCCAAGTTCATAGGTGGCCACCAGCAATATGCGCACGATTTTTTCACCGAACACAACAGAGTGAATCTGCCGCAGGCTCGGGAGTGCCTTCATTATATCGTCTTAACTGATGTGTCAAGATGAGTTAGCCTCGGATTAGCATGCGCGAACCACACACTCGTTGGCCTTGCATCCATGAAACTCACATCCCATGAAGAATACGGATTGCGCTGCCTGATCCGCCTCGGACAGCAAGGACCAGGCGGAAGAGTCACTATTCCTGAGATCGGCAATGCCGAAGGCGTTTCGGACGCTTACGTTGGGAAGCTTCTGCGAATATTGCGTCTGGGTGGATTCGTCATCGCGGCGCGTGGTATCGGCGGCTATTCTCTGGCGCGCCCCGCCAGCCAAATCGTCCTCAGCGACGTGATGGCGTTGCTCGGCGGCCGATTGTTCGAAGGGGATTTCTGTGCAACGCATCCCGGTCAGATGAAGACGTGCGTGCGCCTAGCCGATTGTTCCGCGCGGGTGCTCTGGCGCGCCGTGCAGGCGGCCGTTGACGACGTCTTGAAAAGAACCACTCTTGAGGACTTGCTTTTTGACGAACAGCAGATGTTGATTCATGTGAAGCGCCTTGCAGCATCCACTGCTCAGATGCCGCTGCAATGACTTTTAACCGTTTAGGAGAAATGATTGAATAACTTCGACGCCAGCGAGACGGCCCAAATATTGACCGACTTAATCCGTCTGTCCTTGCCGCCCATCGCAATCTGCTTCACTGACAAGGTGCCGGCTGGTATCGCTGACTGGAGGGGCCGTGTTCCCGCGGGCTGCCGGTTCTGACAGGAAGCGGCGACCGACATATTCGCGACTTCTGAATCTTTACGTCGAACGTATCGTCGTGCTGTCGAAGGCGAACACCGTTCTGGCAGCCTTCCACCAGATGCGCCGGGAAGATGTGGGGAATGGCAAGAGCCCGACAATCAAGCAATCATTGGCAGCGATGACGAGCCGGAACTAAGTTGGAATTATCGGGAGAAGAGATGGACAACATGAGTGTTTCAAGTGGGAGATCGTAGAGATGGGTTGCGGTGGTGGCCGTCCTCCAATTCCGGAGCGCATAGATCCAACAGAGCGGAAAGTGTTCTGCGTGAAGTTTCAACGCGAGATGCCAGGCCTGAGCGAAGTTCCGTTCGAAGGTAATCCGCTCGGCGAGAAGATCTATGAAAACGTCTCCAAAGATGCCTGGAAAATGTGGATTGAGCACATGAAGATGCTCATGAACGAGTATCGCCTGAACCTTGGCACGCCGGAGGCGCAGGAATTCCTTGTCAAACAGATGGACGAGTACTTCTTCGGTGCGGGCGCCGCGCTTCCGCCTGGCTACGTACCGCCCCAGGAGAAGTGATGATGACAAAAGCTGCCTAAAAATGTCTCGGCGCAAGATCGCTATGACGAGGAAATGCACGCCCTGGCCAAAAAAAATGAAGAGCGGCAGGGAGAGTTAGAGTACTCCTGGGCCCAGAGGCAAGCGTCGTTAGCGGAGCGGGAAGAGGAGTTGGCCCGGCTGACCGCCCACGATCACAATGGCGAATGGTCTTTGAGAATCCGATCCGATGCCGTGTGACATCGCAGCAGGAAGCAGGCCAAGCGTCGCGACCAGCATCGTCATCATAATGTGGGACGCAAGCGGAGCACTGCGCCTTCTACGGCGGCATCTTCGATGCTATGCCCTCGGGCGCGCAGCTGATTGATGTATTCCACCATGATCACGCCCGTCTGCACCGACACGCCAAACAGTGCAAGGAAGCCGACCCCCGATGAGACGCTGAAGTTCGTGTGCGTTCCTAGCAGCGCTAGTATCCCGCCTACGGGTGCCACCATCACGTTTGTGATGATCAAAAAGGGTTTCATCGCGAAGTTCCCTGGGCACCTGAAGCCGCCTTTGAGTCGTGAAAGAGAGGAGAAGGATTATGCAGCGATGGCAAACAGCATTGCAATGAACCGCGCTTCCACGACAATGTCGCTCTTTGCCACCCATCTTAATCGTCCCTTGCGGATCATGCTCATCGTTTCGATGCCTTCGAGAGTTAGCGACGCACCTTGAAAAGAACCGTAGCCCTTTGCCAGCCAGGTTCGTTTCTTTACCGTTCGATGGTCTTGTTCAATGACATTGTTGAGATACTTACACTGGCGTAGACGAACGCGGAGCGGAAGTATACCTTCGGCCTTCAAAGCATCAACTGCGGCGGGGTAGGCTGGGTTCTTATCGACATTGATCACTCGCGGAATGGGGTTCGCATGTGGGGGCTACACAAGGCTAGCTGCGATGGCACGCAATAAGTCACCGGAGCGGAAATGCCTTCATAGCCTCCTGGTATTCGGGAGAAACATCTGCCAGCGCGAGGTCTCGATAGATCGCCAGACTCTTTT
>JALYVA010000074.1 GCA_030853485.1 Acidobacteriota bacterium
CCTCGTTTGCCGGCCTGCCCTGCATCTTTGTCCGGCTCGCCGGCTGCAACCTGCGCTGCGCCTGGTGTGATTCCGAGTACACCTTCTCCGGGGGAACCCCCTACACGCAGGATCAGATCGTCGCACAAATCGACGCCCTTGCCCCTTGCCGCCTCATCGAGTTTACCGGGGGCGAGCCCATGCTCCAGGCTCGGGAACTCCTGCCCTTGATGGATCGCCTGCTCGCCGCCGGATACACCTTGATGATCGAGACCAGCGGCGAACGGCCTTTGGCAGACGTACCGAAAGCCGTGCACAAAATTGTAGACGTAAAGTGTCCCGGTGCCGGCGCGGCTGCAGGCAGCTTCCGTATGGAAAATCTTCAGGCCTTGACCAGGAACGACGAGCTCAAGTTCGTTCTTGCCGACAGGCAAGATTATGAGTTTGCTCGTGGATTCATGCTCAAACACAAGCTCAACGATCTGGTCGGGGGAGTGCTGCTCAGCCCAGCTTTCAGCAAAACACCCAGTCCGCAGCGCAGCACCGACAATGCTACGCTCGATCCGCGAACCCTGGTGGAGTGGATGATGGCTGATGGGGTCGATGCGCGGCTCAGCCTGCAAATCCACAAGTTCATCTGGGAGCCCATGAAGAAGGGCGTCTGAACATCACGTCCCCAAGGCTCCATCAGGATAGCGGGCAGCGAAAAGGGGTGCAGCCGCGTCGCACCCCTTTTTACCACTTTGACGAGCACTACTTTTTCGATGCGGCAGACTTGGAGTGCGCGTCTGTCGATTTGCCATGCGCCGCGGTAGACGAGGCATGAGCGTTCTCGGAGTGCTTGTGTGCCTCTTCGTGACTGCCCGACTCATGTTTGTTGGCTGCGTTGATGTGATGGCCCGCTGCTTCGGTGTGATGCTTTGCTGCATCCATGTGCGCTTGTTTTGCCATTTCAGTTACTCTCCTCTGAGCCTTGGCTCATTTCAGTACGATGGGCACTCCGGTACCCGCGTTATCCGAGGCATCTGAGATAACAAGGAGTTGGTACGAAATTATTCCTCCGTTCAACACCGGTGAATGCGGACATCAGGTCGCCGTTCAGATCTGGAATGCCGCTTCCCGCAATCTGGTGGTAGGATTCTGCCACCAATATGGAGGTGCTCCCATGAAATTCATCTGTCTCGAAGGCCACTGCATCAACCCTAGCGCCATTGAAATCGCTCGGCCGGGCAAGACGCAGGCAGGCATCGACACCAGCGTCATCTCGTTCAAAAACGGCGAGACCATCGAAGTCAATATGTCCACCTCAGCCTTAGCTTGCATGCTGAACAAGTATTGAGCGCGGCGTGATTGCGGACGTGTTCTGGGCCCTGTGTCGGAAAGAAATCCGGCACCAAACAATCTCTTGTCCGCAAAACGGCCGAGATCTGCTACCATATTTTATGTGCGGCGAAGTATCGCCCCGAATCAGGAGCATCAAAATGGCAAGTGGAACAGTGAAATGGTTTAACGACGCAAAAGGCTTTGGCTTCATTACCCCGGAAGATGGTGGCGAGGATCTCTTCGCGCATTACTCGGCGATCAACTCCAGCGGCTTCAAGTCCCTTCAGGAAGGCCAGCGCGTCACCTTCGACATCACCACGGGTCCGAAGGGCAAGCAGGCTGCCAACATCCAGCCCGCGTAGCTCTCACCGCCTCCCCGGCGCTAACCGATCCAAGAAGTAACAAAAGGGCTGTAACCAGCACACCACGCGCTGGCTACAGCCCCTCTGTATTTGACCGCTCTCTCATCAGGCAAACCGATCGGTTTGCCTGATTCCACTGTTCCCGTAGGCGGCAGCGAGGGTACTCGCAGCCTAGTGATCGCCGCTGGCGTGGAACATCTGGCTGACAGTCGCAACAAAGTGACGTGCACCAGCGGGTGTGGGCGTACCGCCCGACAGGATCGTCTCGTAAGAGATGTCCTTGCCGCCGTAATACGTTCGGGTGTCTTCCTGGTTCTGGTTAACCACGTCTCCGGTCAGGTCAATACCGGCGAAGAGGCCTTTGCTGCGGGAGTAGGTAAGGAACGCCGCGTTCGCAGTGACCGCGGCCTGCGAGTTGCGGCCGACCGGGCCCGCCGCGACAGCAACGTCACCGCCGAGCTTGACCTTGTCGTGAAGGAGGCGCTCAAACGAGTCGTGTGTGACGCCTACCAAAACGAGGTCCGTGGACTGCCCCCCGATCTGCAGGCCAAAGCTTGCGCCCGTGAGCTGAATGAACGCGGGTGCGCTCCAACCATGGCCGGTGCGGCAGGTGACGACACCTTGGCCATACTGGCCGCCGACCAGAAACGCGCCTTTTTTGAAGCCCGGCACAACCGCGACGCAGGTGGCCTTGGCCGCGATCTCATCGGGAATGCCTTTGTCTGGAGTGCCCATAAGTTCATGAAGTACGGCGTGGGCGGCTTCGACGCGCTGATCGAGCTTCTGGGTGTCTGTCGCTGCCGAGGCAGCCAGGGTCAGGGATGCGGTGATGCAGGTAATCTGAAGGAATTGCTTAACCATTGAAATCTCTCCTGTTCTTGCAGATGGGGTGCACTGCAGGTCCTCTCATGCGATGCATTTGGCTGAGTCATAGTTGTGCCTCGGCCGCGGTTCCAGGGCAGGATTGACGGTAGGATGGGCGTTCGAGATACATTTCAAGGAGGGTTGCGCGTGGCGGATGCGACAAAACGGTGTGCAATGTATCCCAGCCTGGAAGGCAAGCTGGTGCTGGTGTCCGGAGGCGCGAGCGGAATTGGGGAGGCGATCGTCGCAGCCTTTGCCTCGCAGAAGGCTAAGGTCATGTTTTTGGATGTGCGGGACAAGCCGGCTGAGCGTCTGGTGGAGCGGCTCCGGTCTGCGGGAGCGGAGGCACCGGTGTACTGGCCATGCGATCTGACCGACACGCATGCGCTGCGACAGGTGGTGTCCAAAATTGTGCAGACGTTCGGGCCCGTCGATGTGCTGGTGAACAATGCCGGGAACGACGTTCGTCACACCGTTCAGGAGGTTACGCCGGCGATGTGGGATGAGTTGATGGCGATAAACCTGAAGCAACAGTTCTTTATGACGCAGGCAGTTGCACCCGGCATGCGCGCCGCAGGGCGGGGGGCCATTGTGAACATGAGTTCGATCAGCTGGGTCATCCCCTCCACGGGTCTCCCGGTCTATGTCGCGGCGAAGGCCGCAATCGTGGGCATGACGCGTACGCTGGCTCACGAGCTGGGCGGGGATGGGATTCGCGTGAACTGCGTGATGCCAGGCGCGGTAATGACCGAGCGGCAGAAGAGGCTTTGGTTCACCGAGGAGTACAAGGCGGAGGTGTTGGCGAGACAGGCGCTGAAGAGGTTTGTTCTGCCCGAGGAGGTGGCGCGGCTTGTGCTGTTTCTGGCCGCCGAGGACAGCGCGGCCATCACGAACCAGAGTTACGTGATCGATGGCGGGTGGGTGTAAGGGGATCGGTACGAGAGGAGAAATGGTGGGCAGTGAGGGACTCGAACCCCCGACATCCTGCTTGTAAGGCAGGCGCTCTAACCAACTGAGCTAACCGCCCATGAGGGATTTCCATGGCACCTCCGTCAGTGTATGGGAGTCACGCGCGCGTTGCAATCACGGTGTGCTGCCTGAGCATCCGGTCACATCCTGTCGTGCCCACCGCGCGTTTCAGGGTAGCAGGAGAGTCGCCACAGGAAACGCCTCGCAAACAGGCTTTGTGATAGCATCCCTGCCTCTCAGGAACGCCGCTTTCTACGCGTGCCGAAAGAGATAGCCCGGCACTGAGGGAATCGGACCATGAAAATCTATGCAGGCAAAGACATTCGCAACAGTGCGGTGATGGGGCAGTCGCATAGCGGCAAGACGACGTTGATCGCGGCGCTGTTGCATGCGGCCAGGATGACGTCGGTGCGAGGACGCGTGGAGGACGGCTCAGCCGTGACGGCCTACGACGAAGAAGATGTCGCGCGGCGGACCACGATGGCGAACGCAGTAGCCTACGCGGAATGGAATGGCGTGAAGATCAACCTGCTCGACACGCCGGGATTCCACATGTTTCTGCACGAAGCGCGCGCGGCGACGCTGCCGGTTGAGTCCGCACTGATCCTGGTCAATGCACAGATCGGGCTTGAGGCTGTGACGGATCGCGTGTGGACCTATGCGGCCGAGGTGGACCTGCCGCGGCTCGTTGTGATCAACCAGCTCGACCATCCGAAGGCCGACAGCCGGCAGGGACGCAGGCAAATGGTGGAACTGCTGCAGGAAAAGTGGGGCCGGCATGTCATTCCGGTGCAGGTGCCGATTGTGGATCAGCATGGGTTTCACGGTGTCGTGGACCTGGTGACGATGAAAGCTTTTCTCTACGTGCCCGGCGGCGACGGCCACGGCGAGATTGGCAAGATTCCCGACGCGCTGCAGGCTGATGTAAAGCACGCGCACGAGGCCCTGGTGGAATTGGTGGCCGAAGGCAAGGACGATCTGATGGAGGAGTTCTTCCGCGAAGGGACCATCCCCGAGCCGCACCTGATCGCGGCGCTGCACGAAGCCATACGCGAACACCGTATCTTTCCTGTCCTCTACACCAGCGGATTGACGAATGTAGGCACGGACCACCTTCTGGATTTTTTGAAAACGTATGCGCCGGCGCCAACCGAACGCGAGCCCGTGTCCGCGCAGGGATTGATCAAAGAAGCTTTGTCGAACGGAGCTACGGATGATCCCCCCGACGGACCGGTTCGCGACGCGGCGCAGGAGGAGATCGTGATGCGCCGCGTCGACGATTCCGAGCCGCTTGCGCTCTACATCTACAAGACCATGTCCGACCCGTTTACGGGAAAGATCTCGTTCTTCAAGGTGGTGAGCGGCGTAGCAAGAAACGATGCGGTGGTGCAGAACTTTACGCGCCAGGAACCGGAGCGGCTGGCGCACCTGTGCGTGATGCAGGGGCGCAAAGCGGCTGAGACTCCAGAACTGCATGCGGGCGATCTGGGGGCCGTGGCCAAGCTACGCGCGACCTTCACGGGCGACACGCTGGGCGACAAGGCACACCCGATCTTCATCGAGCCTGTGCCTGTACCCGAACCGGCGATGACCTATGCCATCGAGCCAAAATCGCGCGCAGACGAAGACAAGCTTGCGCCTGCGCTGCATAAGCTGATGGAAGACGATCCTCTGGTCAGATTCTTCCGCGACCCGCAGACCAACGAGTTCCTGGTCGGGGGCGCGGGGCAGATGCACATCGAGGCCATTGTTTCGAGGCTGAAGCGGCGCTATCACACCGATGTTGTGTTGAAGTCACCGAAGGTGCCGTATCGTGAGACCGTGCGGGGCCACGCAGAGGCCCAGGGCCGTCACAAGAAGCAGACCGGAGGGCACGGACAGTTCGGCGATTGCAAGCTTCGCATCGAGCCTTTGCCGCGAGGCAGCGGGGTAGTATTTGCGAACGAAATCTTCGGCGGTGCGATTCCGCGACAGTATGTGCCAGCCGTGGAAAAAGGCGTGCAAGAGTCAGCGGCGCGCGGATTTCTGGCCGGGTATCCTGTCGTCGACATCAAGGTCACGGTGTATGACGGCAGCTATCACGATGTGGACTCAAGCGAGATGTCGTTCAAGATGGCGGCGCGGCTGGCCTTCCGAAAATGTATGGAACAAGCGAAACCGGCTCTGCTCGAGCCTGTCATGCGGGTAGAGGTGGAAGCGCCGGACGAGTTCGCGGGTGCATTGATTGGCGATCTTACCGGACGCCGGGGACACGTCGTCGGAATGGAAAGCGGTGGCGCGGGCACGAGGGTTCGGGCCGTGGCTCCCCTGGCCGAAATGCTGAGCTACAGCACCGCGCTGACCTCGATCACGCAGGGCAGGGGGAGCTTCCGCATGGAGCTGGACCATTACGATGTGGTGCCGACGCCTATGGTCGACAAGATCCTCGCTTCGGCGAAACAGCCGCAAGTGGAGGTAGACGAGGAGTAGCAGGAGGTCCGAGATCACATAGCAGTTGTCCCGATTTTCCAGCACTTCCTCCCCCAAATGGGGTATGGATGCGAATTCGGATTTGTGCTTACGTTCGGTGCCTTCACGTGAGACTATTTGCCATGCGAAGACTCTGCGTTTTGTTGTTCTTATGCCTTACCTGGATGCCCTCCCAGGTGCCCGCGCAGAGCATGCCGCCGATTATTCCGCCGAGGTTAATCAGCATGCCTGCCCCGGACTGCAGCGCCGGAACGGACTGCTACCGCATGCATGGGCAGGTGAGGTTGATCGTCGAGGTGCTGCAAAACGGCAAAGTGGGCGATGTGCGGGTGGAGCTTGGCAAAGCGACGCTGGCCGCAGCCGCAACCGAAGCCGTGTCCCAGGCAGAGTTCGCGCCGGGAAGGTACTACGGCAAGCCGGAGAGCATGAGCATCGTGCTGAACCAGCGATTTTGAACGTATTTACCTCGTGGGGTAGGCCCAATCAAAGGGGAACTTCTGGGTATCTTGAGCATCCAATCGGCAGGCGTTTCAGGAGTATCATAAGACCGTGCCGAAATATTCCATCGTCGTCCCCTTTCACAACGAAGAAGAGAACGTTACCACCCTCTACGACCGGCTGAAGGCCGTCATGGAGCAGGTGGGCGAAACCTTCGAACTTGTGTTCATCGACGACGGATCACGCGACCGAACCTACCGGCTGCTGGAAGAGATTGCCGCCGTGGACAGCCGTGTGCTGGTCATCAAGCTTCGCCGCAACTTCGGTCAAACCTCCGCCCTGGCCGCAGGCTTCGATCACGCACAGGGCGACTTCATTCTCGCCATGGACGGCGACCTGCAGCATGACCCGGAAGAGATACCCAACTTCCTGGCAAAACTCGAAGAAGGATATGACGTCGTCAGCGGATGGCGGTCGCAACGCGGAGACAACTTCCTGCTGCGTCGTATACCGTCTCGCATCGCCAACCAGCTGATGGCTGCGCTCAGCGGCGTCAATATCCACGACTTCGGCACGACGTTCAAGGCGTACCGGCGCGAGGTGATCCAGAATATTCCGCTGTACGGCGAAATGCATCGCTTCATTCCCGCGCTGGCGTCCTGGTATGGCGCGACCATCTGCGAGATCCCGATCTCGAACCCTGCCCGGGAATTCGGCAAGAGCCACTATGGCCTCTCCCGCACCTTCCGAGTCTTCTTCGACCTGATGACCATTCGATTTTTGCTGCGCTACATGACGCGGCCGCTGCACTTTTTCGGAACCATCGGAGCGCTGGCCATGATGGCAGGCTCGGGTCTTGCGACCTGGCTGCTGGTGCTCAAGCTGCTCACCGGCCAGCATGTCATGAGTCTGCACGGGCCTATTTTCGTCATCGCGGGTATTCTTCTGCTTGCCGGGATACAGATGATGGGCATCGGCTTGCTCGGCGAGCTGCAAGTGCGCCACTTCCACACCGCCTCGCAACGTGCTCCCTACGCAGTGGACAGGATCCTCCGGCTTCGTTCCGAAGAGAGCCTTCTGCAGTAAAGTTGGCCTGCTGCAGGGGCTATGCCCACTTACTTGAGCGGTGCCGGTGCAGGCGAAATTTCCTGCAGCGCAGGAGCGTCCAGGTCGTGCTGCCTGCCTTGCTGCGTCTCTTTCGCCGCTTTGCTGAAAGCGGAGAGGTCGATATCCTTCTGCAGCTTGTCCGCTTCAATCATTGGATCGGTCATGCCTTCCAGGCGCTCGGCAAATTTCTGTGTGCACTCGGTCTGACCGGAAGAACCGGCTCCGGCCCGGCCTACCGCCTCGAGCATCTCCTCCAGCTGCAGCGTATCGTCAAGCCGATA
>JALYVA010000084.1 GCA_030853485.1 Acidobacteriota bacterium
CGCTTCTACAAGTGCTGGGCAGGCTGCACGAAGGAGATGATTCGGGAGGCGCTTGGCGTCCCGATTCGTCAACGCTAACCCGAAGGAGAGGAAGACCCTATGGATACGAAGCTCGCGACCATGGCTCACCGCGGCCTTACCCTGCCGGAGCCGACGCGGAAGGAGATACGCAGGACCGGTATCTTCAGCCGCGCTACGCTCCAGCTTGTTCACCAGCAGCAGTCCGCACGATGGGCGCTTCGCGGAGGAGGCAGGCGGGGCGGTCGCGAGTCTCGGTCACTATGTTGGCTTCACCAGCGTGGACGGACGGCCACTGGCATGGATGCAGCGCATTCAGAACTTCATGCCGAACGGTATCCATGCGGTCGTGATTGCGCCCGAGCTGTGTCGGGTGGAGATGTTTCGCTATGAAAACACCTATGACGTGTTGATCACGACGCACACTCTATCGAACCCGCAGCAGGGGACGAAGCCACAGATCGACAGTAGCATCGTCTTCTTTCGTCGCGCAGGGGCGCTTGCCACCGAGTTGTGGGGCAAAGATTCTGCCTTTCGTGGGGGTGCGGTGCCGCGCTTCTTCAGGAAGAACGGTGAAGAAGAGCTGCCGCCCCACGCCTTCATCGATGCGTTGCTCAAAGTCACCGAAGCAGTGTGCTGCCTTGGATGCAAACATTCTCACCTCCTTGAGGTGGGCAGCTCCATGCGTCAGGAAGCGACGGTGACAGTATGAAGATCGAGCATCCCCGCTTCGGTCAGAGACTCCAGGTATCGGGAGTTCTTCTGGGGGTGATCGGTGTGACAGCGCATATGCAGGAGCACCGAAGCATTCTCCTCGCAGGAGGTCTCATCTGCCTCGGCCTGATTGCCCGCCTCACGATCGAGCTGAGCATTGCTGGCGATGAGACCGACGAAGCGCTTGAACCCAAGTATCGGCACATCAACCTGCTCAATCAGTTTTCGTTCATCGTCGCCGCGTTCGGCTTTATGGGCCTGGTGCGCGAGCAATAGGAGCTACGACATGCGCATTCTTCAAACTACCTTCCTGCTTTGTGCAGGAGCAACCATCGCGTGGACTTACCGGAATCACAATGAGCATCCGTATGCCCCTGAACAAACTGCCGTTTCCGTCCTCCATCACGCCAGCGAACAACTTCAGGCTTCGCTACCGCAAGCCGGCCAGCAGATCCAGACTCTACTGCCACAGGGTAGAGGAAGCACGGACCTCACACACGCAGCAGAGGAAAGGGAACAGATCTTTTTCTCCCCGTCACAGAACCTTGAACGCGTCGACGTCGGCCTCATCGAGCATGCGCATTCTTCGATCAAGGTCGCGATGTACGCCTTCACCGACAGAAATATCGCGGAGGCGCTGGCACGGCAGGCCTCACGTGGAGTCAAGGTTTGGGTCTATCGCGATCGCGAGCAATTCGAGCAGGAGCGGATGCGCCGATCTCCCGTGGCAGAGATCCTGGCCAGCCAGAGGAACATCCATCTCCGGGTGAAAGGCACGAACGAATTAATGCATGAGAAGGCGGTCCTGATCGACGATGCGATCCTTCGCGATGGGTCAGGCAACTGGTCGGTGTCAGCTGCGCGGTATAAGGATAACCAGGTGACCGTCACGAAAGATGCCGGCCAGGTCGCAGCCTTCGATCGCAACTTCGAGGAGATGTGGAACCGTCGCGACAATCTCGTCGTTCCGTAATCACGCCTCTACACGCACCATCAACCAGCATGATCCAGAAAGGAAATAATACATGCCCAAAGGAATGAACAAAGTCCTCCTCCTCGGTCACGTCGGCAAGGACCCGGAGATACGCGCCACACAGGGCGGTATGACAGTAGCCAGCCTGTCGCTGGCTACACCCGATCGTCAGAAGCAGGGCGAGGAATGGGTTGAGAAGACGGAGTGGCACAATCTGGTCGCTTTCCAGCGAACAGCGGAAGTCGTTCGCGACTACGTCAAGAAGGGTTCGCAGATCCTGATCGAGGGCAAGCTACAGACCAGCTCCTGGGACGACAAGGAGTCTGGGCAGAAGAAGTACCGCACCGAAATCATCATTAACGACCTCACGTTGCTTGGCGGCGGAAAGGGGCGCGAGAACGGTAATGAAGTGTCGGCGTCTTCACCCAAGACGAACGGCAAAACCGCAGGAGGCTACTCCACCTCCAGCAGCAATGGCTATGGACAACATCAATCCGACTACGGTGACGTCGGTATCACCGATGCGGACATCCCGTTCTGAGCGGACACCAGCAGCAGAGGCTGTTACTCGTAAATAGCTCAAAGTAGGTTACTAAGGCACTCTTCGGAGCGCCTTTTGTATTTGCAGGAGCAAAAGCTTCCCTGTTCCCAGCATCCCGCTTCAACTCCATTCCTGAAAGGACCTCTCCATGAACACTGCACTCTCGGCAGACCAGCAGGACTGCCTCAAGAAGCTCACCATTCCCTTCCATCCTGACGCGATCAGCTGGCGTGTCACCAACAAAAGCAAAGACGGCAAGCGCGGCTGTGTCATTCCTTATGGCGATCAGCGCGCTTACACGGATCGTCTCAACGGCGTTTTCACTCCGGCCGGCTGGACTCGTGTTTACAACGTCACGACATTGTCTCCAGTCACTCGCATGAAGCGGGATAAGGCCATCCAGACGGGTAAGGTAATCGTCATCTGCGTAGTGACGATTCACGCTCTTGGATCTCACAGTGGAAGCGGTGAGATGTGGGCCGACGATGACAATGCCATGACGCGTGCAGAGGCCCAGGCCTTTAAGCGTGCCTGCTCCTGCTTCGGGCTCGGCCGCTATTTCTACGAATTCGCCGAGATGTGGGTCGATCTCAATGAGTACGGCCAGCCGATTCGGTTTCCCGTACTGCCGAAGTGGGCGCTCCCTGCGGGTGTCGTTCCGACTACGCAGGCTCCAACCGACCAGGCCGCAACGAAGCAGGCGGAGCCGGTGCGGAACGCTACGGCATCGCCAGAACAGCCGAAAGGTCCGACGGCGGTGCAGAAGGCAAGTCCACAATCCGCAGTCCAGTTGGACCCCGCGTTGACACAACGAATCGAGGCTTTCCGGCGAATTGTGGGCGATGCTCTCTACTTCGAGGTGTTCCGTCGAGGTGGCCCTGCACGCAATACCAGCGATCTGCCCAGTGTGGACGCCCAGAAGTGGATTCTTCAGCAGCTTGAGGTCATCGACCGCGGTATCAAGCGCGTCCGCGTGCTTGCGGAGGAGGTGCATGAGAATGTCTTCTTCGGCGTGCTGGATGCACACAAGGTGCAGTCCATCGACAAAATTCCGTCCTTCGAGGCGTTGAAGGCGGTCGGCAACGATCTGCAGAGTGCCGCACAAGGCGTTGCTGCCTGACCCTCCGCTCCCCTACATGCGCATATGGCGAACCATTGTTAGTCGCCGTATGCGCGTGCCCTAAAGGGATCTCCATGAGTGCGCAAACATACTCGCTCTGCGACCGTCCTGATATCTGGTCGATCCACAACGAATTGTTCTGCGAAGTAGACAAAGAAGGGGTTGTCGATCGATTCGAAATCGATCACTTCCCGATGTATCGCCTCTCTGAAGCCGAAGAACAGTTCATCGTTCGCGGTCGACATAGGCATAAACAGCCGGTCCAATCCGTCCTTCCACCCGATCCAAACAAGTCTCGTAACCCCAAAGCCAAGTAAGTCTCTGCGAGTTTACAGCCTCCTCTTTGAGGAGGCTCGAACTCGTGCGTTCGAAAGGTTCGCTCACCGCCTTTGAAGAAAGGAATATCCATGTCTGATTTCAACCGCGTCGTCCTGGCTCCGGTCGAGTTAGTTCCCATCCTCTCGTTTCGCTTCGTTCTTCGATGCGCTCTGTGTCTCGCTTTGACTGCATTGAATGCTGGAGTGGTCGAGTATGCCGGTGCAGCGCTCTACCGCGCTACCGACGGTCACCCACTGCAGATGGCTGGGGTGAGCTTGTTCTTCGCGGCTCTTCTCGGCTCGTTGGTGAGGGTCTGGATCGTCGCGTTCCGCGCACGCATCGCTTAGCGCCCTAGCCTTCACAGTTCAATCAACCTTTTTCTTCACAAACATCACTTAAGGAGAACTCTCATGGCAATCTCTGCTCGTTCCCGTCGCGGCACTTCCGCCTCTTTCTGGCGCAACCACAATGCCATGCAGATGATGATGGCGCAGGCTTGCATGCCCTCCGTGCGGCCGCTTCCAACTGTGAAAGCAGACCGTACTCAACCGGTTGCGCCGGTCTGGTTTCCCACGCCGATGCAGCGCGAGCGATATCAAGCGCGGAGCAACGGAGCTGTCAGCTTGTCGCCCGTGCGCTAGTTCGGTCGCAGATCAATCATCTCGGAATGGACGTGCTTTCCTGAGTCCCAGGAGCCGACAAAGGTGCGCTCGATGTCAGAGCGTTCGGAGTATTTGGCGGGGATGATCGACCTTCAATAACACCGCCATCGACACCACTCATCGCAGCGCAGAGCCCGGTACATCGCCGGGCTCTGCTTCGTTGCGCTTCCGCTCAGCCCATATCGCCATAAAGAGGAACTTATGCCAAATCGAAGACTCCGTCATCACAACAACTGCCCGCGTTGTCCTGTCCTCGGTGCTGAGGGCATGCCGGGCGAAGAGTATTACGAGATCCTCGCCCTTCGATTCAGCGTCCGCATCGCACGCGAACTCTCAAGAGGGCACGATCTCATTCGTGTGGAGCCGTTAGTTCTGGCTAAGTGGCTCAAACACGCGCGGGTGCTCGACAGTCACGTCGACCACGTTCCCTTGGATTCAGGTCACGGGATCATGGTGACACTTCCAGCCGGGTGTGGGATGCCTTTGATCGATGGGAATCATCGCGCCGCTCGCGCCTTGCGAGAAAAACGCCCCTTCTTCGCTGCGGTCCTCAATGAAACGGAGACGCTCGAACTGTTGCGCGGAAGCATCGGAGCTGCCATCGCAGACCACTACTGGAAGCGCCTCAAGGCTTCTACCCCACACCCCAACGACTACGGAGAAACGGGACGATGAGCAGCTGAACTACTGGTGCATTACGCAGCGATGAGGACGATATTCTTGCTTATGCAGGAAGATGAAGACGAATAACTCGGCGAAGCGACCTGAAGACTCGATGAAGGCAAGAGGCCGCTCTCACCTTCATCGTGCTATTTCGTGGTTTCGGCCCTCGTCGTGGCGCGCGCCTTCGCAGCGTCAGACATCTTCTTCCGGGTGGCCGCGGAGATCTCCTTCTTTGGCGGGGAAGGAGTTGCCTTCACGGGTACAGACTTCTTAGCTGGAGCCGACTTCTTCGCTGCCACGGAAGCCCTGACCGGTGTCTTGGCAGAGCGCACGTACTTTCGCTTCTGGGGTGCAACTGGCTGACTTGCGACTGACTGACTTTGTCCTGCAAGCCCATGCGACAACGAGTCACGGATTTTCGTCAGACGTTCAATCTCTTGGTTCAGTTCAGCGACTGCTCCGGGTATGCTCATTCATCCTCCAACAAAGCAAGCCTATCATCCTATTCGGCGCTTACTGAAGCGATCGCAGATCGACAGCTCGGCCTGCATGCTCGAGTAGAGACACGATTCGAGACCACCGGATTGCGGTCGATTCCACGTGCCAGCTCTAAGAGGCGCGAGCCACAGGGACCGAAGTGTTCTTCGAGCGCAGACATTTCCATCGTAAATACGTCCCCGACTGTCTTGATACCGATCTGGGCCATGCGAGTTTCGGTCACCTTGCCTACGCCGGGAATGCAGCCGACAGGGAGAGGTAGTAGAAACGCCTTTACCTCGTGAGGTTGAATCACGAATTGGCCATTCGGCTTCTTTTATAGGCTATTTAGCACACAATTCTGTGGCTTAAAGCATATCTTTGCCGGGAATAAAGCATAACCTTCCCGGGCGACCTACGAGAATTCCACGTTGGCAGAGGCGGAATGAGGCTCGCTGAGTGACTCGGCCTGTTGTCGTCAATCCAGAACGGATGGGTATTCGTACCGGCGCAACTTACCATCCATCTCGCCGGGGTCATGGCTGAATTATAAATGTGAATTATTACGCGTCCGCCTTGCGGGCCGATCGATCTTATGGCTGGAGTGCCGTCTGGTTCTTGCGAAGCGCGAGCGGCAAGAAGGCGTCAATCTCTTCGTCGGAAAACGTAAATTCACCACGTTTCAGTCGTTCGTCGGCTAATTTGTAAGCCTTAGGAGAAGTGCTCGGAGTGAATTTGTACGCTGCCGTGATCTGCAACGTGAGCATATCCATGGATCTCTGAAGATCGGAAACGTTGGCATTGGAAGCGCTGCAATGGGCGATCATAAGAAGGAACTGTTCACGAATCCAGAAAAGTTCTTTCGCGGCAGCTCGGTGCTGGCCTTCTTTTCCGGCTGGATCGAAACTCGCTTGCCAGATAACGAAGCAGATTGATGCAGCCGCCAGAACGGCGGTGACGATTACTACCCACGTTGGCTTTATGGACGCAGCGATGACTGCGGCAATTGTTGTGGCTGCGGCTAAACATACGTTGCCGACGTTCATCCGGAACACGACATCAGCCCATAATTCGCGCTCGACCTCGTGGGTCTTGTGACTATAGACGGCGCGGCCATATAGTTCGCGTGCGCACGCGAGGATCGTCGGAAGATCAGCCCCCGGCGTCACGAAAGTAAACCAGCCAGCATTCCGCTCGCCGGCAAGCTGAGTGCCGGCACAAGGCGATATTGTGCTCGGAACTGACAGCCGAAAATCTTTTGCCATTCAGCGACCGCTAGACTTTCCTGGTTGTCGTGTTCGTATTGGCATGCTTTGAGTGCACGACCATAAGCGGAGTGGCATTTGCTTTGCCAATCCCCAGCTGGTATCCACTCCTCTATTCCGGCTGGCCGAATTTTCCCATCTTTCGAGTATTGGTACGCAAAGTTAAAGAAATCCCGAATCATCCAATCGTGCCAAAAAACGGTTTCCTGGCTCTTGTATTGCCATTGATCGACAAAGAAGATCGCGAGGGTTTCTAGGCAGATCGAGCGTATCTCAACATTGCATTCCCGCTTCCACGCTTTCAGCATCTTCACGAGCTGTGTGGCTTTCTGAAAGGTGCGTGGATCGACAGCGTTGAGCCAATTGATCTCCGCCGCCGGATTCGTATGTCCCCAACGGCCTCCGTCTCTCGTATGCGCGTTGAGAAATGAACCATCCTGTTAGACGAAACACAGGGCATACCTCGAACTCGTAACTATCGAACGGAACCTTGACGACTGGGCCGTCGCCCCGAACGTCAGTAGTTGGAAAGCGGTCGAGAAGGTCGTATTTCAGTTCCTGCAAGAGAGCGGATTGTTTCTGACCGGCAAGCGCGTTGAACCGAGAGAACTCCGCGTCGGGGAGGACAAAGATCATGTCCACATCAGTGCGTGGCTTGGCGGCAGTGCCTTTTCCGTATGAACCCACAATGGCGTAGCATCCCGGGTCGAAGTCGACACTTGGATACCAGACCGAGAACAGTTTTCTAGCGATGCGGCCGGCTTTTCCGATGGCATCCATTCTGTCTTGGCTAGACAGCTCCAACTCATCCAGAAATCTCGTGAAATGGGAAATCACATAATGCCACATTTGTCACCTGCATCTCGCTCTCGCGCAATTGAGCGGGTGCCACTCTGATTTTCTTCGTAACGGCATACTATACATCATGTTGGCATTGTTAATCTCGACGCACAAGATGTTGTGTTGATTGTTGGAAGCGGCCGCCGTACTGAAAGTCAACCGGGTTCGACGGCGATCAAAATAAAGAGAGACCAAGGGGCGGCTTCCTGTGTGGCAGCCCCGTCATGTGGGGATTTTGAATGGACCGATTCACTCTCGCGGTTAGAGGTCGCGCTTTTGGAGGGCCACGGGAGAGGTTTCAGCGAGCGCAAAATCGTCAATGCGCGTATCCAGGCGCGAGAGTTCTGGAAACGCGCATTGCCTTGCTGGCAACAAATGGGGATTGCTTCGGTTACGGGAAGAACTGGCAGCAGAAGCCGCGGACACCTCCGCTGTGCGGACTAACAACTTCTCTATACTCTTCTTGAAATGCTTGCACCGAAGCATTTGGCCTTCTTTCGGAGGCCACCCTGGCTTACGGTCCCCGGCAATGTCATAGATAGATAGAGAGCTGCGCAAACCGAGAACAGTCCTTTGAGACCAGGAAAGAAATGTTCCCCCGCTGGCCAGTGCGCACAACATAATAAGCCGCGTGGAGTGGATGGTGCCGAAAAGCTAGATGGCGTCTTATGCGGATTTCCCGTGCCGGTTTGATCGAACGATAGTTGTAGGAGAGTTAACGATAGTTGTAGGCGCGCTGCAGTGAGTACGGAGAGGAAGCTTGAATATTTAGCGAAGATAAGGCGATTTCGATAAAAAGACGAAATCGAGGGTTACCCGTGTAGGTAATAACGTCCCCTAAAAGTGAGATGTATTGCTCAGACTTCACCGATGGAGGGCGTAGACTTGAGATTCATTACCTTTGTCACACCTGGTAACTGTGCAAACGAGCACATGTGGGTATCGAAGGTAATGCCGTACGAGTTCGATCAAGAGGTACTAAATGCGCACTGGCAGGCTTGGAATTGTAGTTTCCCTTACGGCTCTGGTTTTTGTGTTTTTGGGTGGATGTGGGAAAGAGACGGCAGCAACAGTCCCGCCTTCTGTGATCTCGACTGTGCCGGTCGCGGGAGCGACAGGCGTTCCAGTGAATCAGGTGATTTCGGCTACGTTCAATGAGCCGATGAACCCCTCTACCATCAGCGTGTCCACGTTTCTCCTGACGGGTCCGGGGGCGGCCGCGGTTGCCGGCACCGTGTCTTATACCGCTACGGGATCCGTGGCCTCCTTCGCTCCAGCAGCAATTCTTGCCTTCAATACGACTTATACGGCGACGATCACGACCGCTGTGACGAATACGGTTGGCGTTCAGCCAGCAGCAAGCTATACATGGAGCTTTACAACGGCTACGCAGCCGACGGTGATCGCAACCGTGCCGGCAAACGGCGCGACGGGTGTGCCGACCAATCAAGTTCTCACAGCGACATTCAGCAAGGCGCTGAATCCGGCGACAGTGAATGCCACCACTTTCCTTCTCAAGGGCCAAGGCGGGACGACTGTGACTGGAACTGTTACATATAATGCGACCGCTTCGGTGGCTTCCTTCACCCCGAGCGTCGCGTTGACGTACAACACGGTTTACACGGCTACGATTACCACTGGAGCAGCCGATTCGACCGGTGACCCATTGGCCGCGAACTATAGCTGGAGCTTTACGACCGCAGTGCCGCCTGTGGTTCTTTCGACCGTGCCGCTCAATGGCGCTACGGGGGTCTCGCTCAACCAGGTGTTGAGCGCGACGTTCAGCCAGACAATGAATTGCGCGACGCTCGCATCGCCTGCGACCAGCTTTGTTGTTACCGGTCCTGGCACGACAGCCGTGGCGGGCACGGTCGCTTGCTCGGGCGCGGTAGCCACCTTCACTCCGGCCTCCGACCTAATTGTAAATACGGTCTACACGGCCACAATCACTACGGGAGCCCAGTCGCAGGGGGGCGCTCCGTTAGCCCCCCCCTACGTGTGGATGTTTAGAACGCTTCCGGCGCCCACGCCGCCAACGGTCATCTCCACGGTTCCTGCCAATCTGGCAGTGAATGTGCCGATCAACCAGGCGCTCAGCGCGACCTTCAGTGTGGCCATGACGCCTGCCACGATCAACGCGACAACCTTCACGCTTACAGGACCGGGCACGACTCCCGTGACGGGAGCCGTCGCCTACGTCGCCGCAGGCTCCACGGCGACGTTCACCCCGACAGTAAGCCTTCTGCCCAACACTGTGTATACGGCTACGATCACCACCGGGGCACAGAATCTGGTCGACACTCCGTTAGCCCAGAACTACGTCTGGACTTTCACCACCGGAGCGACTGTCGTCGTGCCTCCGACAGTCATTTCGACCATTCCCCTGGCCGGAGCTACGAACGTGCCCGCCAACCAGGCGGTCAGCGCCACATTCAGCGTGCCGATGAACCCGGCCACGATCAACTCGACAACGTTCATGTTGACGGGACCAGGCACCACCCCCGTCACAGGTCTGGTTGCTTACGCGGCCGTTGGAAATACGCTGACGTTCACCCCAACAGCGAATCTTGTGGCCAACACTCTGTATACGGCTACGATCACCACCGGAGCCCAGAATCTGGCGGGCACCGGGCTTGCCACTAACTATGTCTGGACCTTTACCACCGGTGCACCCATCGTTGTCCCGCCGGAGATCGTTTCGACGCTACCCGTGAATGGTGCCAACAACGTACCCCTTACACAGGCGGTAAGCGCAACGTTCACCGAGGCGATGAATCCGCTGACCATCACCAACGCAACCTTCCAACTGA
>JALYVA010000087.1 GCA_030853485.1 Acidobacteriota bacterium
CTACCGGCGGATCGAATCTGCAGTTGTTCTTGACCGAAATCTTCCAGGGCAATCTTCCCAGTCCGCCACCCTCGCCCTTTGTCCTCAATGACACAACGTCTGGAGCCACTGCGGCGATCGATTTCACGGGATACGTTCTAAACACCACTGATAGCAGCAAGACCGCGTATGACGGCGTCTTCAGTGCAACTTTCAGCGGGATGAGCGTTGCACAGTTGGAGAGTTCAGTTCCGGTTGACACACCGTTTTCAGGAACTCTGAGCTTGACCCCGACGCCTGAGCCCGCCTCTTTACTACTAATGGGCATTGGCCTTCTTGGGGCCGGTGTTATCGCTCGCAAGAAGAAAGTAGTTCTCGCCTAAGTTTAGGTTTTCCGAGGAAAGGAGGATCGTGAGGTGCTGTACCCCTGAAGGGGGTTCTTCAGGGGTACAGTTTTCCGGGCCGCTAGGCCTTCGGGCTTGAACCACGTCAATCCCTTGTAGGGGGAATGGCGCAACGGAGTTATCTGGTGAGAAGAGCTAGGCCACCAGGGAAACATTCTCCACAGGTCACTATGAGTGAACGCCGAAGCAATCCGGGGCGAGGCATAATTTCTATCTGTCACACGAATGTCCGGTTCTCACAGGTTCGATAATCGGCGGTATCGCGAGTCAGCCCGACGAAGCCAGTACCCAGTGGACTCTCGGAACAGTTCTACATGTGAGCCTAGGCGCGCCTAATAGATGCAATGACTCAATTGGGCTGCAGTGGAACGGACGCGCCGCAAATTTACCTCCCTGTCGCGGTTGCGAGCAGAGCGTGCGGCTTTTATCAGATTTTTCTGATCTGTTGAGGAATACAGGTCCGCCGATGTAAACGGGTGTGAAGCCTTTGTCGATTCGCTTGCTGATTCGGATTGCTGTGGCAGTCGTCGTTCCGCTCTATTTTGTGCAGGCTGCTCACTCATCCACATGGTCACAATCGACGAGTTCTCATTTTGTACTCTACTCGGAAGATCGATCGCGCCAAGATAGTCATACCCTTCATCTCCTGGAGCATTCGCGTAGGTTGTTCCTGGCCATGGGCATGCTGAATCCGGCTCGGGAGCATCCAGTTACCGTATTCGCATTCAAGGATGGCGATAGCTTCCGCCGCTATGCGCCACCTCAAACTTCGGGTTTTTTCCAAGGAGGCCAAGCGACGGACTACATCTGTCTCATGAACCAAACCTCAGACGTAGTTTTGCACGAATATGCGCACTCCGCTATTGCGACTGTCTGGCCATATCTTCCCGTGTGGATGAACGAAGGATTGGCAGGATACTACTCCACTGCGAGATGGGATTCCCATAGCGTAACTTTGGGAGGGTATCTCTGGAGTCTTAATGCCGCTTTCGATTCGTTGTCCGCGAAGCTGCTGCCTTCCCTCCTTGACGCACAACGTACTCTGATCGACGACGATGCTCGTGCTTCGTCACAGCGATATATGCTCAGTTGGGCGCTGGTTGACATGATGATGACTCAACCTGGGTATGCGCAAAGCTTTCGTGACTTTCTGGCTGCGCTTTCCGGTGGAAGTTCCGTTACGGATGCACTTCAGCATACGTATGGGCGAACTCTCCCGCAGATTCAAGACGACCTACGAAAACACCTCCAACAAGAACGCTTTGCTTCGATAAAGTACCCGTACAACGCTAATCCCGGCGACACCGAGGTTGCAGAAGATCAATCGGAAACGAATGAATTAGAGGTCGAACTTCGATTGGCGGATCTCCAAAGCTACAACCCGTCGGCGGCTTCCAGGGCAGCAGTCCGCCTCGAAGAGCTCTCTGCTCTGTACCCGCGCAGTCCGGAGGTGGAGGAAAGCCTTGCGGCTCTGGCTCTGAGGTCCGGCGATGAAGCGGGTGTGGTCGCGCACATGAACAAGGCGTACCAGCGTGGGTCGAAGGATGCCGAACTCCTGATCGTAGATGCTCAATTGAAGATGAAGACCGGCACACCGGAGGCGCAGATCATTCCGTTGCTGGAGCGGGCAGTTGCAGAAAAGCCCGACAGTTATCGCGCCCGGATTCTCCTTGGACATCTGGTGTACCGGAGCAATGACTATTCCCGTGCTCTCTCGTTGCTCAAACCGATTGAAGACATTGATGATCCGAACGCTTTCGTTGTTTTGGGATCGCTGGCCTACAGTGCGGTGCGAACGGGGGACTACTCGTCCGCTTCCAGGTACACGATCAAGGCTCTGAAGAAGGCCCGCTCAGATGCAGAGAGGACCGCGATGACAAACTTGCTGCAATGGATTTCTACAAGGATGGCATCATCCGCTGAAGCGGACAGGGCTACTGGCATTTCGTCCTCCTCCGCGGGGCTTTCTAATCCGTAGCGTGATGCTTCAAGAGCAAGTCGTGGAGTGCCTGCAGAACTGGCTCCTGCAGCTAAGCATCCGGTCTGCCCGAATGAAATCGGTTTTGTGGCGAGCTGTTCCGCGACGCAGTAATTACATTACCGGCAATCAACCCGTCCCTGAAGATCACTTCCGAGCAGACCCTCTGCCGATAGCCCTAGCATCCTTAAGAAGCACTCAACAAGCGTAGCCTGCTGCCGAGGGCAGTTCGCCGGTTCGTTGCATCCATCGATGCATCAGGCTAAAGGCTGTACACAGCGCGGAATGTCCGTGCTGCTGCCGTGCTCGCAGAAGCCCAAAAATGCGCTCGCAGATTGGCTAGCTGTGCGCGGCGGAACAATTCGGCGCCAGACCCCGTCTCCTCAATGCGGTTGCGCTCGTTCTCTCGCCGGGTATCTGGACCGGTCGGCGATGGCCGCTGGTCTGCGAGGTCCGGCGGCTCACGCATAATACTCGCCTTATCAAGCACGACGGTTTTTTGCCTCCGAAACTGATTTCTTGGGTTCCAGAATGCACGAGTGTTTTGGAAGCTAACAATTACGAGCCCCAGTAGTCTTGCGAGACATGCCGCCAGCACGCTGCATCGTTTTACGCAACTGTCCCCCTTACAGATAAAGAGTCCGACGGTGGCCGAAACCCGGGAGCACTGAGAAAATAATTG
>JALYVA010000113.1 GCA_030853485.1 Acidobacteriota bacterium
CCTCCCAGTCCGAGAGCAATCGGGCGAGCGCCTGCTGCTGGCCGTGGCCGATCTCGAGGGCAAGCAGGCCGTGCGGTTTGAGCGCATGCCACGCCTGCGGAACCAGGCGTTCATAGATCTCCAAACCACTCGCGCCCGCAAAAAGTGCAGCGTGGGGCTCATGGTTGCGGACCTGCGGATGCAGAGTGTCGCACTCGGTTGCCGAGATGTAGGGCGGGTTGCTGACGATGGCGTCGAAGGCCGCACTTTCACCGGCGTCTCTGTCGTCTGCGTGCTCTCGGCCAGTACTGAGGTCGAGGTTGTCCAGCAGATCGGAGTGAACGAATCGGATCTGCCGATCCACCTTATGAGCTACTGCGTTGCTTTGTGCAACGGCGAGCGCGGGCAGGGAAAGATCGAGCGCGGTGATGATGGCGCGGGGCAGATGAATGGCAAGAGCAATGGCGATCGCGCCCGAGCCGGTGCCGATGTCGGCGATCTGGAGTGGTTCGCCAGGGGGCAGGCGGTGCAGTACGGCTTCGACCAGGTGTTCGGTCTCGGGCCTGGGGATGAGGACGTCGCGGGTTACGTGGAGCGGCAACCCGTAGAACTCCTGCTGGCCGGTGATGTACTGGACGGGTTCATGCTGCAGGCGGCGCAGGATGCTTTGCTCGTACGCGGACTGCTGCTTGTCGGTGATTTCGCGTTCAGGGTAAGCGAGCAACGTGGCACGCGAAAGCTCAAGCGTATGAAGCAGCAGAAGCTCGGCATCGCGCGAGGCAGTGGCGTGCAGGTGTGGGTCGGCAGAGAGCCTGGTGCCGGCGGCTTTGAGGGTCTGGCGAAGAGTCATTGCGGCGGCTACTGGGGAGGCGAGGTAGTTACAGGAAGGATGGTCGAGCTGGCGGCGAAGCGATGATAGTGAGTGTACTGCGCCGTGAACTGGAAGGCGTCCGTCTTCGGAGTCTCCGAGGTGAACGCGGAGATGGTGCGCGGCAACCGGAAGACCGCACCGTTGAGAGTGACAGGTGCGAAATCGACGGCTACCGTGCCGAGCACACCATGATCCCGGCCGACGGGATGAGGTACGGTGCGCTCGATGTGCAAGACCTGCATGGAGGTGGTGTCGACGACGAACTTGCCTGTGGTGCCGGGAAGGATCGAGGCGCATACTGGCTCGTTCGCCGCAGCCGGACGCGGGATGAAGGTGTAGCCGTTGGTCCCCGCGGGGCCGGTGTAGGCAGGGTCGGGCTGGTAGTCGAAGCACTGGTGCCGCTCGGCGGAGAGATATTTGGCCAACGCGCCGCCGAAGCCTCCGCTGAACGTGATGGGCAGCTTCAGCTTCTTTTCCGTGGAGGGCTTCCCGTCGATCGAGGTCACTTGTCTGGATTCGTCGGGTGGAGCCCCCGGTGAGGAGGAGCGGGTGACGCGAAAGAGAGCGTCTGCGGTGGTTGCGTGCTTCAGCTTTCCATCGTGCAACTCCTGCGAGGTGATGTGCTCGTCGCAGAGAAAGCTTGGGACGGTGCTCTTGTACTGCTCGGCGTTTGCTTCTACGCGAGAGAGCACTTCTTCGAGAGACGCAGAGGGCAGTTGCGCTTGCAGCCATGCAGGCACAAGTGACGCGCACAGGCTAACGGCGGCGACAGTTCTCAGGGAAGGAAGTAAGTTCACGGGTGCTATTACGGTAGCAGAAGGAGATTTGTTCCGGTCTGGGGCGCACAAGAGGAGTGCTTGCCGTAAGGTCAAATCCAACGTGACGGCGTGGCTTGAAGGGAAACCGGAGCGCTTCGGGCGGTGAATGGAGCAGGCGTCAAGGCGCATTTCAGAGTTGTTGATATTTCGCGGACAGGCACCCTGCTAGACTAAAGTTCTTCTTTTTCCAAGTGAAATGATATGGAGCACGACCTTGCCGGATGAGACCTCCCCCCCGCCCGATTCAACCGTGACGCAGCCACAGCCTGAGATCGATCAACATGCGCCGCCGCCTGCGGAGAGTCCGTCCGACGTTTCCGACGGTGCTTTGCCTGCGGCTGAACTCAAGTCTTCCTCTTCGGCCGTGAAGGCCGTTCCTGTGGAGAAGAAAGCCAGCGGTGGGCGCGGCGCTGGTCTGCCCGGAGGCCCCGAGCATGCGGCGAAGAAGTCGATCAGCTATGCGGATGCGGGTGTGGACATCACCTCGGGCGACCGCAGCAAGCAGCGGATCAAGATGCTTGCGCGCAAGACGTTCAACAAGCAGGTACTGAGTGAGATTGGCGGATTCGGCGGGTTGTTTGCGCTGGATCTGGAGAAATTTCCGAACCCCGTGCTGGTGTCGAGCGCCGATGGTGTGGGCACCAAGCTGAAGGTCGCGTTTGAGCTTGGCATTCACCACACCGTAGGCCAGGACCTGGTGAACCACTGCGTGAACGATATTGCCGTGCAAGGCGCGACGCCTCTGTTTTTTCTGGATTACCTGGCGACCGGCAAGCTCGAAGACATGGTGGTGGAACGGGTGGTGCAAGGGATCAGCGAGGCGTGCCGGGCCAACGGATGCGCCCTGATCGGCGGCGAGACGGCGCAGATGCCGGGGTACTATGGCGACGGGGAATACGACCTGGCGGGTACGATCATCGGCGCGGTAAGCCGCGAGAAGATCATCACCGGCGAACAGGTTGAGGTGGGCGATGTGCTGGTTGGGCTACCCTCGAACGGGTTGCACACCAATGGCTACTCGCTGGCGCGCAAGCTGCTGTTCGAGGTGGCGAAGTACGGCCCGGAACAGTACGTGAACGAGCTGAAAGACAAGACGGGCGCGGCGCTGATGCGGACGCATCGCAGCTATTTGTCCGTGATTAAGAAGCTGACGGCAGCGGAGCTGGTGAGCGGCATGGCGCACATTACGGGTGGCGGCATCACGGAGAACCTGCCGCGCATTCTCCCCAAGGGAATGGGAGCGCTGATCGACCTGGCTTCGTGGACCCCTCCCCCGCTGTTCGAGCATCTGCAGGCGCTGGGCAATGTCGCGCAGGACGAGATGCTGCGGACCTTCAACATGGGCATTGGGCTGATCGCGGTTATCCCGGCAGAGAAGATCAAAAAGGCAAAGGCGGTGCTGAACCGTGCGAATGAGAGGCACTGCATCATTGGCCGTGTGGTTCGGGGCGAGCGGAAGGTCAGCTACAACTAAAGTCTCAGGCCGGCTACAACGAAAGTGTGGGTATGGATGCTGGCGCGTATACAGTGGTGATCGGCGAGCGAAAGGACGGTTTTTGATGCAGCGGCTGGGCGTTCTTCTCTCCGGTAGAGGCTCGAATTTTCTGGCGATTGCCGAGGCGATCCGCGAGCACAAGCTGCTGGGCGCGGAGATCGCCGTAGTGCTGTCGAATGTGGAAGAGGCCGGTGGGGTGGAGACGGCCCGGAAGCTGGGGCTCGAAACGCATGTGGTGCCGTCGGCCGGGCGCAAGCGCGTGGAACACGATGCCGAGATGATTGCGCGGCTGCACCAGTACAAGGTGAACCTGGTGTGCCTGGCGGGGTACATGCGCATCATTTCGCCCGCATTCGTGGAGGCGTTTCCGAACCGCATTCTGAATGTGCATCCTTCGCTTCTGCCGGCGTTTCCGGGGCTCGATGCGCAGCGGCAGGCGCTGGAGTTTGGGGCGAAGGTGGCGGGCTGCACGGTGCATTTTGTCGACGAGGCCGTGGACCACGGAGTGATCGTGCTGCAGAAGGTGGTTGCGGTGGAGGAGAACGATACTGTGGAAAGTCTTTCGGCGCGGATTCTGGAGCAGGAGCACGTGGCCTATCCAGAGGCGATTGCGCGGGTGCTTAGCGGGCAGTACGAGGTGGCGGGGCGGCGGTTTCTGCGGCGCAACTAGTCCTGAAGTGCGCCCTGCGCGGGCCGCGGCCACTTCGTGGCGTGTATACCGGCTTCGCCATGGGCCTCCCGATGGTCGGCATAGAATTTGTTCGCGACGGGAGCGCCCGCCGAAGGGGTATACCCGTCATGAAGTGACCGTGCATCGGGGTCCCCGCAAACAGGTCTTCGTTTGTGGGGTGACGGAGCGCAGGCGGCCCGTCCGGCAGGACTAAGTTTCGCGTCCGCCGCGGTCCGGTTCGGCAGAGGCGTCGTTGAGCTTGACCTTAACGTCCATGTGTCGTTGCCCGCGGAAAACCGTGAGGGTGACGATATCGCCGGCGCGATGCGTGTTCATGATGGCGGACAGGTCCTGCGGAGTGGCGATGTCCTGGCCGTCCATGCCGACGATGAGATCGCCGCCGAGCATGACCGGGATGTTGCCCTGGTAAGCGCGCTGTGTGCCTCCGTGAAGGCCTGCCTGTTCGGCGGCGCCGCCGGGGAAGACGCGCTCGATAAGGAGGCCGTAGTCGGCGGGAAGGCCGATCTGGTTGGCGGTCTCGGGCCCGATGGCGAGTGTGGCGATGTCGAGCGAAGGGCGACGAATGCGGCCATACTTGGCAAAGTCGGCGATGACGGCCTTTGCAGTGTTGATGGGTATGGCGAAGCCGATGCCCGAGGACTGGTCAGCACCGTTACTGGCGATCAGGGTGGTGATGCCGATGACCTCGCCGCGGGAGTTGAGCAGGGGCCCGCCGGAGTTGCCGGGATTGACCGAGGCGTCGGTCTGGATAGCATCTTCGATGGGGTTGCCCTGAGGACCGTGAATGGAGCGGATGGCGGAGATGATGCCGCGTGTCATGGTGCCCGACAGGCCGAAGGGATTACCGATCGCGTAGACTCGCTGCCCCACAGTAAGGTTTTGCGACTCTGCCAGCGTGGCGGGCTGCAGGTTGGGCGCGTCATTGATCAGCAGCAGGGCGAGGTCGTGCCCCTTGTCTACGCCCACGACGGTGGCCTTGTACTTGTGCTTGTCCCAAAGCGTCACCTCGACGCGCTGAGCGTTGTCGATCACGTGATTGTTGGTCAGGATATGGCCTTGCTTGTCGAGGATGAAGCCGGAGCCCTGGCCTTGTTGAGGAACTGCGCCGTAGAAGAAGTCATACGCTACTGCCGTCGAGGTAATGTTGACGACCGAAGAAAGGGCCTTTTTGTAGACGGCGATGTTCTGCTGCTCTTCGGTGTCGTAGGCAGGCGCTGCGTGGGCTTCGGTGAGCTGGAAGGCGCCGAGCGGGCCGCTGGCGGGGGCGATGCTGGCAGCGGCAGGCTCAGCAGACGCGGGATGAAGGAGCCGCGCGAGCGCACCGGTAGACCCGACGCGGGTCGTCACGTAATAGAAGCCGGAAAGAAGGAGGACGACAAGCAGAACGGGACGCAGTTTCATCGAGGGTCACAACCTGATCTTCAGATGCGCAACGGGCATTCTTCCTGCCTTTATCGATTGTATCGAGAGGCGGGAACGGTGTGCAGGTGGCGAGCAGAGGCATGCAGGATGGGCCAGAGCTGATCGACCTGCCATTCGAGCTCGGAGAGTGGGCCGGCGTTGATCAGGACGTAGTCGCAGAGCGCGGCCTTGTGCTCGTCCGAGAGCTGCTGGTCGAGGCGGCGGCGGGCCTCGGCTTCAAGCTCCTCGCGGCGTGCCGGGGGAAGAGGCTGGCCTGCAGCGAGGCGGCTTACGAAGCGCCGGATCTTGAGTTCCTCCGGTGCGGTGACGAGGATGAGCCGGTCGAAGCGGGTGTGCCAAGGCTTAGCTGGAGGATCGGTGTCGGGCTGCGGCTCAGCGACGGCGGGATTCTCCTTGCCGGTTTTTGCGCTTGCGTGTCTGGTTTCAAAGATGAGCGCAGACTCTACGATCACCACCGCATTGGGTTCGGCGCGGGCAAGCTGGTCGCACAGTGCGGCCTGCTGTGCGATAACCGCAGGGTGCACGATAGCGTTCAACTGTTCGACACGGCCTTCGGCAAACGCGAGCTGCGCGAGGGCCGTGCGGTCCAGGGTTCCATCCTGCAGCACGACGCCTGGGCCAAAGTGCGCTGCGATGGCGGCGTATACCGGCTGGCCGGGCTGCATCAGTTCGCGGCCGATCGTGTCTGACTGAAAGACGTGAGCGCCGAGGCCGGAAAACAGCGCAGCAGCCGTGGATTTGCCGCTTCCAAGCCCGCCCGTGAGACCTACGCGCAGCATCGAGTTGGCGCTTGCTTACTGTGCTTTCGCAAGTCCCCTCCGCGCACGAGCAGCGGTAACGGTGTTCTGCATCAGCATGGCGATGGTGAGTGCGCCGACGCCTCCCGGAACAGGCGTGTAGGCACCCGACCGAGCGAAGGCGGCAGGATGAATATCGCCGACGACCACAGAGCCGCGTTTGGCAAAGGTGTCGGCCCGGCCCTTGTCTCCCGGGAAGAAGCCCTCCACCTCGCCCGCATCGGTGACCCGGTTGATGCCGACATCGATCAGGGTGGCGCCGGGTTTGACCATGTCGGCGGTGACAAATCCAGCACGGCCGATCGCGGCCACAAGAAGGTCGGCTTCGCGGGTGAACTTTGCCAGATCGCGCGTCTTGCTGTGGCAGACGGTGACCGTGGCCGAGGCGTTGAGCAGAAGCATGGCGGCGGGCTTGCCTACGATATCCGAACGGCCAACCACGACGGCGTTCTGACCGGCAACCGGAAGATCGCTGCGTCGGAGTATCTCCATGATGCCTGCGGGGGTGCAGGGAGCGAGACCCGGCTGGCCGCTTTGCAGGCGACCTACGTTCACAGGGTGAAAGCCGTCAACGTCCTTATCCGGCGAAACCGCTTCAAGCAGGCGCTTGGTGTCGACGTGCTTTGGCAGCGGCAGCTGGATGAGGATGCCATCGATGTCTTCTCGTGCATTCAATTCCTCGACGAGCTTGAGCATCTCTTCGGTCGTAATCGTCTCGGGCGGCGTGAGCATTTCGCTGTAGATGCCGAGCTCCCCGCAGGTTTTTACTTTGCTGCGAACGTAAATCTGTGAGGCGGGTACTTCGCCGACGAGAATGACGGCGAGCCCGGGCGTGATACCGCGGGCCTGCAGCGCCTTCACCTCGAGCCCGACCTCCGACTTGATCTCGGCGGCAATGGCGATTCCATCCAGCAGCTTCGGTGTTGTTGTCATCTCTTCCATGGTATCGCGCGCGAGGCGGGTTTCCGCGGCAACGGTAAGATGAAGGGATGCGCGAACCTTCGCCTAAGCCGCTGAGAGCGCTTCGCGACCTCGAGGAAAGCCTGCGCTGGCTGGTATGTCCGGTGTGCCGCGCACCCCTGGCGGCCGATGGGGACGCGATCCGATGCCAGGGATGTCACAGGCGATATCCCGTCATTGACGGCATTCCCGTCCTGCTGGCGGACCGGAGCACCTTGTCTGAGTAGCGGGGAAGTGCTGGGCCCGCGCAAGTTCCAGAAGTTCCGACGCACTCTGTATGAGCGTCGCAGGCGAACAATATATTGTTCACGCCGACCATCGGAAGGCCCAAGGCGAAGCCGGTATACCCGTCACGAAGTGACCGCGGCCCGCGCAGGGCGCCCGTCCGGCAGGACTCTCCTCCAAGGCCTCTTCCAGAAGAACTTACCTCGTCCGTTTTGCGTAGGACTTTTCGCATGCTGCAATCTGTCCGTCCTATTGTCGCGTTCTATGAATACGTCTTTGCTTCTTAGCACGCGACTTGATTTCGCAGATCGCGTCTAAAAGCACAGGCGAAGCTTCAGGCAGATGCAATGCCGGCAGGAGACAGTTCCATGATGACTCACTCAACCAGCGAGACGAGCAATACGCGCATTGAGCGGTTTGCCGAAGACGATCTGACAGGTCTTCGCGCGGACCTGATGAAGTCGGGTCTGGATTCCTGGCAGGCGGCGGAGCTGATCAGCAGCTTCCTGAACAACCGAGGGTATGGAGTCTCCAAGCACGATGCGCGAAAGGCCGTCTTCCGCATGGAATCGATTGCCTGTTCCCTTGGGTGCCTGCAGGAAGAACTCGAAAAGATCGCGCAGGTGATGTAGCTTCAGGGCGTAGATAAGGTTTGCTCGAACGCTTTGCAAAGCAACAGGCCACACGCGTAGAGGAACAGACGAAAGCAAATGCAGACGTTTCCACGATGACCCGGAGCTTCCTTTCGGCTGGCAAATCGATGTGTGGTTCTGTAGCGTTACGAGATGGATGTTTCCAGGGGCCGGTTCTCAAGGCGACGCGCGGCATGCTGTTTCTAGCTTTGTTCGCAAGTCTCATCTGCCCGGCGCGCGCGCAATCGCAACAGACGAACTCCGATGCTGCCGCACAGGCTGCTGCCCAGGCCATGAAAACCGGGAAGGCCGGCCAGCAGACCAATCCGAATCCGGCGGGAACCAGCCCTTCCGCGGGCGCGAAGGGAGAGCAGGGAGGAGGCAGCAAGACAGCCAGCGGACAGCCGCTGGGACTCTCCTCGACAGCGCCGGCGCCCGCACCTCCGGGACCTACCGACCGTCCACGAATCGGACTTGCGCTCGGCGGAGGAGGCGCGTTGGCAATGAGCGAGATCGGCGTGCTGGAATGGCTGGAGGATCACCACATCCCGGTCGACATGATTGCGGGAACGAGCATGGGCGGCATGGTGGGTGCGCTCTACTCGACCGGAATGACCGTCGACCAGTTGAAGGTCGTGATGACCGATGATGTCTTCACCTCGGTGTTCAGCTTCCGGCCTTTGTATAAGAGCCGAAGCTTTCGCCGACGCGAGGATGCGCGCGAGTTGCCCAACGCCCTGACGATCGGCCTCAAGCATGGAGTCTCCTTTCGCAACAGCGTGCTGATCGATCAAGGCCTGAACGCCTTTCTCGACCGCGAGTTCCTGCGCTATGACGACCGTACGGACTTCAACAAGCTGCCGATCCCCTTTCGCTGTCTTTCCACCGACCTGAACGAAGCACGAACCGTGACGTTCGCGCGCGGGTCGATCCCGGATGCGGTGCGGGCTTCGGTATCGCTTCCGGGAATCTTTCAGCCCTTTGAGCTGAACGGACATGAGTTTGTCGATGGCGCCGTGCTCGAAAATCTGCCCACCCAGACCGTGCATGCGATGAAGGCGGATGTTGTGCTCGCGGTGAGCCTGCCTCTGCGCCCTGTAGGCAAAGGCGATCTGGATTCGATTCTTGGTGTGCTGCAGCGCAGCTTTGCGGTGGCGATTGAAGGCAACGAACTGCGCTCGCGCAAGCTGGCCAACGTTCTGATCGAGCCGGATGTCGGCGGATTCAGCGACAGCGACTATCTGAAAGCGAAGGAGCTTGCCACGCGCGGGTACGACGCTGCTGAGAAGCAGAAGGACGCGCTGCTCCAATATGCGGTCACGCCGGATCAGTGGGCGGCGTATGTTGGGCAGCGCAGGGCTCGTCTGCCGGCGAGTGCGGGGAACCTGCTGAGGGTTCGCGTGAAGGCCCCGAACCAAAGTGTGACCCGAGCCGTGGAAGGTATGTTTCAGCCGCTGGTGGACAAGCCAGTCGACGCAAATGCCATCGAGGCGCTGCTGGACGACATACGCGGCGATGGTCGTTACGAGGCGGACTATACGATCGGCTATGACCATGACGATGCTCGAACGGCCACTCCGGAACGAGAGATTGTGCTGGTCACGGTTACAGATAAGAAAACGGGGCCGCCGTTCCTTCTGTTGGGCGCGAACGTGCAGGCACAGACCACGGGCGTAACCCGCGCCACGGTGGAGGGAGTCCTGCTGGATCAGGATTTTGGAGGCTACGGCTCAGAGCTCCGGACGCACGTCAAGCTCGGGTTCCTCACACAGCTGGAGAGCGAGTACTATCGCAGGCTCTTCGGCACGAAAGCCCCGGCGGGAGCCTTCTTTCTTGCGCCGCACGGAGGCATTCTGCGCGAACCGTTCTACCTCTACCAAAACCAGCATCGCGTGGCGGAGCGGCAGTTGCAGACCGCCGGTGCGGGAGCCGACCTGGCGTGGAGCAACCAGCGCACCCAGGAGCTGCGTGCAGGCTGGGAGGTCGACAACATCCGATGGGAAAGAACCGTCGGTTCGGACGGAGAGCCGGATGTGTTCGGCAAGATGCAGACGGGCCGCCTGCGCTATACCTTCGACACGCAGGACCGGGCGCTGGTGCCGCACTTCGGTACACGCTGGCAGACCGATGCTGGTTATCTGTACGACGCCGTGGGTAGCCCGAACGCTCCGCGAATGACGACGCACGTCAGCTATTCGCATGAGATCGGAAAGAACATCTTCGTCATGGTGGCTGAGGGCGGCACGATGTTCAACCGGAAGGTTGCGGAGCCGTTCCGGTTTACGCTCGGAGGTCCACTGCGGCTTTCGGCCAGCGCGATCGATGAGTACCGCGGCACCGATTATTTTCTGCTTTCGCCCGCGCTGCTGCGAAGGGTTGCGCAACTGCCCGCGCCCTTGGGGCAGAGTATCTACCTAGGCGCGGCGTATGAGGCCGGACAGATGCAACTGCCGGACGGCCCCACGATCACGCGCCAGGACGTGCTGTTCGGTGTCGTGGCGGAGACTCCGCTGGGCGTGATTACGCTGACGCCTGCCTTCGGAGATGATGGGCATCGCAAGTTCGTGTTCACGCTGGGCAAGCTGTTCTGATTCCTGCAATCTTGCCAGCGTGAATCGTCTGCATCTGCATAGACATCGAAGACCGGAGTGCAATTCGCGGAGTCCATCCATGTTTCACATCCTTGCCATCTCCGGCAGCCTGCGCCGCGATTCGTCGAACGCATCGTTACTGAAAGCCGCTGCAATGGTTGCACCGAAGGGAATCGAAGTCGTGCTTTCGAATGATATAGCCAGGCTTCCCCACTTCAATCCTGATCTTGAGGATTCTTTGCCTCAGGCGGTCGTTGACTTTCGCTTTAGCATCGCGGGATCGGACGGCATCCTCTTTTCCACGCCGGAGTATGCGCACAGCATTCCTGGATCGCTCAAAAATGCTCTCGACTGGCTGGTCAGTGGTTCTGAGTTCATCGATAAACCTGTGGGGCTATTCCATGCGTCGAACCGGTCAACCTACGCGAGAGCCTCTCTCATCGAGATACTCCGTACCATGTCCGGCAAGTTCCTCGAAGGGGCGGAACGCACACTGGCGCTGCTCGGCAAAGATCTAACAGCTGAAGCTATCGCTAGTGATCCTGAAATGCGTAGTGTGCTGGTGAGCGGTCTCACAGAATTCATGCGCCTCGCCACGGTGGCACCCTGACTGAGGGCTGAGAGTTCCGAGATCCCCAGTGCATAATCGATAGATGCCGTCTCTCTGGTCTCCAACTGATTGGGCGCAGCGTCTTCGCGAGCTGCAGTCCCCCACGGGTGAGTTGAAGGAAGCACCGCTGCGCCGCGACGTGCGTTCGCTCGGCATGCTGCTGGGCGAGGTGCTGCGCGAGCAGGGAGGCGACCGCCTCTACGACGCTGTGGAAGCCTTGCGGCAGACTGCGATCGCCCGCCGCGAGGCCGGCATGCCGCAAAACCGGACCGATACGGCGAGCACCGAGTTGCGGGATGCGCTTGATCTCGTGCATAGCTACTCCGACGACCTGACACTGGCCTACCAACTGGGGCGTGCCTTCAGCTTTTATTTCGAGCTGATCAACCTTGCGGAGACCAATCATCGCAAGCGCCGCCGCATCGCGCACCAGCTGGAAGAAGGTGCCGCATCGAAGGGCGCGCGAGGCGACCTTCGAGGCACGCTGCGCCGGATGCGCGAGGCCGGAATCACCGCAGAACAGGCCCAGGCGCTGCTGCGGCGCGTCTGTATCTCTCCCGTATTTACCGCACATCCCACTGAGGTGGCCCGGCGCAGCGTCATGTTCAAACGCCGCCGCATCTCGGATCTGCTCGAACAGCTCGACCGCATCCCAATGCCCGAGGCGCAGCTCGATTCGCTTGAGCGCGATCTTACCGCCGAGATCACGGCGCTCTGGCAGACAGACGATGTGCGCAGCGCGAGACCCACGGTGCGCGATGAGATTCGCATGGCGCTCGACTACTACGAATCGAGCCTCTTCGACACCCTGCCGGTGCTCTATGGCGAGGTGAGTTCGGCGTTGCGGCAGGCGTATCCCGAAGCGCACAAGCAGCCGCCGGACCTGCCGGACCTTCCGCAACTGGTGAGCTTCGGCTCGTGGATTGGAGGCGACCGCGACGGCAATCCTTTCGTAACCCCGCAGGCCACTCGCGATGCGCTCGCCATGTCGCATACGCTGCTGATGACCCACTACCGCCGGCGTTTGCAAAATATCTTTGAGCAGCTTGGCAGCTCGACGCAACAGGTGCCGGTCTCGGCGGAGGTGAAGGAGCTTCTGAACCGTTATCTGACCCAGTTGCGCACCGCCGGGCAGACGGCTCTCGAAGAGCGCTTCCACTTCGAGTACGTTCGGCTCCTGATTGCATGCATCATGATGCGGTTGGGCGCGACGCCGCAGTCGGCAGTTCCTCTTCCGCCCAATCCTGCTCTGTGCCCGTATGGGCGTGCCGAGGACCTGCTTGCGGATCTGACCACCTTGCGAAACAGCCTGGTGGAGAACAAAGGGCAGCGCCTCGCGCAGATGCTGCTTGACCCGCTGCTGATCGAGGTGCGCACCTACGGCTTGCATCTGCAGACGCTCGACATCCGGCAGCATGCGCGTGTGCATGCGGCGGCGATCGCGGAGATTTCCGCCTGGACAGAATGCAATCCCGCCACGTCCTTGAACCTTCCCGCGGCCCTGAGCGAGCAGACCGCAGAGGTGCTCGAGACCTTCCGCGCCATCGCCGAACTGAAGCAGACCTACGCGCCGGAGTCGATCCACGAATATGTCATCAGCGGCGCCACCAGCGCGGAGGACGTGCTGCACGTGCTGTGGCTGGCCCGGCTCGGCGGAGTGAAAGTGGAAGCATCCGAACACGATCCCGGCCTGCAGCCCGTGCCTTTGTTCGAGTCCATCGAAGACCTGCAGCACGCGCCGGACATCATGCGCGAGCTTTGGTCGAGCGAGGCATATGCGCCTCTGCTTGCCTCGTGGGATCGTCGTCAGGAAGTGATGCTCGGCTACTCGGACTCGAATAAAGACGGCGGCATGATCACAAGCACCTGGGAGATATGGAAAGCACATCGCGCCCTGCATCAAGTTGCGCGGGAGTGCAACATCGCGCTGCGCCTCTTCCATGGTCGCGGAGGCACCGTAGGCCGCGGCGGAGGTCCCACCCATCGCGCCATCTTCGCGCAACCCGTCGACAGCTTTACTGGCGAGCTTCGCATCACGGAACAAGGCGAGGTGCTGAACTGGAAGTACTCCGATGTGGTCCTGGCCGAGCGAAATCTTGAGCTGATGATCGCAGCCAGCCTCGATGCCTTGGCGCGGCCCGACGCCAAGACCCAGACGGACGCTCACCTGACCGGCGAAATTCTTCCCGAGTGGGAGGCTGCGCTCGATCAGCTTTCCAGCACCTCCTACGCGTTCTACCGCAAACACATCGTCGACGATCCCGAAACATTCACCTACTTCGAGCAAGCCACACCGGTAGCCGAGCTTGAACATGCCCGCTTGGGTTCGCGTCCGGCAAAGCGCAGCGGCAAGAAATCCATGGCCGACCTGCGTGCCATCCCGTGGGTGTTCGGCTGGATGCAATCGCGCCAGCTTGTTCCGGCGTACTTCGGCGTAGGTCACGCATTGGATCAGTTCATCCGCTCCACTCCCGACGGCCTTCAGCAATTGCAGCGGATGGCCCGCAGTTTCCCGCTCTTCTTAGACATCATTCGTAACGTGGAGATGGCCCTGGCCAAGGCGGACTTCGGGATTGCGCGGCTATATGCTTCGCTGGTTGAAGATGCCGGTCTCCGCGAACGCGTCTTCCACACGCTGGAGACGGAGTTCGATCTCACTCATCGCATGATCCTCGAGATCACCGGGCAGAAGGCATTGCTGCAAACCAACCCTGTACTCGAGCGCTCAATCCGGCTGCGCAATCCCTACGTCGATCCGATGTCGCTGATCCAAGTTGAACTGATCCGCCGCAAACGCGCCGGTGACGATTCGCCCGAGCTGAACCGCGCGATTTCGGCGACGATCAACGGCATCAGCGCGGGGCTGCGCAACACCGGCTGATAAAAGACGCCCTACGCGGGCAGCGCCCACTTCGTGGGGAGTATACCGGCTTCGCCATGGGCCTCCCGATGGTCGGCAACAAAGATCGTTCGCGACCAACGGGAGCGCCCACCGAAGGGGTATACAAGTCACGAAGTGACCGCCCCACGCGTAGTGGGCCCGTCCGGCAGGACCGCTCTTCCCTCTAAAATCCCTGGTCAGCCCGGAACGAGGTCACCTTGTTCTTCACAAACGTGACCGCAAGCGGATGACCCATATTCGCAAACACCACCATGCGATTACCGTATTCGGTCGAGGTGCTCTTCGACACCTGCCCCAGCGCAAGTTCAACCTGGCGTTCGTTCATACCGAGAATGACTTGATGCGTATCGACGGCCTTCCAGATTTCCGGCCCCCAATGCTTGTAGAGCTGGTGCGGGTCGTCGTAGAAAAATATCTCATCGGTCAAGAAGGTGTACTGTCCCGCCTGTCGATACCCCACCGGCACGGCATAATCCTTGGTCTCGCCGGGCTTGGTAAACACGAGCAGCACCTGCTTGTCGCCGCCAGGAATTCGAAAAGTCGCCGCCTTGGGCGCAACCTGCTCGAGCGCACTCTTGATGGCGAGCGGCTCGGCGCCCAGCAGGATCCCCGCGCTTTTGCCGTACTGCGCCGCGTGTCCGACCACCGGGTAGTACTCCATCTGTCCGCCCGCCGAAACCCACACCGTGGTGCCAAACAGCTCCTTGATGTCCTTCATGGAATCAGGTCGTTTCTTCTTCAGAAACACAAGATCGTCGTCCGCAATCACTTCGCGCGCCGGAGCTTTCACTGAAGTGTCCGGCGCATGGCGCTCGCGATAGATGAGGCCGAAACGCAGGCCCACGGCAAGTACAAGCACCACCGAGGCCCCAATGGCCGCCTTCGTTCCATTCTCCATCGATACTCCCCTGTGCCCTAAGGTATGGTCCGGGTCTGAACCTGAACTCTACTCTACCGGTTCGGCCACGCTCAACTCGCGGTTCGATTCCATCAGCGATTCGGAGGTCAGGCGGTCCGCACGCCGCAGCTGCGGAAACAGTCCAGATGCACTTGCGGTCACCGCCATCGAGGCGACGCCTCCGAGGACCACAGCCCGCACCGCACCCCACCAATGCGCCGTCAGTCCGCTTTCAAATTCGCCGAACTCATTCGACGCCCCGATAAAGAGCCAGTTGACCGCACTCACGCGCCCCCGCATCTCGGGCGGCGTCGCAAGTTGCAGCACGCTCGAACGCACCACCACGCTCACCATGTCGCTTGCGCCGACAATCACAAGCGCGACCGAGCTGAGCCAGATGCTCTTCGAGAGCCCGAAGACAACCGTTGCCGCGCCGAAGATACCCACGCAGACAAGCATCGTCAGGCCGGCACGCCGCTTGATCGGCCGAAGGATCATGGTCAGCGAAACCGCGAGCGCACCCACTGAAGGCATGGCCCGCAGAAGACCCAGGCCACGTGGGCCCGCGTGCAGGATGTCGGTCGCAAAAATGGGAAGAAGCGCCGTCGCACCCCCCAGCAGCACAGCGAAAAGATCGAGCGAGATCGAACCGAGCAGAAGCTTCGACCGCCACACGTATTCCAGTCCAGCCAGCATGGTTTTAACGCTGAAAGCCTTTTTCTCCGAGCGCTCCATCCGCGTGCGAATCATCCCGACCAGCACGATAAATCCGAGCAGCATCACCAGCGTGAACACATACACGACCGGCGCGCCATTCCACATCGCCAGCGCGCCTGCCAGCGGAAGCGTGAACAGTATGCCCCCGACCGCGGGCCCCGACATATTGGCGATCTGGTAGACAGTCGCGCCCCAGGTGACGGCGTTGACGAAGTCTTCCTTCGGCACCAGGCTCGGCAGCATGGCGCTTGCGGCGGGCCCGCTGAACGCCCTCCCCAGGCCGATGCCGATCAGCACAGCATAGATGGGCCAGATGCGTCCTCTCTGCAATGCTTCGGCATGCATCGACAGCCAAAGCAGCGCCGCCGTACAGCAGGCTTGCAGACCGTAGCAGAGCAGGATGATTTTTCGTCGATCGTAGCGGTCCGCTGCGTGCCCCGCGGCGAGCATGACGAACAGGCCGGGAAGAAAAAGCGCCAGGCCGGTGTAGCCGAGGTCCAGTGCAGAATGAGTCAGCGCGTAGACCTGCCAGGCCACCGCAACCGACTGCGCCTCAGCGCCTAAGATCACCATCAGCCGCGCCGCCTGGTAAAGCCGAAAATCCCGTGACTTGAATGCCGACCGGAAGTCCTGCTTTGTCTGCGATCCGAACCGCTGGGAACCATCCGCCATCTCGTTATCATAGCCAACCCGCGCCTGCGACGAGGCTCTGTGCGACGGAGTCAGCGTTCACGTTCGATGCTGCGTCGGTTCAGCCTCCGTACCGGCTTTGCTGGCGCTGTGTTTTTGCTCCGGTCACTTCCGGCAGGGAACCACGGTCCGCTTGGATTCCCATGTCGCGTCGCCCGGCGTGCGCTTACGCCAGCCGCAGGGCCTCGTAGTCGCGTCCAACTTCGACGCACAGTGCTTCGACTACCAGATTGTGATCTTCGCGCTGTGGCAATCCGGACACCGTCACCGCACCCACAATTCCAGTCCCAGCCACGTGAATCGGAAAGCTCCCGCCGTGCGCCGCATACTCGGCTTCCTCCAGGTTGTAGCGCTCACCGAAGCCACGATTGCTCTGTGCGAGCGCAAGCCCCACCGCGTACGAGCAGCGATGAAACCGTGCCACTACATTGCTCTTGCGCAGCACCCAACGCGCATTGTCCGGCGTCGTTCCCGCGAGTGCCGTGTAGAAGAGCGGCTGGTACGGCTGGCCGAAGCGCCGAATGTCAATGACGATCGCCTGCCTGCGCTCTTTGGCGAACTCGCGTAGACGAGACCCCAGCCTCCACGCCACATCGCAGTCAAAGCTCGAAAACTGAAGCTCCAGCTCCTGGCGTCCGATTGCATCAAGATCTTCTGGAATAGGCAACGTATCGTTCCTCCTTATCACCTGTGGATCGATTGTCGCCCATCTGCGGAATGTAGAGCGGGCACCTGCCAACCGAAGAACGCCGGGACGACGTCACCGAAGACGCTGTCCCGCTGCCCGCATCTCACCGCGTTAGGAGGAGCCTCTTCATGACCTGGCTTCTATTTCTCCTGGCCCTTGCCGCAGGCACCGCCAATCCCTTCCAGTCCGGCACCAATGCCGAACTCAACAAACGGCTCGACGCTCCACTCTGGACCGGCATGATCGTCTACGCTTCGGGCCTTGCCGCGCTTCTCATCCTGCAACTCTGCCTGCGCCATCCTCTGCCAACCGGCAAATTCCCCGGCATCCCCTGGTGGGCCTGGACAGGCGGCGTGATCAGCATCATCCCCACACTGATCGGCTTGGCTATTGCGCAGCGCATGGGCTCAGGCCTGTTCACCGGCGCCAGCATCACGGCCGCGCTCATCACCTCGGTGGCGCTCGACCACTTCGGCCTCGTAGGCTTCCGTCAGCACACCGCCTCGCCCGCCCGCCTCGCCGGTTGTGCCCTCATGGTCGCCGGCCTGTGGATGATCGCCCGCTTCTGAATCTCCTCTTCAGCTTCTGTCTCGAAGCGTGAAAGAGAGATCCCTTGAGTGTGAATGGATGGGCAAGCGAGGACCGCGCGCAGGTTCCAGGCCATCAGCGTTGGTTCGTGCAGGCCGGTATGATGCCCATGCGCAGATCCAGTCCGTAGGCGTCCGCAAGCTTTTCGTCGTGTTCTTGGCAGATGGCGTGCCCCATCTCATGGGTGACGGCATAATCCAGAAACCCGCTGACCGGCTGTCCATATTGTTGCGCGATACTTTCTCTACGCGCGCTCTTGTTATCAAACACCGCCTCATCGAAGACGGTCACACGGGCTTCCAGTTCAGTGAAGGCCGGAGACTCCGTGTCACCGCCCAATGTCTTCACAATCTGTTTCCGTTGGTCCGAGCTCGCCACGACAAATTTCCACTTTCCTAGGTTGCTGCCACTGTACCTTTCGAGCACTTTGGCCAGAACATTCACCGCCGCCATGCACCGGGATGGTTCCAGATCGGTGGTACACAACAGAGTAAGCGAGCTCGGTAAAGAGGACGAAACCTCATCTGGACTCACGTTGATCACTTTGATCGAAGCAGGATGTGCCTCGAGAGCGTTGAACCCTGACAAACAGACGATGATGCAGACAATGATCAGCAATTTCATGGCGGATACCTCCCTTGTTCCGCCTACACTGGCCTTGTCTGCCTGCTACCTCAATACCAGCGGTGTCCAAAGTGCCTCACATGAAGGTCATTGGATAAGCCCAACCAGATCAGTAATGTAGAACCATGTACCTGCTCGCCATGAGGTGACTCGGGATCGCCATAGGAGTCAAATACCACAGGAGGAACTCAACCGATGGACTCGTCTCACCGCCCTGCACCGCCCGTACGGTTCGGCGACTATGAACTCTTCGCCGAATCGGGCGAGCTCAAGAAGCTTGGTGCCCGGGTTCGGCTTTCCGGTCAGGCCTTCGATACCCTGGTACTCCTGATCACAGCTCAGGGTCAGATCGTCTCCCGGGAACAGCTGCAGAAGGCTCTATGGTCGGATAGCTCCTTTGGCGATTTCGAGCATGGGCTCAACGCCGCGATCAACCGTCTTCGAGGAGTTCTCGGCGACTCCGCCATCCGTCCCCACTACATCGAAACCATTCCGCGTCGCGGATACCGGTTTATCCACCCGCTCATGCAGGACTCGCCGACGATCGCAACCAGCGATGCTCCCGGGACTGCAATGCCCGTTCTCACTCTTCCGCCTCCTGCGTCCCTAAAGCGCAAGTCTGCTTACCCCGTTTGGGCCGTCATTGCTTTCGCTCTGGCCATCCTCGGAGCTGCGGTTTGGGTCTATCTTCCCCATCCCTCGTCGAGCGATCCGGTCGATGTGAAAGAGGCCCCGTTGACGACCTTGCCCGGCTCGGAGATCAGCCCGTCCTTTTCGCCCGATGGAAGTCAGATCGCTTTCGGCTGGGACGGCGAAAATAATGGAGCAGGGTATGACCTGTACGTCCAGGCAGTTGGGGCGGAAAACCCGCTCCGGCTCACTCATCAGCCGGTCCCGTCCTGGACCTCCACTGCCTGGTCGCCGGACGGACGCTTCATCGCCATGCGTTCCGAGCAAGGAGGTGCAGCCACCATCAAGCTCGTTCCTGCAACCGGAGGCCCCGCTCGCCCCCTGACCGCTCTCCATGGACGGCTCTTCCACACCGGGTTGCTCAGCTGGTCGCGCGACTCGAAGACAATCGCATACGCCGAAGACTTCAAAAATTCACTCCCCGGTTCGGTCAAGGCAGGACTTTATCTCCTGTCCATCGACACTCAGCAGCCAAGGTGGGTCGAGACCCATTGTGCCGTCCCTGTCCTCCCCAAGTTCAACCCGAAGCAGGACTCTCTTGCGTTCGGATGCTTTGACCGCATGGACAGAAGCTCGATCCGGTCCCTGGACCTGGGAAGCGGCACGGTTTCCCCACTTATCGAGATTCGTGGAGAACTGAGAGGCCTGGACTGGTCTGCCGATGGGCGCTCCCTTTTTTATTCCTACACCGACCCAGACGGAGGAAGTTTCATCTGGCGCGTGGAAACAGCACACCCGGAGCACCCCTCAAGACTCCCCCTCGCGCATGATGCAGGCGATCTGACCGTGAGCAGGAGCGGAGATGCCTTGGCCTATGTACAAGCCTCTTCCTCTACCAATATCTGGAAGCTGCACCTGACCCCAGAGCCCATGGCCCAATCGCTCCTTGCCTCCACCCGTACTCAGAACAATCCGAGCATCTCCCCGGATGGATCGAGAATCGCGTTCGAGTCCGATCGCGGGGGATCTCATGAGGTGTGGATCTCCGACGCCGACGGGCACAATCTGCAGGAGATTACCCATCTCCACTCACTTACGGGAACACCCTCCTGGTCGCCCGACAGCAAGCGTCTCGCCTTTGACTCTCGCGCTCAGGGTGAAGCGAACCTTTACCTCTACGACACTGTGGGAGGTGATACACGCATAGTAAATACGTCCACCAGAAACAATAGCCTTCCCGCATGGTCGAACGACGGACGTTTTCTCTACTACACAAGTGGACAGGATATGGACAATCCCTCTATCTGGCGAGTTTCCGCGGAAGGAGGCAAAGCGTCGATGATCGTGGCCGACGGCGAACTTCCCGCGCCCTCTCCCGATGGCACCCATCTTTTCTTCCGAAGGATGCACCTCGGTTCCATCAACATCATGCGTGCGCGCATCGATGGATCCGATCCGCAGACGGTCGAGATACCACAGGTCGCCCATACTTCTTTAGCATGGTGCCCCTCTGGCAATGGACTCTACCTCCTTAGCTCAACCGCCGGCACCGGACGTATCGAGTACCTCGACATCGCCACCGGAAAACGCAACGTCATCTACACCCTGCCGAATCGCGCTCTGGAATGGATAGGCGGCCTCTCCGTCTCTTCCGACGGAAAATGGCTTCTATTCACCCAGATCGACGAACAGAAATCCGATCTGTCCCTGCTCACGGGCCTAAGCTCAAAACGTTACTAGACCGTTGGGACCTTGCGCAGCTTATTCGGCGGCCGCCTTCTGCTCCTGATAGTGCTCAATATGCTTGTAGATCGCATCCGGGAACTTAAGGTTGCGGTAGAGATTGCCGCAGTCCGGATCGTCCGGATTCGGCAGTATCGGAAACTCCTGCTCCGCCTGCCACTCAAGAATCCGCGCCCGCTTTGGCGGGTTATAATCGCGCCCCTCCACCTGCTGGATCATCACCCGAGCTTGCTCCTCGCCAAAATCGCGGTCCCGCATCAGCCAGTTGAGTAATTCGTCATCGCTCATGAAGTGTCGCGCCACCATCGCAAACACCAGCCGGCCATAGTGCCCAATATCCCGCCCTGCCGCCAGCGCATCCAGCAAGTGCGCCATCATCGAGTCCTTGCGCAGCTCCGCCTCACCTTCGCCCTCGCTGCCTGCCGGAAGCCCGGCCTCTGCGCCCGACGCTTCCGCAGCACCGCTCGGTTGACGCGCATTCTCCCCAGCCCCTGCCTTCAACCTGGCCAGCTCCGCCTCCGCTCTCTCCGCCCGTTCGGTCGCTTCCTGTAGCGCCCGCATGTCTTCCGGTCTCACCTCAATCACTTCTGCCATGCCGTCCTCCAGTTACGCTTTTCTTTCGCCTGGATATACGATGTCCGCTTCAGCAAAGGCGTTGTCCAGAAGATCGCTCAAAAGGGCAATTTTGGCGAGATTCAGCAACAACGGGAGACCGCTCCCCACTGCTCCGGGCTGAGGTCGCGAACGTGCTGCGAGAAGATCCAGCGGTGTCCCTCAGAATCTTCCGCTCCATACTGCATTTCGCCGTATACGGTCTCGTGCAGCTCTTCCCAAATCTTTGCTCCCTCGCGTCTGCTTTGGGCAAAATGTGCAGCCACATCTGCAACCAGTATCGTGAGCATCTGCGTTCTACATCCCGCCTCCGCAGGACTCTCGAGATTCAACTGAGACGAGGTCAACATGATGTGTGCACCTCCCCGGTGCATCTGCACGCCGCTCACCGGCTGCCCATAGCGATAAAGCTCAACAAACCCAAACACGCGCTCCAGCCAGTCGCAGGCCTCTACCACGCTGCGATAGGCAAGGTGCGAAAGCATGGTATCCGTAGGCACAGAGCGATTTGTCATAGAGACCTCCTTTCGGCCTTGATGCTACACAATGACTTTGCGGGGGGGTACCCCATATCTCGATTTTGATACAAGGAAGAGCCGGGTGCCCCATATCTCGCTTTTGAGATGTGGGCATCGAGCACTAGCGAGACCGTCTTCCTCTCTGCGTCCACGCATCCTGCTCCAGGCCACTTCATTCCGAGCCACTCCACCTCAGCTAAACTGGATGAATGCTCTCAAGGCTTTACGCAAAGTGGATGTACGCCTGGGAGACCGCCCTCACCACACGCGACACCAACCGCATCGTCCGCCCGCTGGAATGGGGCTTCGACTGGCTGAAAGACTTCACGCCGCTCGCGCTTGAAGCCGACCCGCACCTCAGCGACTACGACCGCATGATCGCCATCAACCGCGACATTGTCACCCGCGCCGACGAGTTCTTCGGCTACACCACACCCACCGACTTCCGCCTCGAGCGCCGCCACCCCCAGCTCTTTCCCACCAACGTCCGGCCCGAAACTCTCGAGCAGGACGCCGAGCTCCGCCGCCAGGCCGAAACCGGCGAGCTCGAAGAGGCCGAATTCCTCCGTTTCACCTCGCCCATCCCTTCCCTCTACCCGGAAAACGACATCGTCAACGCGCGCTGGTACCCCGCTCACCCCGAAACGCAAAAACCCGGCAAGCCCCGGCAGGCCATGATCGTCATGCCGCAGTGGAACGCCGACGCCATCTCCCACAACGCTCTCTGCACGCTCTTCAACCGCTTCGGCATCTCCTGCCTGCGCCTCTCCAAGCCCTACCACGACGTCCGCCGCCCCGCCGAGCTCGAACGCTCCGACTACGCCGTCAGCTCCAACATCGGCCGCACCACAGAAGCCTGCCGCCAGGCTGTCATCGACATTCGAAGCTCCGTCGACTGGCTGCAACAGCAAGGCTATTCGCAGTTCGGCGTCCTCGGCACCTCGCTCGGAAGCTGCTACGCCTTCATCGCCGCCGCCTTCGATCCACGCATCCAGGTCTGCGCCTTCAATCACGCCTCCACCTGGTTTGGCGACGTTGTGTGGACCGGCCAAAGCACACGCCACATCCGCGCTGCATTCGAGCACGCCGGCCTCAATCAAGATCAGGTCCGCGAGATGTTCTCGATCGTCAGCCCCATGTCGTACATGCAGCGTTTTGCCGCGCACCCCAAACAGGTCCTTGTCGTCCACGCCGCCTACGACCTCACCTTCCCCCTCGAATACTCGCTCGACGTGCTCAAAAACTTCGACGCCCTCAAGATCGATTACATCTCGCGCGTCCTGCCCTGCGGCCACTACACCACGGGCGAAACTCCGTACAAATACATCGATGGCTGGTATCTCGGCAGCTTCGTCTATAGAGCTTTCAAGCGCCTCGCGGAAAAGATTGGAACAGCGTAAGTCCTGCCGGACGGGCCCGCTACGCGCGGCGCGACCACTTCGTGGTGAGCAAGCCCTTCAGCGGGCCCTCCCGTTGGCCGGGATCAAACTTCATCCCCACCAACGGGAGGG
>JALYVA010000146.1 GCA_030853485.1 Acidobacteriota bacterium
CTCCTGACCCTGGTCAGCGACCTCCGCGGCCAGAGCGACATCTCGCTCGAAGAACTCGATCGCACACTGAGCGTGCTCGAAGAAAGACTCTTTGCCGCCCTCTTCACGGCAATCCCCGAGCCGGAACTCGTAGCTTTGCGCGAACAGGCCGCACGCGAGCTCGCGCCCTATCGTGGGAAGATGCAGGCCGTCCAGATAAAACAGGTGCAGCAGCAATTCCTCCAAAAGCGCCTGCTCGAATCGCACGGCCTGCCGCGCCTGAGCCTCTTCTACATGGGCCACGCATGAGGCTCGAGATCGACAGAATGGTCTACGGGGGAGCAGGCCTCGCCCGCAACCATGAAGCTTCAGGCCAAACGGTTCAGGTTCCATTCACCCTACCAGGAGAACAGATCGAAGCCTGCCTGACCGGCCCGACAGAGGCATCGCTGCTCCAGGTTCTCACTCCTTCGGAATCCCGCGTCGCGCCAAACTGCGCACACTTTGGCCAGTGCGGCGGCTGCCATTACCAGCACGCTTCTTATCCGGCACAGATCGAAACCAAGTCCGCGATTCTCCGAGATTCCTTGCACCAGGCAGGACTGCAGTCCCTGCCGAGCCTCCAACTTCATACCGCCAACCCCTGGCACTACCGCAATCGCACCCGCATGCGAGTGGAGTCCTTGCATGGCAAACTGCACGTCGGCTATAACCGTCGCGCGACAAATGCATTCCTTCCCATCCACAAGTGCCCCATCTCCGCACCGTTGATCCTGCAAGCAGCGGAAGCGTTGCTGCAGATCTCTCATGAGCCCACACCTTCCGGACGTTGGACGCACGGTATGGCAGAAGTTGAATTCTTTACCACTCCCGGCGAGGAAAAACTGCAGATGCTGACGTTTCTCAGAAAGCGGGAGAAGACCGCAACCGGCTTCACCGCGTTTTGCGAGCAGATGAGTCTGCTGATTCCGCAGCTCACAGGCGCAGGCTCTTTCCTCCTTACAGGCGCCGCAGGACAGCGGCGCCAACAAAAGGCGCGCCCACTCAGCCACTGGCGCGCAGGTGGCCTGGTCTATCCCGCAGCCGGCGAAGACTATTGGATCAGCCGCGGAGGCTTTTTCCAGGTCAATCGCTTCCTTATCGACGAGCTGGTGAACACCGTCGTACACAACCGCCAGGGCGACCTCGCCTGGGACCTCTACGCTGGCGTCGGTCTCTTCTCTCGCGCACTCTCGCGAGGCTTCCCCCGTGTCGTCGCCGTTGAAGCCGCAGCCTCCGACCTGGTCAATACCTTCAAAGGCCAGGGCCGTCTCGCCGTCGCCTCCAACACACACGAGTTCCTCCGCAGTGCCATGGTCCAGCGCGAACGACCGCAGCTGGTGGTCGTTGACCCGCCCCGCTCAGGAATCGGTGCCGATGTCTCCAACTTACTCGGGCGGCTCGCCCCGGCGGAGATTGTGTACGTCTCCTGCGACCCCGTCTCCCTTGGCCGCGACCTCGCCATCCTCACAGCTGGTGGCTATTCGCTTTCGGAGCTCCACCTGTTCGATCTGTTTCCGCAAACCTTCCATATCGAAACAGTCGCAGTCCTGCGCAGGGATGAACCAGTAGTGTGGTGAAATAGGCTGGATGCGGTCTGCACGTAGAGCCTCGAAGACCCAAAGCGCAAACCAGCCAGATCCTCGACTCTGGCCACAGGCCCTTGCACGCATCCCTCCCCTCGAATTCCGCCGCGCCCCTCTGCTCGCCATCGCCTGCTGCTTTGCCGCCGGCGAACTATTGGCGCGAAACACGCAGCCTGCAGTCGTTCTGCTGCTCGCCCTTGTGGCGCTCGCCTTGCTGACATTGGCGGCCCTGCGTCGCTCGTTGCGCATCGCCATCGCGCCGCTCGCGGCAGTCTGGATCATCCTTGGGTTCTGGTCCGCGAAGTTTCAGCCAGCCCCGCCAGCGCAGCCTGCCTTGGCCAGATACGCCGACGGCTTAAGCCGCCAGGTCCGCGGCCGCGTGCTGCGCGTTCGAGAACTGTCGCCACCCCCAAATGCCGCCGACCGCGACAAAGAGACCAGCTGGTGGGAAGAGAAGGAGGCCAGCGAAGAAGCCGCAACCGTCGGCGCGCTCTCAGTCGATCTGCAGGTCGATGCCGTCGAGGAAGTCACGCCTGATCTGGCCTGGATGGCGCCCGTGAACGGCGGTGTCCGCATGAATGTCATTCCCAATGATCCACGGCAGCACAATGCGCAATCGCCCGCTGCGCAAGAAGCAACAGCTGCGCTGCCAAGCCTGCACTGCGGCGACACCATACAGGCTCCCATGCGTCTAAAGCTCGCCGAGCGCTACCGCGACCCAGGCGCATGGCAGTATGCCGACTACCTGCTGGCACAAGGCATTGGAGTCCTTGCCAGTGTAAGAGCATCGAAGGTTGCTCTGCTCGACCCGTCGCGCCCCACCATCTCCCGTGGAGATCGCATCGCTCAACTGCAGTGCAAAATTTTTGTCGCGCAGAGCTGGGCTTCTCAGCGCATGCTCTTCTACTCGCATTCGAAGCCCAATCTGGCGCTTATGCGTCCGCTGCGAATGAACAACGATGACGCCGGCATGCTCAACGCCATGCTGTTCGGCGATCGCGCACAGCTAAACAAAACCCAACGCACAGGCTTCGAGCGCACCGGATCTTTCCATCTCTTCGTCGTCTCCGGTATGCACGTCGCCCTTGTAGCTGGCTTGATCCTGTGGCTTTTCCGTCGTTGGAAGCTGCGGGAAGGACCCGCCACGTGGCTCACCCTTGTAGTCACTTTTGCCTACGCTCTCCTTACCGGCTTCGGCGCTCCAGTCCAGCGTGCACTTTTTATGACAGCCGTATTCCTCATCGCTCGCCTGTTGGCCCGCGACCGCAACGTCCTGAACGCCCTCGGCGCCGCAGCGCTGGCGGTGCTGGTGTGGTCGCCCGGCGCTCTGTTTGAAGCCAGCTTTCAGATGACCTTTCTCGCCATCATCGCTATAGGCGGTATCGCCGTCCCTCTGGGAGAGCGGAGCTTCCTTCCCTATGCGCGCGCGGCGGAGCGCCTGCAAGACAAATGGATCGACACCACCCTTCCACCGCGTGTGGCTCAATTTCGCACCATGCTGCGCCTCTGGAGCGAGATCCTGGTTAAAGTGTTTGGCGATTGGGCGTACGGCATCTCCTCCCTAGCGGTCCGCTGCTTCCTTTGGGCACTCGAACTTGCGCTCGTCGGAGTCATCGCCGAACTGATCATGGTGCTTCCCATGGCCGTCTATTTTCATCGCGCCACCATGTTCGCCGTACCTACCAACATGGTTAGCGTGCCGCTCGTTGCGCTCCTCGTCCCTATGGCCGTCGTCACCTTCTGCGCCTCTCTCGCAAGTCCCTGGCTGGCCGTGCTGCCCGGCGCAGCGACCGCCCTGCTGCTGCACGGGATTGCCAGCATCATAGGACGCATCAGTGCCGTGCATGCCGCCGACCTGCGCGTGCCTGGCCCAGCGTGGTGGATCGCGGCGCTCGCCGTTATCGGTTGGACTTTCTGCTGCTGGGCGGTACGGCGTTCGAAACTTTGGGCCAGCTCCGCCGCAGCCCTGCTCCCTGTCATTGCTCTCGCTGTGCTCTGGCCGGAACGCGCCAACCGAACTCCCGGCATGTTGGAGATAACCGCCATCGACGTTGGCCAGGGAGACTCCATTTTCGTCGTATCCCCCCAAGGCAACACCATGCTCGTCGACGCCGGCGGTCCAGTAGGCGGTGTCGACGAGGCCGCAGAAGCCACCAGCCGCTTCGATACCGGCGAAGAGGTTGTCTCGCCTTACCTCTGGTCACGTCGATTCCGCCGCCTCGACATCCTTGCCCTGAGCCACGCTCACAGCGACCACATGGGTGGCATGGCCGCCGTTCTGCGCAACTTTCGCCCGCGCGAGCTTTGGGTCAGCATCGACCCTGATTCCGCCGCCTACCGCGCTCTGCTCGACGAAGCAGCGCAGTTCGGAGTCGTCGTGCGCCACTTCCATGCCGGCGATCACATAGACTGGAGCGGTACACAGATCTCTATCCTCTCCCCCGAATCTGCGTACACCAACCGGAACCCACCCACGAATGACGACTCGCTGGTCATGCAACTTCAATACGGCAACTCCTCGGTGCTTCTCGAAGGCGATGCCGAGGCATCGAGCGAACGCACCATGCTCGCCGAGCGCCGAGTATCGGCGGTAACCTTGCTCAAGGTAGGCCACCACGGCAGCCGCACCTCCACCACGCAGGAGTTCCTCCATGCCGCAGCACCGGTCGATGCCGTCATATCCGTCGGCAAGGGGAATACATTTGGGCACCCCCGCTACGAAGTCATCGATCGAATCGCGCAGGCCCGCACTAAGCTATACCGTACCGACGAGTTTGGCTTAACCACCTTCCTCCTCGGCAGCGACGGACGAATCCACGAGATCACTGGAGCGTCTAATCAATAGTAGGTCTGGTTCACATTGATGATGATCGATCTTGGAGGGCTTGCAATGGATCTAAACCACACCAGCGTCGCGGCTGCGCCTTTAACAGCCGAGGAGCAAGCCGAAGAGCAAAAGCTGATTCGCCGCCTGCAGATGATGATGAATATGGTCATGCAGGTGATTGCTCAAGACAGTTCTCTGACCGTAGACGATGCAGCCCAGATGATTGCCGACAGCCGAAAGGCCGCGCTGGCTATGTTTCCCGGCAAAGAACTAGCCTACGATCTAATCTGGCGTCCGCGCTTCCAACGCCTCCTGCGCGAGCGCTTCCGCATAATGTAACCCTTGTCTTTTGCAATCTTGCAAGTGCGTGTGGCAAGGATCTGCCGTCCTCGCCATTAAGCTGTTGAGCTTTGGGGTGCGCGGGCTGGCATCTTATCTTGTGCGCGACTTGAAAAATGAGAGGACCGCAAAGCGAAGTTCTAACCACCTTCTTCAAATGTCCGTCCCTTCTCCCGATAACCAATTCGATATCAGGCTTGCGCGGCCACACGACGTCCAAAACGTTATGGCGCTTGTGCGGGGCGTTGTGCCTCGGATGCTCCAGGAGGGGAACCTGCAGTGGGATGAGAGCTATCCGAATGAGAGGATTTTTCGGAGCGACATCTCACGCAACCAACTCTGGCTTGCAGAGGTCAGTGACACTATCGCGGGTCTCGCCGCCATCACCACAGATCCAGAGCCCGAGTACGCTCAGGCCGGATTGAACGTCAACGAACCGGCGGTTGTTGTGCATCGCCTCGCGGTGGACGTTTCGTTCCGCGGAGCCGGTATTGCACGCACTCTCATGCATCACGCCGAACAGATTGCAGCCGAACGCGGCATACCCACCATGCGCGTCGACACCAACATACAGAACGAAGCCGCCCAGCGATTTTTCCTCAAGCTGAACTACCGGCTCGCCGGCGAGATAAGTCTGAATATCAGGCCGGGACTGCGCGTTGTCTGTTACGAAAAACGAATACGTTTACCTTGATCGTGCCCGGTTAACCCAAGCACATTCGGTGTCTCTGTGGGCAACCTATGGACCACGAGCAAGCTTCCGAAGCAAACAGGAATCTATGCCGCCGAAGTTCCCACTCATGGAGTCGTTATGGTGATCCACCAACCGTAAAGACTCGGTAGGACATCAGGTCGCGGACAAGGCGGAAGGCTGCTTTCCCAGCGGAGATCATGCCACGTGCACCAGGGTCTCTGCGAAGCGCCCTACTCGTAATAGCGAGCGAAGCTGGTGTCAGTCTCGTAGAGGGTGCAGTCTTTCACGCGCACCCGTCCGTCGGTCATCTCCCGCAATTGCGCGCTGGTCTTCTGGAAGAAGTATTTCGCGAGGTTTTCTGCGCTGGGGTTAAGTTCTTCATCGAACGGTTTTAAGTCGTTGATCATGAAATGGTCGAGGTACTCGACAGTAGGCCGCATCACCTGCTTAAGAAGTCTAAAATCCAGGAGCATGCCGGCCTCGTCAAGTTTTTCGCCGATCAGAGTGACGAAAACCTTGTAATTGTGGCCATGTGGGTTCTCGCACTTGCCGCGATAGTTGCGGAGGTAGTGGCCGGAGGAGAAGCCGGCTTCTACGGTAACTTCAAACATGATTCTGCGGGTCCCTTCGATCCTTCTGCTCGACTTGCTCGGCTTCGAGCCGATCAAGCGGCAGCGGCCTACTCAGATTGTACCGTTTTGCGCGCGAAGAAGATCAACTGGTGTACTCGAGTACTCCGACAGACCGCCCCCCTTGACCGATTCCCGAGAAGAGGTTCACGGTGTTCCGGAGTGCACTCGCAAAACGGTGCCGTGGACTTACCTACAGACCGTTTTCTCTGATGTGAGGTCTTTCGGCGCAGGATACTTCGCGGAACGTTATTCTCGGCCCACTGGTCCTCTCCGTTACCGCCGGCGTTTGGAGCGGCGAGCCTCTTCCGCGCGCCGCTCCGCCTGCTCAAATAATGAAGAGAAGATGCCGCCCAGGGCAACCAGAAGCCCCACCACAAACAGACCGAGACCCATCGTACGCCATAGCGATACGTCGCCCGGGGAGCCTGGCTGTTGCGCAATATTGGTGTAGGAGACACCACAGGAAACAAGCGCGAACAGTACAAGGGTGGCGGCGAGAATGTAAAGATTGCGTCCCATGAGCTCGCACCATTCTACGGCTTTCCGAGGAGCACATTCTGACCTGGCAATGGACGGCAGGAGGTCGCACGCAAGAAGAAGCCCGCCTGGTCACAGGCGGGCTTACATTAAAGCACGGGAGTTAGTAGCGAGTTGTCGTAGTGTGCCCGACCGCGTCAGTCTCCTCGGCAGCTACATCACGACTGCCGATCCGCGCATGATCATCGTTGCTCAGATTGCCAAAGGTGCCACGCGCGCCAGAGGTGCTGCTCGAAGTAGCCTCGCCCGTTGAGGAGACATCGCGCGCGCCCGTTTCCTTCAACGCTTGCTTCGCCGCATCGATCTGCTCCGACGTGTCGCAATGAACCGAAAGCAGTGTGCCACCTTCCTTGACAGCGCCTTCATAACGCTTGGCTTCAAACTCCGGAATGCCCATGCCAACCAGCGCGCCGACAATGCCGCCAACTGCACCGCCTACGCCCAGGCCCGCGAGCGCACCCATAATCGGGCCAGCTGCAATCAACGGGCCTACGCCCGGAATGGCAAGCGCTCCAATGCCGGCGAGCAAACCAAGCGTACCGCCAACAACACCGCCAGTGGTGACGCCGGTTGCCGTTCCTTCCGGCGCTTTGGTGTGCTTCTCGTGCGCGAAAGCGCGGGTCGTGTCATCATCCGGCAGCAGAACGGAGATTGCAGCGTTGGTGAATCCCTTAGCGATCAGATGATCCACGGCCGCCTCAGCGGTGCTGGGTGTAGCGTAGATCCCGAAGACTGCTGTGTTTTTGCTCGAGTCATGATTGGACATGGTGTACTCCTGGGCTGCGTCGCAGCGAGAATGTTTCGTTATAAAAGGAAGCTGACTACTGCTTTACCGTCAGTTCGTTGGTGATCTTGTCGGCCGACACAACCTTGGCAGCATCGGCAGCTACCTGTTGTTTCTCATCATCGGATTTCACCGGGCCCTTCAAGGTCACCGCACCACTGGAGGTGATGATCTTGACGTTATGAGCGTAGGTAGACAGATTTTTGTCGTGGACAATTGCCCTGCGAATCTGCGCTGTCGTGTGCCTGTCGGAGGATGCATTGGTTTGATTGTCTGCAGTAGGACTCTGATTTGCGTTCTGCTTCGAATTATCCGGAGGATTTTGCACCATTCCAGGCTGCGCAAGCGCGCGAGCAACAGGAAAAGCGCAGGCGCAGCTGAGTAGTGCAAACGTTGCCGAAGCAAGTACGGTAGAGCGAAAGAGCTTCATTGGGAAAGAACCTTTCAGGGAAGATAAACTTCCTGACTGCCGAGCCAGCAACCCTGAGACGGAATGCTCGGTCCCGCACGCGCAGTCAACATGTCTGATGGCAAATAATAGGGACGAGTTGTTCTACACCTCTGCAGCAGGTGCCGAGACAGCAAAAAACTCCTCCACATCGGCGATCTCCTGCGTGAGCCGGTACGGGGGAAGCGATTCAAGAAAAATGCGCCCATACCGTTGGCGTTGAATGCGGGGATCAAGCAGCATCAGCACGCCGCGATCGCTCAAGCTTCGGATCAGCCGGCCGAAACCCTGCTTGAGCGTAATGACAGCATTCGGCACCTGATAGTCGAAAAAAGGCTTGCCCCCCAAAGCCTCGATGGCCTCCATGCGCGCCTCAACCACCGGATCCGTCGGCACAGCGAACGGCAACCGGTCGATAATGACGCACGATAACTGCTCACCCCGCACATCCACCCCCTGCCAGAAGCTGGAGGTGCCGAACAACACCGCATTTGGAGTATCGCGGAACTGCTGCAGCAGAACATGCCTGGGAGCCGTCCCGTGCAGCAGCAGTGTGTACGGCAGCTCGGACAACAGGCGTTCATAGGTGCTGCGCATCTGCGAATAGCTGGTGAACAGGCAGAACGCTCGGCCTTTAGTAATTTCCAGCACGCGACGTATGCGCTCGGCAGCACGTTCAGAAAACTCGGGCTCACGTGGGTCGGGCATGTTCGGCGGCAGATACAACATGGCCTGCTGCTCGTAATGAAAGTGCGATGGAACGATAAGCTCCCGGGTCGTATGCAGGCCCAATCGCTTCCGTATGTGCTCAAAACTGCCCGACACGGTCAGGGTCGCCGAGGTAAGAATCACAGAGTTGTAACTGTCGAACAAGGTGGACGTAAGAAGCTCCGAAACATCGATAGGTGTGGCTTGCAGATGCGTATGAAAGGCTGCGTGCCCCGCACCTCTTGCCAGGTTCTTCACCCCGCCCGCAGCCCGTCGCTCAATCCAGAACACCGTGTTGCGATCCGGCGACTCCAGCAGAAAAGCGAGGTGGGCGCGAATGTCCGCCGTGCGTTTGCGCAGCCCGGAAGACTCTTCAACGTTCTTGAGTTGCTCGAGCTCGCCCTGCAATCTGGTCAGCCCATTCAGCGTCGCGGTGTAGTGATCGCCCGACTCTTCCAAAAACGATTCTCGATGGAGAAAGGGCATGCGGCCCCCGCCGTTAAAGTTTCCTGCAGGCTCCGCCGGAAGCACCGAGAAGAACATGCGCGCACGATCCTTCAAGTTTGCGCAGGCATTCTCAATAGCGCTTGTGCTGGCCTGTTTCGCCTTCAGCATCATCTCCACGTCGCGGGTAAGCTCCTCAATGCGCTGCGTCGAAAGCCCAATGCCGAAATAGTTCGAAGCAACGTCTTCCAGTTCATGCGCTTCGTCAAAGATCACTACCGCGGCCTCGGGCAGAATGCCCGCATCGGGAGCATTCGCCGCCTGCTGCTTAATGTTGAGATCGGCAAAAAACAGATGATGATTCACAATCACAATGTCCGACTCGAGCGCTTTCCGGCGCATGGTGGTAACGAAACATTTTTCCCAATCAGGACATGTCTGGCCGAGACAAACCTCCGTCCGTGCATCCAGCTTGTGCCACAGCGCAGACGACTCCGGCAGATGATTGATTTCCGCGCGATCCCCCGTCTCGGTCGTCTTCTCCCATTGCGCAATCTGGTGAAACTGATCGATCTCATCGAATCCATTCAGAATCGGATTATCCCGCAAGGCGTAAAGCTTGTGACGGCAAAGATAGTTCGCACGCCCCTTCATATAGCAGACCTTCAGCGGGCCCAGCAGCGACTCCAGAAACGGCACATCTTTGAAATAGAGTTGCTCCTGCAGATTCTTCGTACCCGTTGAAATGATGACGCGCTGGTTGTTTTCGCGTGCCAATCGCAAAGCAGGCAATAGATACGCCAGCGTCTTGCCCGTGCCGGTTCCGGCTTCGACGATCAAATGGCGCTTTTCTTTGAATGCGGACTCGATCGCCCGCGCCATGTCGTACTGCCCGCGCCGATGCTCAAACTCAAGCGAAGAGCGTGAGAGGATTCCACCAGGCGCAAAGAAATCGTGAAGGCTCGGAAGGTGCTCCGGAGGGGCAGGCGTAATCGAGTTGGAAGCGGGGGTAGGCAAAGTGTGAGTTCTTGATGAAAGTGCGAGGTGATTTCATCATAGAAGCAAAGCGAAGAAATGGCGTATTGCTCTTTTTCTCAAATGCCTCCCCGCCCCAAAGAAGAGTGCCGGAAACTTCCAGTAGTTTTGGGAACAGATTCGAAGATTCGAACGGGATGCATCTGTATCGACTTGTTTGTGGGGATTGGGAGTCTCTCTGGCGCAAGCCCTACTGAAGCCTCACGCAGTATGCGTTGCGTTGTCTCTCAGGACAGCACTCAAGGCCCAGCACATCGACGATGGCGCCGCAGGAATTCCGGGCGCGCCGGAGCAGCGGCCGTCGCTCCCTATAATGAGTAAGGCGCTCGAGCGTCGGGAGAAGGCAACAATCATGGCGCAACGCGACGACAGAAAGCGACTAGGCAAAAAGCACAGGCAGGCGAGCACGCGGCCAAAGAAGGGTCGCGCCCCGAAAGCCACGCCCACCACGGGCGCAGTCGACCCGCGAAAACGCAAGGTGCTCTCCACCAAGCGCGCCGCTGTGGACAAAGCTGCGCGGATTACCAAGCAGTCGCCTGAGCGCGAGAAGCGGAAAATTATTCGGACGGACGCTACCACCTCGAACAGAACTCCCAAGGGAACGCCCCCTCGAACCAAACAGGAACGTCCAGACGATGGCATCGTAGGCCGCCAGACGCCCCGTTCCACCAACGTAGCCGGACGCGAGCGCCTGCTCGGCGATAGCAAAGATTGGCGCGAGGTCGAGCTTCTGGCCGCGCAAATGGCCACTGACACCCAAAGTGTCGGCGCTCTCGAATTGCCCCTCATCGCCATCTGCGGACGCCCAAACGTGGGCAAAAGCACGCTCTTCAACCGCCTTACCGGATCCCGCCGTTCCATCGTAGGCGACGAGCCAGGCATTACCCGCGACCGCATCTATGGCGAACTCGAATGGATGGGACGGGAAGCACGTATCGTCGACACCGGCGGCGTCGTGCCTGATGATGAGGCGCTGATCCCCGCCGAGATCTTCCGCCAGGCAAAGGTTGGTCTCGAAGAGGCGCATGCCATTGTCATGGTTGTCGACGGACGTACCGAACTCGCCTCGCCGGACCTTGAACTCGCCCGGCTCTTGCTCCGCGGAGGCAAGCCCGTCTTCCTCGCCGTCAACAAGATGGACACAGACGCACTGAACGCTGGCGCAGAAAATTTCCGCCGACTGGGATTCAAGAACGTACTGCCCATCTCGGCGGAGCACGGTTCCGGCATGGGCGACCTGCTCGACGCTGTCTTCGACATATTGCCGGACGCGGTCCGGGTGGAAGAGCCCGAGGTCATGCTCACCGAGAACGACGAGACGGAAGAAGACGAGACTGGCCCTGACTATGCACCGTCCCCCGGTGCCTCCCTCGCACCCGCGCCCAGGCGCCCTCGAATGCTGCGCTCCCACGGTGAGTACGAAAGCCGCGAGACCAAAATCGCCATCATAGGACGGCCGAACGTAGGCAAAAGCACCCTGCTCAATGCGCTTACCGGAACCGATCGCGCCATTGTTTCGCCTATCGCCGGCACCACGCGCGACGCCGTCGATGAAGTCGTTGAACGCGACGGGCACGGCTTCCGGTTCGTTGACACTGCGGGCATCCGCCGCAAGGGCAAGACTCGGCTGATGGCCGAAAAACTCTCCGTCATCATGGCGCGGAAGCATCTCGAAGCGGCGGACGTCTCGCTTCTGATCATCGATGCCGCCGAAGGCGTCGCCGCGCTTGACGCGAACATCGGCGGCTACGCCCACGAGAGCGGACGCAGCGTCATTATCGTCATCAACAAATGGGACCTGATGACCAGGACAGGCCGCGATGGCATGCGTCTCTTCGACGGCAAACCACCCGCCGACCAGAAGCTCTACGAGCAGGACGTTCGCGACAAGCTCAAATACCTCGACTACGCGCCGCTACTGTTCATCTCGGCTGCGGACGGTAAAAACATCGAGCAGGTATTCAAGAAGGTAGAGCTCGTTGCGCGGGAGAGAAGAAAGCGCGTCACCACGGGTCAGATGAATCGCTTCCTCGAAAAGGTCGACTTCCAGAAGGCAAGCGTACCCATGAACAAGCGCGTGCGCATCTATTACATGACGCAGGCCGCTGTTGCTCCTCCGACCTTCGTCCTGTTCACCGACAAAGACATCAAGATGCACTTCTCCTTCGAGCGTTTTCTCGCCAATCAGATCCGGGAAAACTTCGGCTTCATCGGCAGTCCCATCTGGTTCAAGATCAAAGCGCGCAATAAGAAAAAGGCTGAGTAGGAAACGAAAATCATCTAATTTGACTAATCCATTCGTCCCACGCCTGCAACGCCCGCTCACACTGAAGCCTGTGCCGTTCTTTCTTATCCCGAATCCCTTTCCGTAACTCTTCCTCAAGCGGCGGCAGCAAATCGAACGTGATATTCGCAGGCTGAAACCTTTTCGTCTCCGCATGAGTGATGTAATGCGTCAGCGACCCGTTAGCGCTCAATCGGGGCGCAGCCTCGGGAGAGAAGCCCCGTGCAATCGACGCCGCATACATTCCCGCCAGCATGCCCGACGCGATCGACTCTGTGTAGCCCTCTACCCCTGAGAGCTGGCCCGCGATCATGATCCGTGCATCCGTCTTGAGCTGTAGTGTCTCGCTAAGCAGCGACGGCGCATGAACGTATGTATTGCGGTGAATCTGCCCGTACCGCAGAAATGTTGCGTTCTCAAGCCCTGGAATCAGCCGCAGTACGCGTTGCTGTTCGCCATATTTAAGGTGGTTTTGAAAACCCACAAGGTTGTAGCTGTCCGCCCGAAGATTCTCTTGTCGAAGCTGCACCACAGCATACGGCCACCGTCCCGTCTTCGGGTCAGTTAACCCCACAGGCTTCATCGGCCCGAACCGAAGCGTATCGCGTCCTCTCCGGGCCGTCTCTTCAATCGGAAGGCACCCTTCGAAATACTGCAGCTTTTCGGCCGTGCCCGTCACCGGAAACTTCTCCCAATCCTTAACCTGAACCGCCTCGGCCGTCGTTAACGCATCAAGGAAACGCTCGTACTCCTCTTTCGTAAAGGGGCAGTTGATGTAGTCCGCCGTCCCTTTGTCGTAGCGGGCGGCAAAATACACCTTCGACATATCGATCGTAGAAGCGTCCACAATCGGACTGATCGAGTCGTAAAAAGCAAGATGATCCGATCCAGTCAACCGCTGCAACTCCGCCGCCAGCGCAGGCGAAGTAAGCGGGCCGCTGGCAAGAATCGTCACTCCTTCTAACGCCTGTTCCTCGAGCGATGTCACTTCTTCACGATGAACGGTGATCCGCGGCTCAGCGGCGATACGCGCTGCCACGCGCGCTGAAAACAGTTCACGATCCACCGCAAGCGCATGTCCAGCCGGAACAGACGACGCGTCCGCTTCAGCCAGCAGAACACACCCCGCACGCCGCATCTCCTCTTTCAGCAGCCACGGCGCGCTGTATTCACTCTCCGACTTCAGCGAGTTCGAGCACACCAGCTCCGCGAAATGCGCCGTCTGGTGCGCCTCAGTCGAGCGTACCGGACGCATTTCATACAAATCCACCTCGCAACCCCGCCGGGCAGCCTGGAGCGCCGCCTCCGGACCAGCCAGCCCGCCTCCTATGACCTTGATCCGTTGCGTCAACCTGGTCGTCCTGACTTCGCAGCCAAAGCCGGCAAATTCTCCCCGGTCACACGCATCGTTCGCCAATCCATCAACATCCGCGCTCCCATCTCCTCATAAAATCCGATCGCCGGCGTATTCCACTCCAGCACATCCCACTGCAACCGGGTGCACCCTTCTGCCACCGCAATCTCCGCCACCCTTGTCAGCAAGGCCTTGCCAATTCCCTTCCCTCGATACTCCGGCCGCACGTACAGGTCCTCAATGTGTATGCCCGTATGTCCGCGCCACGTAGAGTAGTTGAAGAAATAAAGCGCAAATCCGGAAGCCACGCGGCCCCGCGGTTCTTCACTCTCCGCAACAATGCATTCAAAGCGCCTGATCTCCCCGAAGCCGTCCCGTAACAAGTCAGCCTCTGTCGCATGGACAGCATCCGGCTCGCGCTCGTACGCGGCGAGTTCGCGAACGAATGCAAGAATCTGCGGCACATCAGCAGCGGTGGCAGGACGAAGAGTGGCAGGCATGTTCTCTTCAATCTTAGCCGGTGAGGCGCATCGCTGCCGACCCTTCGTCTGCCGACGTCTCAACCCTCGTTCGCGCACAGGCACCGTAAGAATCTACAATCGTATTCGAGCATCCTCAAGGAGAAGCATTGAATCGTGTCGTTGTCACTGGCCTGGGCTGCATAACGCCCATCGGCAATACCGTAGCGGAGTTTCGCCAGGCCTTATTCGCCGGTGCTACAGGAATCGCGCCCTTCCTCCCCTACCCAGAAGCCCCAGGCGCAACCCAGGGACTGCGGTTCACACAATCCGCGGCTGTCAAAAACTTCGACCCGCGCCGGCACCTCGACTCCGGAATTGTCGTCTCCACCGACCGCACAACGCACTTCGCCATCGTCGCCGCGCGCGAGGCCGCTCTGCATTCGCAGGTGACCGAACACTACGCACCGGAGAGGATAGCAGTGATCGTAGGCTGTGCCTGCGGCGGACGCCAGGCGGAAGAGACCGAGACCGCGAAGCTCTACACCCACGACGCGCGCGTGCATCCGCTCACCGTCATCCGCACCATGGCCTCCGCAGGCGCAAGCAACATCTCAATCGACCAGAAGATTACCGGGCCTGTTCTCAACATTTCGACTGCCTGCTCTTCCGGCACCCACGCCATAGGACTCGCCTTTCACATGGTGCGCTCCGGTATGGTCCAGGCCGCCATCGCAGGCGGCCACGAAGCCCCCCTCACCTTCGGCTTCCTCCGCGCCTGGGACTCGATGCGTGTCGTCTCGCCAACCCAATGCAGGCCTTTCTCCGCTGACCGCGATGGCATGACACTCGGCGAGGGTGCAGCCATGCTCACGCTGGAAACACTTGAATCCGCCCAGGCTCGTGGCGCTTCCATCTACGCCGAAATCGTAGGCTTCGGCATGTCTGCCGACGCCAGCCACATCACCCAGCCACTCGCTACCGGAGCAGCCACAGCCATGCGCCAGGCCCTCGCCGACGCCAACGCCACCCCAGACGAAGTAGGCTACATCAGCGCACACGGCACCGGTACCCAGGCCAACGACATAACAGAAGCAGTCGCCATCCACGAGGTCTTCGGTCAACACGCGCTGCGCATTCCCGTCAGCTCCACCAAATCGCTGCATGGCCACTCCATCGGTGCCAGCGGTGCACTCGAAGCGCTTGCCACTGTTCTAGCCCTCAAAGAGGACCTCCTCCCCGCCAACGTTGGCGTCACCGAGATCGATCCCGCCATCCATCTGGACGTCATCCTGGGAGAACCGCGCAAAGCCACCCCGCGCCTCGCCCTTTCAAACTCTCTCGCCTTCGGAGGCCTCAACGCCGTACTCGCTCTACGTCCATTCTGAGTAGGCCTTAGTCACGCTGACGGGATCTGCTCTCATCTCTTTATCTTTATGCTGAGTCGGCACAGCAAGCAAAGCTCCCGCACCATCCGGTCACCAAACTGCTTACTTGCCCAGCATCCCCACTTAGAGCTAGCCTCAAGCATGAACCGCAAACATCTGCTTTTCCTCCTCCTTCTGCTTGCGCTTATTCCCACTAACATCTACGCACAGGCAAAGATCGCAATCTACGGCACCATCGGCACTGAAAAAAGCGAAGTCAACAATGCAGGCTGGACCAAAGCAGGAACCTTTGGCTTGTACTACGGACTCGCTAACCTCGGACCTCTCGCCGTCTCCATCGATGCACGCGGCGACCTCTCGAGCAACATCAACAGCGGACTGATCGGCCCTCGCGTTGCCCTCCACTTTCCCCTCTTCCCCCTCAAACCATACGCGGAACTCATCGCCGGCATCTCCTCCTACAGCACCCAGAACAATGGCGATAAGAATGCGACCGACCTTAACTACCGCTGGGTCGGCGGCATCGACACTACCATCCTGCCCCATCTGGACTGGCGCATCGCCGAGTTCAGCTACAGCGGCGGAGGCATCACTCAGGGCAGCATTACACGCCACCCGCAAACTCTCTCCACCGGCCTCGTCCTTCGCTTCTAAATGCCTGCGGAGATCGCCGCCCGCGTTACCATAACCACCAGATGATCTCCGTCCTCATCCTCACCCGCAACGAGCAGCACGACCTTCCCGCATGCCTCTCCAGCGTCTCCTGGTCCGACGACATCCACGTCTTCGACTCCCACAGCACCGACAACACAGCATCCATCGCTTCTGCTGCCGGAGCCCACCTGCACACCCGCACCTTCGACGACTACGCCACCCACCGCAACGCCGCCCTTGCCTCAATTTCCTTCAAGCATCCCTGGGTTTTTCTCCTCGACGCCGACGAGCGCCCCACCTCCGAGCTCTCCCGCGAAATGCAGCAGCTCGCCACCGCAGCTCCCGAATCCATCTCAGGCTTCCGTGTGCGCCGCCGCGACTTCCTCTTCGACACCTGGCTCAAACACGCGCAAATCTCGCCCTTTTACATTCGCCTCGTCCGGCCCGAGCGCTCCCACTACACCCGAGCCATCAACGAGGTCATCGAAGTGGACGGCACCATCTCCGACCTCAGCCATCCGCTCGACCATTATCCTTTCTCAAAGGGCATCGCACACTGGGTCACCAAACACAACCTCTACTCCACCATGGAAGCCGAGTTGATCGTCCGCAACCAGGGCCTGCAAAACCCCTCCCTGCGCACGGCTCTGCGCGATCCCGACTTCCACACCCGCCGCCTCCACCAGAAAGCGATCTTCTACCGCATGCCCGCCCGTCCGCTCATCAAATGGCTATACATGATGTTCCTCCGCGGAGCCATCCTCGACGGTGTAGCCGGCCTCACCTACGCCACCCTCCAATCCTTCTACGAATACCTCATCCTCCTCAAAACCAAAGAGCTCCGACGCGGAAGCGCCTAGCGTAAATGACCCGACCAAGCAGAGGCTTGTTCTGCCTTTCCCGGACCACGTAGATCCAGGTCTGCGGATACAGTGTTGCTGCGCTCGTTGCCGACTGTTCGGGAAGGCTGCGGTTTGTACCGTAGCAGGCATTACCGGCAGGAAGGCGAGAGCAAAAACCGACGAGGCCAGAACGCGGGAGGTTCGAATACAAGCCCCCAAATGTGGTTTTGGCCCGGCGCTGGATCATAGCATGTGGGTCTGGCACAGGACGATCTCATTTGATTTGGATATTTCGCCCTCGCACTATGCGTTGGGAGAGGAAACCGGGCCGCGCTTTAGCACGAACGCCTACATCTCAGAAATCAAGATAGGGGCACCCGATTTTTAGAGATAGCTAGATGTGGTTCACCCGCCGTAGAGGGGGAAGTCGTGGGCGCGGCGGGTCCGTTCGATGATCCGTTCAAGGACTTCTTTGGCTCCGGAGATTTCGAGGTAGGGAAGACGTTGGTGACAACTGAAGGTGATGAAGTGGAGATGACCCAGGTTGTGGCGACGTTCAAGTCCAGAGGCATGGTTGGATTTTAATGGGTGGGTAAGGAGGACGGTTCGTATGTATGGACCACTGCCCCACCCAAGGTTGGAGGTTAGTTTTATATGTGAGCACCCGCCTAGTTGCTTGGCGTACCGGGCAGAAGCGCGATCGTTTCGATTATGAACGAACTGGGAACAATTTTGCCCATATCTAGTTGGGCCGCTTCAAAGCCTAGAGCCGTTGAGTTTAGCTGTTGACTCACTAGTCCGATCACGCCTTGCTGCACACCCATTTGTATTACGTTCCCTAAGGTTCTGCTGTTGAAAACGAAATACACCGGCCCTCCGCTATTGCCTGGAAAAATATGAAAATTGTAATAGAAGGTTTTTACGACCTTCGATGGCGTAAGCGGATACGAAGCTAGAAGTCCAGACCGAATGACGGGAAACGTATCAAAATCCACGCCGATTGGATATCCGAGACAGCGAAGTTCGTCACCGGGATGAACGCCCAGCCCAATTAGTCTTTCGTCGGTGGCCAAAAAGTCGAGCGGGAGATGTTTCATCTCTGCATCGCCTGGGACAGATAGGTACATAGCGGCGACATCAGCATCTTTATGTGTGAAGTAAAGGTTGCGGCCGTTCTCCCTAATTTTTATAGGAAAGGGGTAGGGGCTGAAGGTTCCGTCGGTATTTTTCCGTCTTAATATGAGGGTCGCATTGTCGCCGACTAGATTGTTTAGCACGTGTGCAGCCGTAATCAAGACGTTATACCCTTTGGCTGGGTTGCCTTTCATAGGCTTTCCCATAAAAAACACGGTGCCGATGCTTGTTAAAGCTTTATCTGCGTGACCAACAATTTTAAAGGTGCTGTTCATTAGTTCAGTGTCGAGGTCATCTTGCGCAACTAAGTAGGGTGGCAAGGCAGCTAATGTAAGACAAAGGAAACAGAACATTGCCTTAACTGAAAATGACACCAAGCTATATATGCGCACCCCACCCGCCCCTGTTGCTTCCGTTAAATCTGATCCACCCGCCGATCTACGGAGCCCTTTGAGCGCTCTTCGATTCTTTCTAGATGGGGATACGTGATATGGCGGTAAGATGGCAAAACTGCCCTCTGCCGTAGGAAATATTTTCGTGATTTGGCGAAGCCTGCCTTCGATATTTCTCACACAGACGCGGGTGTCCGACAAAGAAGAGCCTCCTTTAATATTTCACTATTCAACCGTCACGCTCTTCGCCAAATTTCTGGGTTGGTCTACGTCGCAGCCTCGGCGGACGGCGATGTGGTAGGCGAGGAGTTGGAGGGGAACCACTTCTAGGACGGGCAACAACAACTCGGGGGCCTGGGGGATTTGGATGGTGTGTTCGACGAGGTGTTTGATCTCTTCGTCGCCTTCGATGGCAATTGCGATGACGCGGCCAGAGCGGGCGGTGACCTCCTGGATGTTGCTCAAAGTCTTTTCGTACTTCAAGACGCTCGAGGGGTCGGTGGGGTCTTTGGTGGCGATGCAGACAACGGGCAGGATCTCGTCGATGAGGGCATTAGGCCCGTGCTTCATCTCACCAGCCGGGTAGCCTTCGGCATGGATATAGGAGATCTCCTTGAGCTTGAGAGCGCCTTCCAGCGCAATCGGGTAGTGAATGCCGCGTCCGAGAAACAGGAAGTCGTTGGCGGTGTGGAAGATCTTCGCGAGTTGAAAGCACTGGTCGTCTACCGCACGCAGGACCTCTTCGAGTTTTGCAGGGAGTTTGCTTAGCTCGGTGACGAGGTGAAGGGATTCCGCGTCCGAAATGGTTCCGCGGACCTGGGCCAGATGCAGGGCGAGGACGAACAGCGCGGTGAGCTGGGCGGTGAAGGCCTTGGTAGAGGCGACGCCGATTTCCGGGCCAGCATTGGTCGTGATCGTCCCCTGCGCCTTGCGTGTAATGGCCGCGCCAACGACATTACAGATCGCAAGGGTCTTCGATCCTTTGGCAGCAAGCTCGGCCTGGGCAGCCAGGGTGTCCGCAGTCTCGCCGGACTGGGTAATGAGGAGGCCGATGGCGTGGGGGTCGGCAATGGGGTCGCGGTAGCGGTATTCGCTCGCGTAGTCCACGTCCACAGGGAGTCTCGCCAGGCGTTCGATCATGAATTTTCCGGCCAGGCCGGCGTGCCAGCTCGTGCCGCAAGCCGCTATCGTGATCTGGCTGGCCTGCTTGAAGTCGGCATCCGAGATCTGCATTTCGGCAAGATGGACGCGTCCGGTGTCGAGAGAGATGCGGCCCAGGGTGGTGTCGCGGATGGCGCGCGGCTGCTCGTTGATCTCCTTGAGCATGAAATGCTTGTAGCCGGCTTTCTCGGCCTGGATCGGGTCCCAGGTGATGCGCTGAACCTTCAGGGGAAGCGGCGCAGCGTCGAAGTCGGTAAGGTGGACCCCGTCGCGCGTGAGCACGGCCAGTTCGCCGTCAGCCAGAAAGTGAATGTTGCGAGTGTGATGAAGAATCCCAGGGACATCGGAAGCAAGAAAGAATTCGCCTTCACCGATGCCGATCACGGCGGGCGGGCCCATGCGGGCAGCCACGAGCTTGTTCGGCTCGTGGGCGGAGAGAACGCCGATGGCGAAGGCTCCCGTGATGCGCTTGACCGCGCGGCGGACCGCCTCCTCTAAAGAGAGTGCAGGTTTACTGCTGGGAAGCGTCAGGACGGCTTCGGCAGTGTTCGCTTCAGTGGCTCCATTGGAGCTCACCCCCGCAGCCTGGTTCAGCTCATCTTCGATCAGGTGCGCAATGATTTCGGTGTCCGTCTCGGAGACGAACTTGTGGCCTTTGGCGATGAGGGCATTCTTAAGCGTGAGGTAGTTCTCGACGATACCGTTGTGCACAACGACAAGCGTGCCCGAGCCGTCCCGGTGGGGATGGGCATTCTCTTCGGTCGGCCGTCCGTGGGTGGCCCAGCGGGTGTGCCCGATCCCGAAGGTGCCGTCAATCGGAGAGCCTGCGATCACAGTCTCAAGGTTGCGGAGTTTGCCTGGCGCGCGTCGGAGCGTGAGACCTTCGGGCCCTCCAGCCACGGCGATGCCGGCTGAATCGTAGCCGCGATATTCGAGGCGGCGTAGACCTTCAATGATGACTGGGACGACTGACTGAGGACCAATGTAACCAACGATTCCGCACATGATCTCAGTGTAGATGGGCGAGCAAGCAAATTGGGCGAGAAGTGCATGTGACTTTTGGGGGAGCTTGAACCCAGCAGAAACGTCTAAGGTGGGAAGATGAAGGATTTGCGAAGAATCATGATTGCGGTGCCCGCGGTGGCGCTGGTGATGTGCCTGGTCGGCGCATATCTTACGCGCGGCGCGATGGCCAACCTGCCGTTCTTAAAGAGCAACGACAGATCCAACCCAGCGGAGACGGGCCTCGTGGACCAGAGGCCCTGGCAGACGGTGCAAGCTCTTGCTCCGCTCGCCGTATCGGCCGAGGAGCAAATGCTCGCGCGGGAGGCCGAGCGGCTGGCGGACCATGAGGTAGACCAGGCATTTGCAATGGCGCTGCGGCAAGCTTCCATGGAAACCCGGACGCTGACAGGAGAGGCGCTGAATTTGCAGCAGAAGGTGACAGGGCTGCAAAGTATGGTGAAGGAAGACCAGGCGAAGGTAGATAGCACGACGGCAGCGACGGGAGCAGGGTCCGCCTCAAACCCGGATGATATCGAGACGGCGAAGGCTCAGTTGCAGCTGGACACCGATGAGTTGGCCGACGCAACCGAGGACCTGGCGCGAGTGAGCGGGGACAAGCGTGGCCAGATCCAGCAGGAGCTGACGGCTCGCGAAGCGGCGATGAAGAAGTTCGATGAGGAGATCGACGGGGGCGGGCAAACCGCGCTGGTGTCGTCGAAGCAGTATGGAACCCTGTATGGGCGAGTGTCGGCGTGGTTCGATCAGCGGAGCAGGGTGGGCATGATCGAGCAGGCGAAGGCGCAGGCGGAGAAGGACCTGGCTTCGCTGGCCTCGCAGCATCTTGTAACCGAAGGCAAGTCGGATGCCTTGGCGGTGCAGGCTACGACCGCCGGTATCCAGGCAGCGGGAAAGGGCCGGACGGCGCAGTTGGCGCAGATGCATGTGCTGGCACAGATCCATGCAATTCTGGATGACCGCATAGAAACCCAAAAACAGCTTTCGTCGGTGTATGCAAGATGGATCGACCAGGTGAAGCTGCAGCACAGGATCGTGATTCATCTGATATTGCAGTCGGTAGCGCTGATCGCGTTTCTCCTGCTGTTCGGGGCCCTGGTGACCACTGCGGTGCGAGCTATGTTGAACCGCATGACAATCGACCGACGCAGCCTGCACACGATGGAAACGATTGCGTCTCTCGGAATTCAGCTGGTTACGCTGCTCCTCGTGCTGCTCGCGATCTTTGGCGCGCCGAAACAGATGCCGACCATTCTCGGGCTCGCGACAGCCGGGCTCACCGTGGTGTTTCAGGACTTCATCCTGGCTTTCTTTGGGTGGTTCGTGCTGATGGGCCGCAACGGTATACGGGTTGGGGACTGGGTCGAGATTAACGGTGTAGGCGGCGAGGCGGTGGAGATTGGACTGTTCCGCACGTCGCTGCTGGAAACCGGCAACTGGACCGACAAGGGTCATCCGACGGGACGCCGCGTAACCTTCATCAATAACTTTGCCATCTCTGGGCAGTACTTCAATTTTTCGACCACCGGGCAGTGGATGTGGGATGAAATCAAAGTAAATATTCCACAAGGGGAAGACAGCTACAAGATAATCGAGACCATCCACGCGGCAGTAGACAAGGAGACCAGCGAAAACGCCAAGCTGGCCGAGGCCGAGTGGCAGAGGGCCACCAAGGAACGCGGGGTAAGCCATTTTGCTGCAACCCCATCGGTCGACCTGCGCCCGGCGGCCTCTGGCATCGACATTCTGGTCCGCTATGTCACCCGAGCTGGCGATCGGTTTGAGCTGCGAAACAGGCTCTACCAGGCTGTAATCGACGTACTGCGATCTGCCGGCAAACAGGAGGATAAAACTTTGCCTGCGAACGCCGGTTCCGTGTGATGTGCGATTCACAACTCAGTGCTATCGTCTACCTTCTGGGCAGTTGTCTAAGGAACACGACGGACCGTAAGACATCCTTTCTTCGAAGCTGACGGCGAGAAAGGCAGATAACCCTGAAATTAATGGGAGGATGGCCCGATGCACATCCTGGTAATCAATAGCGGATCTTCTTCGATCAAGTTTTCGATCTTCGAGGCAATCGAGGGCGATCCAAATTCCCTGTTCGAAGGCGAGATTGGCGGGATAGGCAACAAACCAGGGCTGAAATTTTATGATGCCGCCGGCCACGATTTTAGCGCCGGGCTCGATGCTGCGAAAGCGGAAACCGTGGCGGGAGCAATTGGGCTGATCGTGGAGGCAGTGGGCAGACCGGGGCTGCCACACATCGATGCGGTCGGATACAGGGTAGTGCATCCAGGGGCACGACTCCACCGGCATCAGCTGATTACCGAAGCCGTGATGAAGCAGCTTGAGAAAGCGGTGGAATTTGCTCCACTCCACGATCCGGCCGCGATAGAAGTGATCCGCGATGTAATGTCCCGGTATCCGGACGTGGAGCACTACGCATGCTTCGATACCGTTTTCCACCAAACGATGCCTGAAGTCGCAACGACCTATCCGATTCCCCCTAACTTTCGTGATCAAGGCGTGCGGCGGTATGGATTTCACGGTTTGAGCTGCGAGTCCATCGTGCAACAACTGAAAACGGAGTCGCTGGCAGCCTTTCCGCGCAGAATGATCATTGCTCATTTGGGAAGTGGATGCAGCGTCACGGCAGTCATGGATGGCTGCTCCGTTGACACAACCATGGGCCTTACGCCAACGGGCGGTGTCGTGATGGGAACGCGGCCGGGTGATCTCGACCCGGGGCTGGTGCTGTATCTGCTGCGACATATGGATGGCGAGCAGGTTGCCGCGTTGGAGAAGATGCTCAATCACGAGGCTGGGATGGTAGCCCTTTCCGGTATGCCGAATGACATGAAGGCTGTGCGGGAGGCAGCGGCCAAGGGCAATGCTCGCGCGCAATTGGCTGTGCAGATCTTTGCACGCAGCGTGAAGAAAGCAGTGGGTGCGTTTGCAGCTGTATTAGGCCAAGTCGATGCCGTGGTGTTCGCAGGGGGAATAGGCGAGCATGATCCGCAATCGCGTGCGGAAATTCTGGGCGGTCTGGAAGCTTTTGGCGTCGTTTTAGATTCTGGCTTGAATCATTCGAAAGCCAGCGCGGCTCGACTGGTAAGTGTATCTCATTCGGCTACAGCAGTGTTCGTCGTACCCGCGAAAGAAGACTGGATGATTGCACGACATGTCGAGCGGATGTCGCTAGCTTCAACGAGAAATACAAGCAGCGACCAATAAGTTCATAATTGGTTACAGATTTGGAAATGGTCTTACCTCGAAGTCAAGGAGCTGTTTATGAGAAACCCGTCCGCGGACGTATCGAAGTTAACGAGCCAGCCGCTTTCTGCGGACGAACTGCGGAAAATTGACGCGTACTGGCGTGCCTGTAACTTCTTGTGCGTCGGGATGCTCTACCTGCGCGACAATCCTCTTCTTCGAGAGCCGCTGAAGCCTGAGCACATCAAGAATCGGCTTCTTGGCCACTGGGGCTCAGACCCCGGCCAAACGTTTACGTGGGTTCATTTGAATCGCCTGATCAAGAAGTACGACCTCGACCTCATCTACATTTCGGGGCCTGGGCATGGGGCTCCCGCCACGCTGTCGAACAGCTATCTCGAAGGCGTGTACTCTGAGGTGTACCCGGACAAGAGCCAGGATCTTGCTGGCATGCAGAAGTTCTTCAAACAGTTTTCCTTTCCCGGCGGAATTGGAAGTCACTGTACGCCAGAGACTCCAGGTTCCATCCATGAAGGCGGCGAGCTCGGATACAGCTTGTCGCATGGCTTTGGAGCTGCGTTCGATAATCCTGACCTGATCGTCTCCGTCGTAGTTGGGGATGGAGAAGCGGAGACCGGGCCGCTGGCAACATCGTGGCATGCCAATAAGTTCTTGAATCCTGTGCGGGATGGAGCGGTTCTCCCGATTCTGCACCTCAACGGTTACAAAATAGCGAACCCTACAGTGCTGGCGAGGATCACGCCCGAGGAACTCGAGTGGATGTTCAAGGGCTACGGGTGGGAGCCGTATGTAGTGGAAGGTGACGACCCCGCGACCATGCACCAGCTGATGGCCGAGACGATGGAGAAGTGCGTCAACGAGATTCGCTCCATCCAGCTGAAGGCACGCACCGCGCCGCAGGGGACCTTACCGGAGCGTCCGCGTTGGCCGATGATCATTCTGCGGTCGCCGAAGGGCTGGACGTGCCCCAAGGAGATGGATGGGCATAAGCTCGAGGGCTCGTGGCGGGCGCACCAGGTTCCCATCCTCGATCCGGTGACCAACCCCGCGCACCTTGCACTGGTAGAGCAGTGGATGCGGAGCTACAAGCCCGAAGAGCTGTTCGACGAAGCGGGCAAGTTGATCGCAGAGCTGAGAGAGATGGCTCCGGTGGGAACCCGCAGGATCAGCGGCAACCCTCATGCAAATGGCGGCTTGTTGCGTAAGCCGATGGATCTTCCAGACTTTCGAGATTACGCCGTAAGGGTGGAGAAGCCGGGGCAGATCGAAGTCTCTGCAACCGATACGCTGGCCCATTTTCTGCGCGATGCCATGCGCAGGAACATGACAAGTTTCCGCGTCTTCGGCCCTGATGAAACCGCATCGAACAAGCTGCAGGTAATCTACGAGGCCAGCGGAAAGACTTGGATGGCGAAGCTGCTGCCGGAAGATGCGGACGGAGGCGACCTTGCCCGCAATGGACGCGTAATGGAAATCCTAAGCGAACACACACTCGAAGGATGGTTCGAGGGGTACGTGCTCACAGGCCGACACGGGTTCTTCTCCACATACGAATCGTTTGTGCACATTATTGATTCGATGTACAACCAGCACGCGAAGTGGCTGGAAAAGAGCAAGCTGGAGCTACGCTGGAGAGCGCCAATCTCGTCCATCAATCTGCTGATCACATCGCTGGTATGGCGGCAGGATCATAACGGGTTTACACACCAGGACCCCGGCTTCCTCGATGTGGTCACCAACAAGAGTCCGGCCATCACTCGCATCTATCTTCCCCCGGATGCCAACTGCCTGCTCAGCGTCGCGGAGCACTGCCTGCGCAGTACCGACTACGTGAACGTGATTGTTGCAGATAAGGCTTTGCACCTGCAGTATCTCGACATGGATGCCGCAGTGAAGCATTGCACGAAAGGGATCGGCATATGGGATTTCGCCAGCAGTGATGAGGGTGACGAGCCCGATGTGGTGATGGCCTGTGCGGGCGATATCCCAACTTCGGAAGCGCTCGCCGCTGTTGCGATCCTGCGCGAGAAATGCCCGGACCTGAAGCTTCGGTTCGTGAATGTTGTCGATCTATTCCGGTTGATGCCAAAGACGGAGCATCCGCATGGGCTCTCTGACAAGGAGTTCGACAGCCTGTTCACGAAGACGAAACCGGTGATCTTCAATTTCCACTCTTATCCTTCGCTGGTGCACAAACTGACCTATCGACGCACCAATCACGATAACTTCCACGTGCGCGGCTATAAGGAGAAAGGAAACATCAACACGCCCCTGGAGCTTGCGATCCTGAATCAGATTGACAGGTTCAATCTAGCCATCGACGTGATTGATCGCGTGCCCCGCCTCCAGATGACCGCGGCGCACGCAAAGGAATGGCTGAAGGGTCAAATCATCGAAAGCGTCAACTACGCACATGAGAACGGGATCGACAGCCAAGCGATTCGTGAGTGGAAGTGGCCGCTGTAGCACCTGACTGGTGTTCAGGCGAGGAGCGCTGGCTGCAAACCGACAAGCACAAGGGCTTCCTTCCCTTTCAGATCTCAACCAGAATCTTCGTGTAGAGTTCCGGCGAAGCGCTCCATTGTGCAAGCATGTCCGCTGCCTGCGACAAAGGCACCACGCAGGAGATCGCTTCATCAAGGGGAAAAGAGCCGAATTCCAAAAGCCGGATCACCTCGCGGAAGTCCTCCGGCATAGCATTGCGGCTTCCTAGAATATCGAGCTCCTTCTGCACGAACAGGCGAGTCACGTACGACACAGGCTCCTTCGCATAGCCGATATAAACCACCCGACCGGTAAATGCCACCTCCTCCACCGCAGCAACGAAAGTATGCGGCAGGCCAATCGCTTCGATCACCACATCGGGCCCGCGCCCACCGGTAATCTCCTGAAGCCGCGTGTGCAAATTGTCGACGTCCGAACGAATTATATGGCGAGCCCCAGCCTTGCGGGCGACTGCCAGTTTGCGATCGTCTATATCGATGGCGATTGTCTCAGCTCCGCGGAAGGCTGCCCCTGCAATAGCGCCCAGCCCAACTCCTCCACACCCAAAGACCGCGACAACATCCCGAGACGCAACCCGGCCACGCGATACCGCATGCATCCCCACAGTCAGAGGTTCCACCAGACACAAAGCATTTCTGCCGAGCGCTGCCGGATACAACCTGTCCCGCGGCATGGAGAGGTACTCGGTCATCGCGCCGTCTCGCTGCACTCCCAACGTCTCATTGAACTGGCAAGCATTGGAGCGATTGCGAAGACAGCTTGAGCACCTGCCGCACGAGGTATACGGAGAAACCGCAACGCGCGTACCTGCCGCGAGATCGCCGCCTCCCTGCACCACGGTCGCAGAGACCTCATGCCCAAGTATGCGAGGAAAGCGAACCATTGCATTTCCGCCGCGAAACGTCGAAAGGTCGGTTCCGCACATCCCCACCATATCGACACGCAACAGCACCTCGCCTGGACGTGCAGTCCTCAGGTCGGGAACCTCTACCACTCCGACCCTTCCCGGTGCCTCAATCCGCAAAGCCTTCATCCATTCCCTCGCCGCTTAGCCAGACCGCGCATTTTCACTCAGGCGAAGTTCACCTTGAGCGTAATTCCGATCGCCGCCGTCTCCGGCTTCGCATTCGGCATCATGATCCGCAGGCCGGCCGCGTCCTGCGAAAACCGCAGCGCCTCATTTCTCCCGAGCAGTCGCACATCCATCACTTTGCCAGGTTGTTGCACGCTGCCGGTGCCAAGCGACTGGATGATCGCCTGCTCACCCGGCCAGCCCTGAACAAACGCGAACACGGTGCGGCCCTTGCTGGTAAAGCGTACGTCTTCGGAACTCAGGTCGGGCTGCTTTCCTTCATTGAAACCGGCCTGCTCCACCTTCACCGCCATCGCGGGTCCCTCACCATGCGTCTTCCACGGCCGCGTGTAGAAAATACCTTCCCCGTTCACCTTCATCCACTCCGTAATGCCCTCGAGCGTACGCATCTCCTCCGCATCCAGTTCGCCAGAAGCAGGCAGAGGAAAATTCAGCAGCAGATTGCCGTTCTTGCTCACAATATCGACTAACAGGTCGATCACTTTCTTGGCAGATTTATAGCTCGCTCCTGCCTTGTAGTGCCACTCGCCGACACATGTATCGGTTTGCCACGCGGAAGGCCATATCTTCTCCGAAACGCCGCGTTCCCGGTCCAGCACACACGTCCCGACGGCGCCATCCGCGGCTTCTTTGCTGAAGTACACCGTCTCCGGACCATTGGAGGAATCGACCGGCCCCGCGTTATAAAGCTCCGCAACCGTCGAAAGGCCGTACTCCTCAAACGGGATTCCACCGTCGGTGTACAGAAGGTCGGGCTGGTAGCTGTCCACCAGGTCCTTGATGCGATTGAAGTATTGCTGCTTCCACCGTGCCGGCGCAACACGTCCCATAGCCTCGGCGGTCTTCACAAAGTCTGCCGGTTCCCCGGTGTAGTCGTGATAAAGATCAGCGTAGGCCGGGTTGGCACCATCGTAAGGCACACCGGCCAGCGGCCCCGTGCTGTCGCTGCCATGCGCGGGTGCGAACCAGTCGAAGCTGTTGGAAAGATGTTCGCTCACGCCGAAGCGAAGCCCCCGCCGCCGCGCCGCCGCTCCCCACAATCCCACAACATCCTTGCGTGGGCCCGAAGCTACGGAGTTCCACCCCGGCTGATACTTGCTGTTCCACAGGTCGTAGTTATCATGGTGCACGCCCATGCTGAAGAAATATTTCGCGCCAGCTCTGACGTACAGTTCCATCAGGTGATCCGGGTCCCAGCGATCGGCCGTAAACAGCGGGATCGCATCCTTGTAGCCAAACTTCGAAGGAGGCCCGAACCTCTTCACGTGGTATTTGTTTTGAGCAGACCCCTGGATATACATGTTGCGCGCATACCAGTCCCCATCACCAATCGCAGACTGCGGGCCCCAATGAGACCAGATGCCAAACTTCGCATCGGCAAACCACGCCGGAATGCGATACGCCTTCAACGACGACCGTGTGCCGCCAAATCGTCCAGGCGTTACATTGAGGGTGCCACCCGCGCTTTGAGCAAACAGACTCCCCCGATGTGCCCGGACGGCCACCCTCGCAGCAACTGCGCCCATGCTGTACAGCGCTGCCCGTCTGGTAACAATCATCGTTTCTTCTCCTGTCCTCAGCTCATTCCACCAGCGAAGACGTCATTTTGAATGCGATAACTATAATCGAGCGCACGAGGAATCTCCGCAGCTTTTGATCACTCTAAGAAAAGGATTACCCGGTGAAGAAATTCGCACTCACGTTAGACCTCAAAGACGATAAGGACCTCATCGAGGAGTACAGGCACTACCACCGGAACGTCTGGCCGGAGATCAAGGCAAGCATCCTCGCATCCGGGATCATCAGCATGGAGATTTTTCTTCTCGGCAATCGCCTCTGCATGTTTCTCGAAACCGACGACACCTTCAGCTTTCCGAAAAAGGCGGACGCCGACGCTTCCAACCCCAAGGTCCAGGAGTGGGAGGCGCTGATGTGGAAATACCAGCAGCCTCTTCCCCAGGCCCGTAGTGGGGAGAAGTGGATGCTCATGGAAAGCATCTTTCTCCTCACACCCGATCGTCCATGAAAGAAAGAAATAGCTGGCCGACCCATGCGGCGAGCCCAGTCCGACTTCGTAAGGAACGCCAAAACAGGCCGCGCGGAACCCGCAACGACCCGTTCCAGTCCACCTACATGCCGCTCTGGTTGCCAGCTTCCGGATGCACTACCCGGTAGCTCGCATTCCCCTGCGACCAGACCAGCAGCAGCAGGTCCTTACCGCCATTCGCACGCACCTGGCTCACAAACTGGTCGGGCGTCGGCACCGCTTGACGGTCCACCTCAAGAATGATGTCTCCCGGCGTTAGACCCGCATCCTCAGCCGGGCTCGCCGGACGAACCGTCTCCACGGCCACGCCCTGCACCTGCGAGGGAACATGCAACTGCTGCCTCACATCTGGTGTGAGCTCGCTCACCGCCAGTCCCAGCTTGCCTTTCTGCGGAGATCCCGCATCCTCGTTACCCGCCACCTCACCGTCTTTGTGATACTCCCCAACCTTCACCTGGAAGGTCTGCAGCGTTCCGTTCCGGAGCACGCCCAGCGCGATCGTCGTTCCTGGTGCATCCTCGCTCACCGCAACCTGCAGCGCACTTCCGTTCACCACCTTCTCGCCGTTCAACTGGTCGATTACATCCCCGCTCTTCAGTCCCGCACGCGCTGCCGGAGAGTCCGGGCTCACCTGCGCCACAATCGCGCCAGTCGCATTCTTCAGGTTGAAGAAGCTCGCATTCGCCGGCGTCACATCGTTCATGCTGATGCCAAGATATCCGTGATGTACCGCTCCGGTCTTGATCAACTGCTCCGCCGTTGCGCGCACAATCTGCGAGGGAATCGCAAAGCCGGCACCCTCAAACGAACCGCTGTTCGAAATGATGAATGTGTTAATGCCCACCAGTTCCCCATGCGCGTTCACCAGCGCACCACCGGAGTTGCCCGGGTTGATCGCCGCATCAGTCTGGATATATCCACCCGGCTTCCGAGCATCGTCGGAGTACGGGTTCGGCCGATTCACCGCGCTCACAATGCCGCGCGTGACCGAAAACTGGAAGTAACCGAACGGACTGCCGAACGCGAGCACCGTCTGCCCGGGCTTCAGCTTGGTCGAGTCGCCCCATGCAATGCTCGGCAAATCATGCGCGTCCACCTTGATCACCGCAAGGTCAGTCAGCTTGTCCGCCCCGATCAGCTTTGCGCTCAGCACGCGCCGATCATTCAGCGTCACGCGAATCTGCACCGCTCCATCGATCACATGATTGTTCGTCACAATATACCCATCGGGCGAGATGATGATGCCGCTTCCTATGCCATGCTCGAGCTGCGGCTGTTGCGGCTTCTGCATTCCCTGTCCGAAGAACTGCGCGAAACCTGGAGGAAGACCTTGCATCTCACCCTGGCTCCCTTCCTGCCCCCGACCGTTGCTCGCCGCCTCCTCCGCCGAGCCGCGTGACGTCACTGCCACATTCACCACAGCCGGAGTCACCCGCGCAGCCACCGACTCCACCGCATTGTCGAGCGAGACCAGCGAAGACACGCTGTTATCGTCCAGGGGTGAAGGCGAAGAAATCATGGCCGCATGCACACCGGTGTGTTGGAAAAAAAGCGTAGCCGCCAGAACCAGCGTCGCGACAGCTGCTACGGGAGCGACAAACCGCCCCGCCCTACCTACTAATTTATTAGTTTTTAGCGACATAAAACCTCAAGAGACTGCGACAACATAGTTAAAGTTGAAGGACGAGCCAGCCCGCCTCGGTAGGCAAAGCGGCATACGAAGTGGCAAACGCGCGTTCACCCGCCACGGTGACGATCATTCCGGGCTGCTCAGACTCAGCCTCAGCCCCATGCGAAAAAGTGAAGGAGGTCAACACAATCAAGTGTGGGTCGTGTCGAACTGTGCGTCTGCGAGCCTGTTTCGTTCGCAAAAGCGCAGATGCGGGCACCGACCCGCCACGCCTTGTCCTCGCCTTACTTACAGACGTTTGTGCGTAGGCCGCCGACTTCAGCGCCACCTCATGTGCCACGCCAGATTCCTGACCAACGGCACGCGAAGAAGGACGATACACGACGGGCCGGTACGATGCGGGCTGGTACTCAGCGTTCGGGAAACCTGCCGCACGTGCAGCTACGGGCACCGCAGCCAAGCGCTCTGCCGCCTGCGTGCGCAACGTGCCCATACCCTGCCCAGAGAACGACACCAGCTGCGGGCAGCGCGACAACTCAACCGCCCCTCCCACTAGCGCGATCGACATCACTCCCACCGCCACCCGCGCCTGCATTCCGGTCATCCTTTCGCCGGGGCGCAAAATCCGGTGCACGCGGCAAGCCAGCTCCGACCTGCGTTCCCAGGCTCCCAGCGACAACGAAGACGCCTCTCGCTTCAACCGATGCTCCGCCAGGTTCGCAAGACACGTTGCATACGCCTTGGGAGCGCCCGTCCGCAACAGCACCTCTTCATCGCACGCCAGCTCCCGTTCAAAGCACAGCCGCCGTTCAATCCACACCAGAACAGGATTCAATGGAACCAGCACCAAGCCCATCTTCTGCAGCAGGTTCATCCAATCGTCCCCACGCCGCAGATGCCCCATCTCATGAAGCACGATCTGCTGCAGTTCCTTCGCGCTCAGCCGCGAATACAGCTCTTGCGGTATCAATATCCGCGGCAAAAAGAACCCAATCACACACGGACGATCCACATCCTGCGACGTACACACCTGTACCCTGCGCTTTGCCCCTTGCAGAAGCGCCTTCCACTCGTCCGCCCCCGCATCTACCGGCGTTGCCCTTCGCCAAACCCTCCTCAGCCGCAACGCGCCCGTGCTCAGCATCACTACGCGCAGCAGCGACGCACCCAGCCAAAGCGCCGCAATCGCAAAGCTCCAGCGCACATCCACGAGCACACCTGTGCCGGCACTCGATGTCGCCCCGGAGAATCGCCCTGCATACCCATGCAGAACCGGCAGCAGAGCCGACGCTCCGAACACCGCTGTCCAGATCGCAAAACGTATCGCCGCCGTCGTCCGCGGCAGCAGGCGAAGACAAAAAGACGCACCGGCCGCCAGCAACATACCCTGCCACAGACCGGAGACCACGGAGTTCGCCGCAAGCCGCGACACATCTTCCGCCCCTCGCATGAGACCGTCAGACAATATAGAAATATCCGCTACCATCGCCATCACCGCTTCACCCCGCGCGCGCTGCGACCGGTCCGCACGTCCCGGGCATTCCCACTATCGCGACCCTCTCCGCCATCCCGATCCTCCGCGGCCGACGCAATCGCCTCTTTGAGCCGCTGCAGCTCCTCCACAGTCACCTCATCGTCGCCCAGCATCGACAACAGCATCCGCTCCCTGGAATTGCCAAAAAAGCGGTGAATCATGTGGCGCACCTCAGACCGCCCAGCCTCCCGCTCGGCCACACACGGGCTGTACACGAACGCCCGGCCTTCCTGCCGATGCTGGACATACCCCTTCTGCTCCAGGATCCTGATAGTGGTCAGCACAGAGTTGTACGCCAGCGCCTCCCCGTCTGGCATCGCCGCCACCAGTTCCCCAACCGCAGACTCACCGCGCGCCCACAAAATCTTCATGAGCCGCAACTCAGCTTCGGTCAACGTAATCGACTTCTTCGGAGGCATACACACCTGTCGCCCACTCTCCACGCTCTAACATCAGTGCGGGACCAGCGGATCTATCGATTCGACGAGCAACTAATCCTTTAGTTAGCAACCCCTCGCCTGTTTCTTGGGCCCACCAAAGCTGCGCACATCTACCTCTTGCACCCGACCAAGCCACCGCGGGGTTTGCCACAGCCTGCACATGCCAGCCCGCAACACCGTTCAAATCTCCTCAATTTGCCTGTATATCTTGCATTCCTTCCGTAGTATCGTTCCTTACCATGGCCCTAGACGACGCCATCGACCTGCGCAACGCGCTGGCAAAAAACGAGATCCGCCCGTACTTCCAGCCGCTGGTAGAACTGCGCACCGGCCTGCTCAGCGGCTTCGAGGTCCTCGCCCGATGGCACCATCCTCAGCGCGGCCTCATCCTCCCCAACGAGTTCATTCCCCTTGCCGAAACCAGCGGACTCAACGGCCTGCTCACCGGAACTCTCCTCCGCGCCGTTTTTGCCTCTGCCCGCGACATTCCCACCCACCTCACTTTTTCGGTCAACATCTCTCTCACCCAGCTCACCGACCTCTCGCTTCCCCGCCACATCCGCGAAGCCGCCAACCAGGCCAGTTTCCCGCTCGAGCGCCTTGTGCTCGAAATTACCGAAAGCGCCCTCGTCGGCAACACCGAACATGCCTACCGCATCGCCAGCGAACTCAAGGAGCAGGGTTCCCGCCTCGCCATCGATGACTTCGGCACCGGCTATTCCAGCCTCCGCCACCTTCAGATCCTTCCCTTCGACGAGCTCAAAATCGACGCCAGCTTCGTCCGCGCCATTACCCACACGCGCGAAAGCAGAAAGATTGCCGCTGCCATCATCGGTCTGGGAAACAGCCTCAGGCTGACCACCGTAGCTGAAGGAGTCGAGAACCAGACCATCGCCGACATGCTCCTCTGGCTAGGCTGCGATCTCGGCCAGGGCTGGCTGTTTGGGCGCGCCGTTCCAGCCGAACAACTCCAGCAGCTCGCCGCCGCCAAGCTGTCGCCGCCGCCTGAGCCCGCCCCCGAACCGCGCTTCCCCGCCGAGCGCTCCAACCTTCCCCTCCGCATGGAAGGGCTCCCCGCCCAACGCCTCGCTCAGCTCAATGCCATCTACGACGGCGTCCCCGTCGGCCTCTGCTTTCTCGACCGCAACCTTCGCTTCATCAGCGTCAACAAGCGCATGGCCCGGATGCACCATCTCCCCGTCGCCTCGCACCTGGGCCGCTACTTCGCGGAGCTCCTGCCGGAGAAGTTCGCCCAGTCCGAGCCTTACCTCACTCTTGCACTCAATGGCAAAGCGACCACCGGTCTCGAGATTCGCCTTCGTGCCGAAACCGGCGCCCAGTCCGGTATCCAGTCCCGCGAAGTGAACACCTACCTCGTCTCCTATCAGCCCGCCTACGATGAGGCCGACGAGGTCATCGGCATCTCCATCTCCATCGTCGATATCACCGAACGCAAGCGCGTCGAAGAAGCTCTCGCCGAAAGTGAAGATCACTATCGCAACACGGTCGAACTGAATCCGCAGATCCCGTGGATCGCCGACGCCAGCGGCGCCATCCTCGACGTCAGCAAAAAATGGGGCGACCTTACCGGCCTTTCCAAAAAGGAGACGCTCGGCAGCGGATGGTTCAGCGTCCTGCATCCCGACGACCTCACACCAACGATCCAGGCCTTCAACGACGCCGTCCGATCCGGCAACCCCATCGACACCCAATACCGGATTCGAGATCGGGACGGTCTATGGCGCTGGCTGCGGGCCCGCGCCGCCCCGCGCCGCAACGATGCCGGCGAAATCATCCGCTGGTACGGCTCTTTGGAAGACGTCAACGATCGCAGCAAGGCAGACGAGAAACTTCGCGAAAGTCAGGCCCGCCTGCAAGCCGTCTTCGAGGCCGTTCCCGTAGGCCTTGTCATCGCCGAAGCACCCAGCGGCCGCATTCTCATGACCAACCCGCGCGCCGAAGCAATCCTGCGCCACCCCACCACCCCCACCTCAACCGCCGACGACTATCGCACTCCAGGATCGCACCACGCCGATGGCACCCCCATCCTGCCCGAACAATATCCTCTCGCTCGCGCCATCCTGCACGGCGAAACCACCTTGCCCGAAGAGATCCTCCATCAGCGCGCCGACGGAACCCGCATCTGGATCAGTGCTTCCGCGGCGCCCATTCTCGGGTCCCAGGGTCAGATCTCCGGCGGAGTCCTCGCCCTGCGCGACATCGACCACGAGAAATGCGGGGCCAAAGCCGCCATGCGCTCCACCGCCGACGCCGCGTCCTGAAGATCGTGCACTGCTGCGGGGCGTCTTATACGAGAATCCTTCATCGCGACCAACGGAAGCGCCAACCAAAGGGGTATACACGTCACGAAGTGACCGCCGCCCGCGCAGGGCGCTTTTAGGTCATCAGTTCGGCCCGCCACCCACCCAAGCCGCAAATATCGTCGCCAGATCCTCCGTATTCCCCCTCGACAGCACCATCCTGCGCAGCCGATCGCCATTTTCCCGCGTCAACCCGCCATGCTCTTCGAACCATCGGAACGCATCCGCCTCCAACCTTTGGCTCCAGATATACGCATAGTATCCAGCCGCATATCCTCCACCCCAGATATGCGAGAAGAAGCTGGACCGATACCGCGGCGGCACAAATCGCAGCGCCAGCCCCTTCTTCTCGAGCACTGCCCCTTCGAACACCTCCGTATCCTGCAACGGCATCTCGGGAGAAAGCGTATGCCACTCCATATCCAGCTGCGCCGCCGCCAGCAACTCCGCCTCTTTGTACCCGCGATTGAAATCTTCCGCTCGCCTGATCTTCTCTGCCAACTCCGCAGACATTCCTTTCCCGGTCCGGTAGTGCCTCGCGTAGTTATCGAAGATCGCCGGCCAGGTAGCCCAGCGTTCATTGAACTGCGACGGAAACTCCACAAAATCCCGCGCCACCGATGTGCCCGACAAGCTGGGAAACTCGCAATCCGAAAACATCCCGTGCAGCGCATGGCCAAACTCGTGAAACAGCGTGATCACGTCACCCAGGCCGATCAGTGCGGGTTCTCCCTCCGCCGGCTTGGGCAGGTTCGATACGTTGTAGATCACCGGCCGCGCACCCATCAGTTTCGATTGCCGGACAAAGCTGCTCATCCACGCTCCGCCATTCTTGTTGTCGCGCTTGAACGGGTCGAAGTAGAACAACGTCAGCGGCTCGCCATCCCCGTCCGCTATCTCAAACACCCTCACATCCTCACACCAGACCGGTATGTCCTTTCGCTCCGTGAAGCTCAGTCCATACACCTGGCTTGCGGCATAGAACACCCCGTCCCGCAACACGCGATCCGTCTCAAAGTAGGGCCGCAGCTCCTCCTCGTCTAGATCGTATTTCGCCCTGCGCACCTGTTCGGAATAGAACTCCCAGTCCCAGGGCTCGAGCGCAAATCCACCTCCGCCGGCATCGATCACCGCCTGAATCTCCGCCGCTTCCCTTTGCACCTTCTCGATCGCCGCCTCGACCATCCCATCCAGAAACGCCGCCGCCTTCTCGGGAGTCTTCGCCATCTGGTCTTCGAGCTTCCACGCTGCATAACTGCCGAACCCAAGCACAGCCGCCTTCTCCGCCCGCAATTGCGCCAGCCTCGCAACCGTGGCCCGCGTGTCATTCGCATCGCGTCGTTCGGTGCGCGTCAACGAGTGCTCAAACACCGCCTGCCTCGTCCCTCTCACGCGCAACACCGAAAGGGACGGCTGCTGCGTCGTATTCTGCAGCGAAAGCAGTCCGCCCTCCTTGCCCCGCAACTTTGCAGCATCCGCCGCCGCACTCCTCTGCGCCTCACTCAACCCATCCAGTGCGCGCACGTCGGTTGCAAGGTAAGCAGCCGCTTTCGTCCCAGCCAGCACCTTACTCCGAAACTCATTCGACAGCGCCGACTCTTCCTCATTCAGCTTCTTCAACTTCTCTTTATCGCTATCCCCCAACGCCGCACCCGCATGAACGAATCGTTGGTAATAAAACTCCACCAGCCGAAGCTCCTCCCCGCTCAGCCCCGCTGCCTCCCTCTGCTCATACAGCGCAGCGACCCGCGCAAACAGCTTGCCGTCGAGGAAGATCGCGTCATGATGCGCGGCCAGCCTGGGAGCAAGCTCACGCTCAATCCGCTCCAGCTCCGGATTCGTATTCGCCCCCGTCATCAGGTTGAACGCCGCCATCGCCCGTTGCAGCAACGTGCCCGTCTTCTCAAGCGCCACCAGCGTATTCGCAAACGAAGCGGCCTCCCCCTTCTCCACAATCGCGCCCACCTCGCGCCTCTGCTCCGCCATCCCAGCCTCAATCGCAGGCAGGTAATCGGAGTTTTTGATCTTGTCGAACGCAGGAGCCTGCCAGGGCAACGCACTGACCAGGAAAAACGGGTTCTCCGCACTCAATCCCGCAGTGCCCACCCGCAGATCTTCAACCTTCGCACTCATCCCTCCCGCATCATCCACCAGCAAACCCACCTCTCCCCGAAATCTCAATTCTAGAGCAGCCTCGAAGACGATCTCTTGTTGTCGCCCCTCGGAAGGGATCTGCTGTTGCCCTTGCTGTTGCTTCTTCCCTCTCCTCGCCCAAACGGCCGGGTGCCCCCATCCATCGCGTCCTTTGCGATGGGTGGGAATGTATCCCTTCGCCTCCCCCACATTTGCCTTTTGCCATTGTTCTTGCCCTCTGGTTGTCCTCCGTGTAGTGGATCTGCTGTTGTACTTGCCGTGCGCCCAAAGCCTGCTGTAAGCCTGCCGAACAGTCCGGATCCTCGAACATGGGCTCCTTCCACAGCCATACGCGCAGCATCCACCTCAACCGCTACAATCCGAGCATGGAGAACACCCCCGAACACGACCCCAGAGTCTACTTCGCCGCCGAAAGGACCTTCCTCGCGTGGATACGCACCGGACTCGGCCTGATGGGCGTTGGCTTTGCGGTGAGCCGGTTCGGCCTCTTCCTGCGCCAGTTCAGCGCCAGCCAGGCCCACCCCCCACCACACTCCTCCGGCCTCTCCCAGTGGTCGGGCATCTCTCTCGTCGCGCTCGGAGTCATCATCAACCTCGCCGCCGTCCTCCGGCACTTCCAACTCGTCCACGAGCTTGCCTCAGGCACTTGGAAGCCCGGCCGTGTCTCTCGGGACGCCGTCACCCTCAGTCTCGTCCTAGCCGCAGTCGGCATCGGCATGGCAATCTACCTCGTCCTGCTTCGCTGAAACCCCGCCTTCAATTCTCCGGGATTGCGCGGTTCCTTTTCTCCGCCTCCTACTCACAATCCGCCCCGCGCAAGTCGGCCCACCAGTCTCCGCGAGGCGGGTAGAATAAGAAACACGGGCATGCAAACCCGCATTCCGTCGAGTGCGGTCACATGCCTACAAGTCGAAGCATAGCCCCATCGCTCAAATAATTTGCGCGACCCGCGGAGACCGGGGTACACCAGCAATGCCCGTAGCCCGGCTCATACTCGAACTCGAAATCCACGCTGCACAATCTCTCAAGGATCGACGCCAGGTTGTCCGCTCCATGAAGGACAAACTCCGCCACAGTTTCAATATCTCCATTGCCGAGCTAGACGATGCGGCCGTGTGGAACCGGGCGACCCTGGGTATCGCGGCCATCTCCTCCTCCTCCAGCTACCTGACCGGCCAACTCGAGCAACTCGACCGCGCGGCCCACAGCTACGCGGCCGCACTCAGCGCTGAAGTGATTGATTCCTATGCAGAGATACTGCATGAAGAACGTGGGGAGACGATGCCACTCCCGCTCTAGTGCGTCGGAATAACTCACTCCTGTTAGGAAGAACGCCGCATGTTTGATATCCTCAACCGTTCACCCCAGTCAAATCCTTATGCCCGAACAACGAGCTCGAACATACCACCGCAATCGCGTCGCCCAAACCTTCTCCGAGGAGATCGGAGCCATGCTGGAAGGCGAACTCTCCGACCCCCGCATCGCTCCCAGCTACGTTACCGACGTCGTCCTCGCCCCCGGAGGCAAGTCCGCCCGCATCTTCGTCGCCGTTGAAGGAAACGAGCAGGAAGAGGATTCCACCCTCGAAGGCCTGATGACCGCACGCGCCTATATTCGTTCACAGCTGCGCGACCGCATGGGGGTACGCCACGTGCCCGAGTTGACCTTTGCCATTGACCGTTCGCAGAAGATGACCGGCAGAATGGAAGAGCTGCTCGCCCGCACCCGCAAGCGCGACCAGAAGCGCGCCGCCGCCGCTCCCGAATGCACCCAACTCTCCGCACTCCCTCTAAAATCATGAACTCCGAAACACCATCTCACGACACGCACATCGGCTTGCTGCTGGACGTGTTTCGCTCCGAAAAGCGCTTCCTGCTCACCTCGCACGCCCGCCCCGACGGGGACGCCATCGGATCCGTGCTCGCTATGGCAGAGGTTCTCGACCAACTCGGATGCGAGACCACCATCGTCTTCGCAGACCCCATTCCCGACATCTACCACACCCTTCCGAACATCAATCGCATCCATCGCGCGGCTTCCGTTCATGACGTCGATCCCGGTCAGCAGACCACTGCGATTCTGCTCGAATGCGATGGCATCGCCCGCACCGGTCTCAATGGCCTCGAAAACCGGCGGCTGATCAACATCGACCACCATGCCAGCGGACGGAGCTTCGGCGCAGTCAACTGGATAGACGAGCACGCCTGTGCGGTCGCCGCAATGGTCTACCGCATTGCCATTGCAGCCCAGGTCGACATCACCCCTTCCATGGCGACCTGTCTCTATACCGGAATCCTCTCCGACACCGGCGCGTTCACCTACTCCAGCACAAGCGCCGACACCTTCGCCCTCGCCCACGACCTTGCCGGACGCGGAGCCAGTCCAAGCCAGATCGCTCGCGATATCTATTTTTCAAACCCGGCCAGCAAGATCCGCCTCCTCGGCAAGGCCCTCTCCAACTTGCAATGCGACGGAGCCCTTGCCTGGTCTTGGATTACAGGCGCGGACATGGACCTACTCGGCGCCGGCGCAGAGGACTGCGAAGGTGTCGTCAACTACCTCATCAGCATCGCCGGCGTTGAGTCCGCCGTCTTCCTACGCGAAGTACCCGACGCAAGCCAGTTCCGCCTCAGTATCCGAAGCAAAGGCAAGGTCGACGTTGCGCGGGTCGCCGAATACTTCGGCGGCGGCGGACATCGCAGCGCCAGCGGATGCACGCTCGATGGGCCCCTCGGGGTCGCGACCGAACGGATCCTCACCCAGCTCCGAACAGGACTCTGCTAGCCTTGTCTCTCTCACCTCTGGACATGAACGACCTATCCTCATCCACCGAGAATCGCGACGCAAACGGCCGCGCTCCTTTTCTGTGGCTGAAACAGTACCTGCCAGATGCAATGACCTTGCGCGAGTTTGTCGTGCTCTTCGCAGTCACTATCTTCCTTCTGCTCTACGGTCTTGTCCCCGTGTTCGGCGGCGACCGGCTCGGCCTCGTCGGAGCCGATGAACCACGGTATGCCCAGGTCGCGCGCGAAATGCTGACCGCGCATTCCGATGGCTGCCACGAGGTCGAGGCGAAGATGGTTCCACGCAGCCTCCGTGCCCAGGACATTCGCAACTCGCTGCATTGCATCGCCGCCGGAACCGTGACACCGCTGCTCTACGGCAAACCCTGGCTCGAAAAGCCCGCTCTTTACTACTGGCGGGCCATGAGCTTCTTCAAGGAGTTCGGCGTCTCCGACTGGACGGCGCGCCTGCCCAGCTCCTCGGCCACCCTCGCTCTGGTCATCCTGGTCTTCCTGCACATGCGGCGTTTTCGCCCCGGCGGCCATCTTGATGCGGCCCTGATCACCGCCTCTTGCGTGGCCATCGTAAGCTTTGCCCGCGGTGCCTCCACCGACATGCAGCTCGCAGCCCCCTTCTGCATCGGCATGCTCGGCTGGTATGCCTGGTACGAGACCGGCAAAAAATTCTGGCTCTTCGACCTCTACTTTTTCGGCGCCGCAGCGACACTCGCCAAAGGCCCCGTCGCCCCCTTTCTTGCGCTTGCCATCATCCTTCTCTTCGTTGGCCTTCGCCGCGAGTGGTCCGTACTGCGTCGCACCATATGGCTCCCGGGCGTGCTGCTCTACCTCGCCATGGTGCTGCCCTGGTACATCGCCGTTCAGAAGCGCAATCCCACCTTCTACCGGCTGTTCTTTCTCGAGCACAATCTCGAACGGTTTGCCACCAATCGCTACCAGCACCACCAGCCCTTCTGGTTCTACCTCGCTGTGCTGCTCATCGGTCTCATGCCTTGGACCGTTATGGCCTTCCGCGCGCTGGTCGACGCGATCGAGGTCTCCATCGCCGAATGGAAGGTCCGGCACAACCCGCAGCGGTACCTGGGCCACACCCGCGCAGGAGACGCCTTCCCGGAATTCCTGGTTCTCTGGGCCCTCTTTCCCATCGTGTTTTTCTCCTTCTCCGGATCGAAGCTTCCCGGATACATCCTGCCTTCCATTCCCCCGCTTACTATCCTCACCGCCGACTACCTGAACCGCGTGCGCCGCCACGGGCTTCCCCAATGGCTCACCTGGTCCCACGCAGCCCTGTGCGGCGTGCTGGTCTTCGTCCTCATGCTTAGCCCCCAGCACATGCGGTACGAAACCCTCGTCCCTCCCATGCGTTGGCTCTTCATCGCGGCCCTCTCTGCGACGGCTACAGCAGCCATCGTCTTCCTCGTCGTCCGGCGCTGGGGTGTGTCCCAGGTGTGCAACATCACCTTGTTTCCCGTGCTGGCCATGCTGGTCTTCCTGCTGGGCTTCTACGGCAAGGAGCTTGATCTTAACTACTCCGCGCGCCCCCTAGCTCGAGAGATTCAACAGCAGGCCCCCGACATCAACGTGGTCGCGACCGATGCCATCCGGCGTGACATGGACTACGGCCTGGCCTTCTACCGCAACCAGCCGATGGTGCATTACGATACCAACGGCGTTCCCCCCGAAGAACACATCCTGGTCACGCGAGCCAACGACACCGCTGCACTGGAAAAGTACCTGGCCGGACGAGTCTATAAGCCCATGTTTCTGTACGAGTCTCAGGGCATTGAGGTCTATCGCGTCAGCGCCGCACCGTAATCGGAATGCCCAAAGTCTCAGCGCTGTCGCGCCACGCTGCCCGAATCCGGGATCTCGATCCTGAAACGTGCCACTCCCTTGCAGCGGGAACATACCGCCCAGAACGAGCCGTAACTGACCAGCGACCGTGACGCATTCCGCCGCCTGCGGAAAGCGGGAATTGCGATAAGCTCAAACCCAGCCACACAGCCCAGCCCTGACGGTCTCCGCAATGACGGTCGCAACACAACTCGAAATCCTCGACCTTCGCCACTTCTCCGGCCGGCAGCTGCGTCCTCTGCTCGAAACCGAGGCGCGCGTCTGGGAAAGACGGCTGCGCTGGAACTACCAGAACTCCACCGAACTCCTGCTTCAGTATCTGGACTCGCGCATCCTTCCCGGTTTCGTCGCACTCGACCGGGGCCGTGTCTGCGGCTTCACCTTCTGCGTTTACGAAGGCCATAAAGCCGTCATCGGCGACGCCTTCGCGGTTGCGAACGACCCCGCACAGGCCATGCCCATCGTCAACCAGCTGCTGCACCAGCTTCTGCAACTCCTCGAACATTCGCCAGGAGTGCAAAGAATCGAATCGCAGTTGCTCCTCTACGATTCCGGCGCCATCCATGAGGTCTTTGCGAACAGCGGGTTCGAAACCTTCCCGCGTCTGTTCATGGAGTGCGATCTGGACCGCCCCGCCCTCGAGGGGAACAGCCCCAGAACAACCTCCGGACCACCAACACCGGATCACCTCGAACTCATTCCGTGGTCAGGCGAGCACTATCAGGCCGCCGCGGAGCTAATTCACGAGGCCTACATTGGCCACATCGATGCCCGCATCAACGACCAGTACTGCTCCCTCCATGGCTCCCTGCGTTTCCTCCACAACATTGTTCGCTTCCCCGGCTGCGGAGTCTTCGAAGCCGATGCCTCTTGGCTGCTTCGGGACCGCCACACAGGCCACCTGGCCGCCATGGTACTTTGCTCCCGCGTGGCCAACGACGTCGCCCACATCACGCAGTTGTGCGTAGCACCTTCCCTGCGAGGTCACCGCCTGGGACGCCGTCTGCTCGAACATTGCATCCAGCATCTCTCCCGCAGCGGCTCTTCTGCGATCACCCTTACCGTCACCGAGGCCAACCGGCAGGCAGTCCGCGTCTACAAGGACTTCGGCTTCTCCACCCGCCACCGGTTCGATGCGATGGTCTTCGACGCCGATGCGGCGAAGACTTAGCCCTGACTGGGCGTTCTTCCTCGCAGCCCACTCGCAACCGAACACGCGCGGCACCGAAACGGGTACATTGGCCACCAAATAACCGCCCCCGTGTAGCCCGCCCCGCAAGTACACCATCCTCTACTCCACGTGATAGTTCGGAGCTTCGCGCGTAATAATCACATCGTGAACGTGGCTTTCGCGCAAACCTGCATTAGATATGCGGATGAACCGTGCCTTGGTCTGCAGTTCAGCAATCGTTCCGCAGCCAAGATATCCCATGCCAGAGCGCAGTCCTCCTACCAACTGGTACACCATGCTTTCGAGCGGTCCGCGATGAGGCACACGTCCTTCGATGCCTTCCGGGACGAACTTCGCCAGCCGATTCGACGTGCTGCTCTCGCGCGCAGTCAGCGACGGTCGCTCCGTGCTCGCCGCCTCGGACATATCTTCCCTGCCCTGGAAGTAGCGCTCCCCCGACCCCTGCGCCATCGCGCTCAACGAACCCATCCCCCGGTACGCCTTGAAGCTGCGCCCCTGGTACAGAATCGTCTCGCCCGGAGACTCATCCACCCCGGCAAACAGCGAACCCATCATCACCACGCTTGCCCCGGCTGCAATCGCTTTCGTCACATCACCGGAATACTTGATGCCCCCATCGGCAATCACGGGAATGTTCCGTTCCTGCCCCGCGCGGAATGCCTCGGAGATAGCGGTGATCTGCGGCATACCCGCCCCCGTTACCATCCGAGTCGTGCAGATCGAACCCGGCCCAATGCCTACCTTGATCGCATCGGCTCCCGCATCGATCAGCGCAATCGCGCCCTCGTACGTCGCAATGTTCCCGGCCAGCAGGTCGACCTGCGGGAAACGCTTCTTCACTTCGGCAACCGCCTCCAGCACACGCGAAGAATGTCCGTGTGCCGAGTCGATGGCGAGCGCATCCACCCGGGCCGCCACCAGCGCTTCGGCCCGTTCCAGGAAGTCCCCAGTAGCCCCAATCGCGCCAGCCACACGCAGCCGGCCCTGCGAGTCTTTGGACGCATTCGGATATTTGAGCTTCTTCTGAATGTCCTTAACCGTGATCAGCCCTTTCAGCTCGTAGCTGTCATTGACGACCAGAAGCTTCTCCACGCGGTGCTGATGCAGGATCTGCTCGGCCTGCTCCAGCGTCGTCCCCACGGGAACCGTGATCAGGTTCGTCTTCGTCATTACCTCATCAATGCGCAGATCCGTGCGCGACACAAAACGAAGATCGCGGTTTGTCAGGATGCCGACAAGCTTCTTGTTTTTGGTCACCGGCACGCCGGAGATCTTGTACCGCCTCATCACATCGAGCGCGTCAGCAATAGGCTGGTCGGGGTCAATCGTCACCGGGTCGACAATCATGCCGGACTCCGATCTCTTCACTTTATCGATCTCGCCCGCCTGCTGCTCGATCGACAGATTGCGGTGCACCACGCCCAATCCCCCCTGCTGCGCCATCGCGATGGCCAGGCGGGACTCGGTCACAGTGTCCATCGCAGCCGACATCAGAGGCGTATTCAGCGTAATGTTCCGTGTGAGCTGAGTCTGCGTACTGACCTGGGTAGGAACTACGTCCGAGTAGGCCGGGACCAGAAGAACATCGTCAAAGGTAAGAGCTTCGGAAATTTTCGTCATGTCCATAGGGTTAATCCAATGATTCTAAATTCGCCCCGCCTGCGAAGCAACCCGGGCTCCGCGACCAGGCACGCCGGAAAATCTTCCTGCGGCTCGCGTCCCATCCCGCCTGAATTCCACCGCCCCCACAGCACGCGCCGCTAAGATTTCACCGTCGCCGCTTTCTGCCATTCGGCCCATTGAATTCTCTCCAAATTCGATGTAATATAACGATAGCAGACGATTTTGTTCCGTCGTAGGATGACCCGCCGTGGACGTACCGGCAGATTTGACGGAAGAGATGAGTGGGCCACAGCCCACTTTTTATTTGCTCTAAAAAGCATCCTGCAAACGCACAGTAAGGGCTCGACACGCACCAAAAAGAAGCGCAAAACACATATGGCTGTACAGATTGACGCAATTCGGGCAACTGCGGAGCGGGTCGCCGCTTCGCATCATCTGGAACTCGTCGACCTCGAGTTTCAGGGCGGAGCCAAGTTCCGCACCCTTCGCGTATTCGTCGAAAAGAGCGCCGCCGAACGCGCCAAATTGGCAGAGCAGGCCGCCAACGGCGCAGCCGAAGACCTACCTGGAGGAGACCTGCCCAGGGGCGTGCCGGTAGAAATGCTCTCCGGCGTCACCCATGACGATTGCGCCGTGTTCGCGCAGGATTTCGGCACGGTTCTCGACGTCGAAGACCTCATTCCCGGTGCCGAGTACACCCTCGAGGTCTCCTCACCCGGACTCGAACGAAAATTGTTCCGGCCTGAAGACTTTACCCGCTTCCAGGGCAGCCTGGTCAAGCTTCAGACATTTACCCCGGTCAACAACAATCGCCAGTGGCACGGCCGCCTGACGCGGTTTGCCGACAACGTGCTGACACTTGACCTTTCCGCAATCAAGCAGAAGGGCAAAGCAAAGAAGGCCGCCGTCGAACAGACGGTAGAGATTCCCCTCGCAAACATTGAGAAGGCGAACCTGGTCGCCGAGATCTAGACAACAAGAGGGCATTCGACATGCTCCCAGCCGTGCAATCGAAAAGTGTTTCAGGAAGTGAGATCAAGGCAATGGCAAGTGTTCTATATCAATCGATCGAAACGTTGAGCCGCGACAAGGGTATCGAGCCCGCCGTGGTTGTGGGCGCGGTGGAAGACGCTATCGCCCTTGCAACCCGCAAGTACTACAAGACGCAGGAAAACATGCGCGCCGAGATGGACCGCGAGACCGGCGAGATCCGCGCATACGTATATAAAACCGTTGTCGAAAGTCCGGAACTGGTTGAGGATGACGTGAATCAGATGACCCTCGACCAGGCCCGCGAACTGGCCCCCGAGGTCGAAGTGGGTGCAGAACTGCGCTTCTACAAAGACACCTCGCCGCTCGGCCGCATCGCCGCCCAAATGGCCAAGCAGGTCATCTTCCAGAAGGTCCGCGAAGCAGAGCGCGACACCGTCTTCAACGAGTACAACCACCGCGCCGGCGAGGTCCTCAACGCCACCGTCAAGCGGCTCGAGCCAATGGACGTGATCTTTGATTTGGGCAAAGCCGAAGCCCGCATGCCCAAGCGTGAGCAGTCCCGCCTCGAGCAGTTCGCCGTCGGCGAACGCGTCCGTGTCGTCCTGCTTCGTGTTGACCGCGCCGCAAAGGGCCCGCAGGTAATCGTCTCCCGCGCCGCCCCTGCGCTGGTCCAGAACCTCTTCCAATCCGAAGTCCCCGAGATTTATGACGGCACCGTCAGCATCCGCGCCATCGCACGCGAGGCCGGCGAGCGTACCAAAATCGCCGTCATGAGCCGCGACAAGGACGTCGACCCCGTCGGCGCATGCGTCGGCATGAAAGGCATGCGCGTGCAGTCGATCATCCGCGAGCTGCGCGGCGAAAAAATCGACATTATCGAATTCTCCGAAGAGATCACCACCTTTGCCGAAAAAGCGCTGCAGCCGGCCAAAGTCAGCCGCGTCTCCATCACCGACCTCGCCGACAAGCAGATCGAGGTGATCGTCGACGATACGCAGCTGTCGCTCGCCATCGGCAAAAAAGGCCAGAACGTCCGCCTCGCCGCCAAGCTCCTGCAATGGAAGATCGACATCAAGAGCGAAGAGGAGAAGCGCCAGGAGGTCGAGCAGCAGATGCAGGCCATGTCCGGCGGCCCCGCCACCCCAATCGAGCAGGTTACCGAACTTGGCGAAACCATCCTCGAAAAGCTGATCGCAGCCGGCATCACCACCGTCGAAGCGCTCGCCGACATGACCCCCGAGCAGCTCGAAGAGGTTCCAGGGATCGGCGAAAAGACCGTCGAAAAGATCTCCGTTGCCGTGCGCCACTACTTCGGCCAGTACGAGGAAGGCGAAGAGCGCCCCGCCATTGCCGCCGTAGCGGAAACGACAGACTCAGTACAGGCATCAGAGCCACAGGAGGTCGACATGAATAAGACACCGGAAGCAATTCTGGCCGAAGAGGCTGCATTCGGTACCGCAGAGGAAGTAAGCGATGTTTCTACTGAAGATATCGCCGAGGCCGAGGAACTTGACTCGGCCAGCGACGCCTTCAGCGATGCAGATGCGCGCGAAGAACGCATCGAGCTCGACAACGACACCGTCGACACGCTTGCCGATCAGGCGCAGGAAATCTCCGACGAGGGGATCGACACCGACGGACATGATCGTGGCTAGCCGGACCGGCCATGCAACAAGGGTTTTCCCGGGCGCAAAGACTGCGATTTCGGGGATAATACATACAACACAGATTCCTACCTCGATGAGGCTGATATGAACAGCTAAGGGCGCAGGGAAGCGAAAAGGGACGGATGAGCAAAGTTCGAATCAATGATCTGGCACGAGAACTGGAAGTCAAAAGCAGGCCAATTCTGGATGCGCTGGAAGCGATCGGCGTGTCGGGAAAGACACATTCTAGTTCGATCGAAACCGACCAGGCCCAAAGGGTCCGGGAGTATTTCAAAAATGGCAGCCGAACCAGCGGCGGGAGCCGACAGGCATCGGAAACCAAGCCGAAGTTTGATCTTTCCAAGGTATCGAAGCCGGGCGACGCGCTCAAGGCCATCCTCGAGCGCAAACAGGCAGAATCCGCAGTACGCGCTGTGCCTCCTCCCGCCCGTCCCGCCGTGGTCGTTGCACCCGCGAGTGCGACTTCTGTCCCACCCCGTGTTGTGGTGGCGGTGCCTGCTCCTTCTGCTCCTCAGGCAGCCCAGACGTCCCCGACACCCCAGGCAGCCAATCAGCCCCCGGCGCCCCGGCGCATCGTTCCTTTGCCGCGCCAGCAAGTTAACATCGTCAATCCAGCACCCGCAATCGTCAGCAAGCCTCCCGTAGGCCCGGTGATCGCGCGTCCTCCCGTGGTCGTCGCTCCCCCCCCGGCACAGCCCGCGGCCGAGCGTCCCGCATCGCCCACCACCACATCGCCGGCCGTCTCCAGGCCCGCTGCTGCGACCGCTCCAGCGGTATCCGCCACCCCTCCCCACGCGATGCCCGCCTCGGCGCCGCCGGCATCCCCCACTCCGGCAGCATCTTTGAGTTCTCCTGCCCAGACAGTGGACCCAGCTCCATCCACACCGGCCACACTGACCGAGCCCGAGGCCGCGCAGACCCCGGCCGAAGCAACGCCTGCCGCACCAGCCGGTCCCCCCGCGCGACGCGTCATCATGCCGCAGACCGGCCCGCGCCCCATCTACACCGCTCCTCCGGTCGCTCCGGGCACTCCCGCCCGTAGCCGCCCCATCTTCGAGCGCCCCCGTCCCGGTGCACCGGGTGCCCCCGGGTCCCGTCCCCCCATGGGTTCATCCGCTCCGGGCGCACGCCGCCCCATGCACCCCACACGCACCTTCCCCGGCGGCCCTGGCGCTGGCGGACCCGGAGGCGCGCCCGGCCGCCCCGGCTTCACCCCCGGCGGCGCACGTCCCGCCTTCGGTGCACGCCCCGGCTT
>JALYVA010000188.1 GCA_030853485.1 Acidobacteriota bacterium
CTTCCCATTTGCACCCCACCTCCGCCATAAGCGATACTGAGACTTCCGCCTAACGGAAAATTGCACGAGGGAAGGGTATCGCCCAGCATGTCTACACCCGGAGCCGCCCAGCAGAACGCGGCCAGCAGCATCAAGCCCGCTACAGGAAAACTAGGCGTCATGATCCCCGGCATGGGAGCCGTCGCAACCACCCTGATCGCAGGCGTCGAAGCCGTCCGCCGCGGATTCGCCAAACCCATCGGCTCCACCTCACAGATGGGCACCATCCGCCTCGGCAAACGCACCGACGCACGCAGCCCCCTCATCAAAGACTTCATCCCCATCGCCAACCTCAACGACCTCGTCTTCACCGGATGGGACATCTTCGGCGGCAACCTCTACGACGCGGCCAAAACCGCCCAGGTGCTCGATCGCGACCAGCTCGAATCCATGCGCCCCTTCCTCGAGTCCATCGAGCCCATGCCCGCCGTCTTCGACCAGCACTACGTCAAGCGCCTCACCGGCCAGAAGGTCAAGACCGGCAAAAACAAGTGCGACCTCGCCAACCAGATCCGCAACGACATCGCCGAGTTCAAAACCCGGACCGACCGCCAGGTCATGATCTGGTGCGGCTCCACCGAGATTTATCTCGAACGAACCGCCGTCCACGAAACCCTCGAAGCCTTCGAGAAAGGCCTCGTCGACAACGACCCCAACATCTCGCCTTCGATGATGTACGCCTGGGCCGCCCTCAAAGAAGGCATCCCCTTCGCCAACGGCGCACCCAACCTTACCGTCGACCTCCCCGCCCTCAACGAGCTCTCGCGCAAGATGAACGCCCCCATCTGCGGCAAGGACTTCAAGACCGGCCAGACCTTCATCAAGACCGTCCTCGCGCCCGCTTTCAAGGTCCGCAACATCGGCGTCTCCGGCTGGTACTCCACCAACATCCTCGGCAACCGCGACGGCGAAGTCCTCGACGACCCCGAATCCTTCAAGACCAAAGAGGTCTCAAAGCTCGGCGTCCTCGAGCACATCTTCCAGCCCGAGCTTCACCCCGACCTCTATAAGGATCTCTACCACAAGGTACGCATCAACTACTACCCGCCCCGAGGCGACAACAAAGAAGGCTGGGACAACATCGACATTTTCGGCTGGCTCGGCTATCCCATGCAGCTCAAGGTCGACTTCCTCTGCCGCGACTCCATCCTCGCCGCGCCCCTCGCCCTTGACCTGATCCTCTTCATGGACCTCGCCGCCAGAGCCCCAACCCTCAAAGGCCTGGGCATTCAGGAATGGCTCAGCTTCTACTTCAAAGACCCCGACTCCGCGCCCGGCGTCTACCCCGAGCACGACCTCTTCATCCAGAACATGAAGCTCAAGAACACCCTCCGCCACATCATGGGCGAAGAACTCATCACCCATCTCGGCCTCGATTACTACGGCGAGTAGTTCTTCTAAGGTAGAGGCGGCTGCGATCCACTTGGTCCGCGGCCGCCTTTTCTGTTGATCCTGCGATCGTCCCGGACGCGCTTCGCCTATATCTTTTTCCGCGAACTTAGAAGCGCATCCAAGCTCAGCAACGAAGCGTCTACGGTAGAGAGCGCCAGTGCTCCCGCAGCCATCAGGTACACGCTGTAGGCGAACTGCGAGAATCCCGAAATCGTCATCGCGGTCCCAAACAGAAACAGCAGCGCTGCCGATCCCAGTGCTGCCAGAGAGAGACGCACGCCCAGCAGGAGGGCGAGGCCGAACAGCATCTCACACAAAGTCGCGAAAATCGCCAGTGAGGGCGCGAAACGGGAAGGGACAAACGAGTTCACCTGCGCCGTGTACGCGACGAAATGCGCGAAGTCACCCCACGCTACTCCAGGCGCGCCATGCGGTCCAAGCAGACCGAAACGATCGGCCACCGCATCCAGAAAAGCAAGAGCAGGCGGCAGACGCAGCAAGGAAGCAATCGAGCGAACGCGCCCCATGGTGAGCGCAAGCAGAAAAAACGGCATGCCAAATGTGAGCGGATACCACATGCTGCCCCACGATTCACGCAACCTGAAATAGTGAACCAGTATCCATGCCACCTGCGCCGCCAGAGCCAGCCAAAGCACAATCAGCGCAGCACGGCGGCCACGCTCTCGAGCTTCGGGCGAAATCATTGTGATTTCCTGTTCATGATCCTGAGATGTGCAGGCGCTGAGGAAGATTCAACTGTTAACGACCGCCTAAGATCTTGCATCTATTGACGCCGCTACTCCGCAACTTCCATCATCTTTGCCCAAAGCGCCTTCGTCCCTGCATTTGTCTTTGCCGAAACTGGAAGAACTTCCTCCACTTCATGCGCCTTCTTCAGCGCCGTCATCGACTTCGCCAGTTCATTATTCGACAGCCGATCCGCCTTCGTCCCCACGACGACAAACGGCCGCTGCGTCTGCTTCAAATACGTGATCAGTTGGGTATCGTTTTCCTGCGGCGGAATATTGGTATCTACTAGGCACACACAAAGCGCCAGCGGCTCCCGCTCGGCAAGGTACGGCTCAATAAACTTCGGCCACTCCGCCGAGATCGACTTCGAGATCTTCGCATATCCGTACCCCGGCAGGTCCGCAAAGATCAGCACCGGACGCGGCTTCATCCTCTCACCCGAGCCCTCATGCAGCGCAAAGAAGTTGATCGCCCGCGTACGTCCCGGCGTCGACGACGTATGCGCCTGCTTCGAGCCCAGCAGCGAATTGATCAGCGAAGACTTGCCCACGTTCGAACGCCCCAGAAACGCCACCTCCGGCGCTCCATAGGTCTTCGTCTCGGAAGGGAAGTGCGAAACATCGGTCGCGGATAACAGGAACACAGGATTCAACGGCATGGAACAAGTGTAGCGTTATCCAACCTCGCAGCCGCGCAGATGGAATGCAAGAAAAAGCGCCTGCTCTTTGGAGAAAGAGCAGGCGCGAACACTTGCGATAAAAGCTCTACCGCCTCGTGACCGTAACCGGCGCCGTCAAACGGAACGTTACCGTCGACTCGGACGGAATCACCACATCCTTGTTGCCAGTGAATGCAGCGCCCGCTGTCCCTGCGCCCGCGCCAAGCAAACCGCCGATCAACGCACCTTTGCCGCCGCCTGCCAGTGCACCGATCAACGCTCCGCCCCCGGCCCCGCCGCCGATAAAGCCAGCCGACCGCTTGCCCTTGCCGTTCGCCTCTTTCTCATAATTCGACACGCTCACCGGCGTTCCGGCAATCGAGGTCACCTGAATGGCCAGTGCACCCGACCCCTTGAACCTGCCGCGTCCCTTGGCCGCCGTCACGGTCCCGCCCACACGAGCCCCCCGCGGGAAGATCGTCTCTCCTCCCGTGCCTCGCACCGGCTCCGTCAGCACACCCGTAAACCGGTCGCCCACTTCATTGTGGCTCGCGCTCAACTGTTCGGTCACCGTCACCACCACAGGAGTGCCCGCACGCGCCGTCACTCTCACCGCAGCAGGCGCCGCCGGCCTAACCGCAACCGGAGGGGCAGCGGCCATCGAAGGAGCAGCCGGAGCCGGCGCGGGCTGCACCGCTCCCTGCGTCACAGGAGCCGGAACCGGCGCAGAAGCAGGTGCCGGAGCCGCCGCCGTCGTCGTTGTGTTTGGGGTCGCGTTCTGTGCCGGAGCCGCTGGAGGCGTCGAACTCCTGCATCCACCGAGAACAAGTGCCGCTCCCAGGGCAACCACTGCTGCAACCGACGTAGGCTTGGTGCGCATCATTCGCTTCTCCATTTACAAGCACCCCTTTAACTCTGTCAGATAGATTAGCTCACTCCCCGCCGGTTGGCCATCTGCGCTCCCACAAAGGTTGTACGCGACATGACAATCAGAATGCTCAGCCGAATCAGTAGAGGGATCACACAGAAGCACCTGGCCGGCCGATGCAACTCCCTCCCTGTAACCCTGTTCCTTGCGGAGGCTTCCATCCGGTCACAATTGTTTCCAGTAAGCCTTGCTCCAGACCTGCCCCTTGCCTGATCCCAGCCCGGGTTCCCAGCGACACATCCTTCTCCCCGGTGCCGGGCTACCCTTAGCAGATGTGGCGACCCATAGCTAAGCTCGATCTTTGAGATCCGCGTACGAACGATCAGCCACAGTCTCAAAATACAAGCACGTTTGAGACATCGCCATCAGCCCACCTGACTTCGTGCGGGTTCACTCGAGTACAACCTGCGTCCCTTTCGGCCCAGCGCAGCCCGGCCTCGAACAAAAGAGGCTTACCTCGTGTAGAGGTCCATTTAGAGGACGGTGACCCGCGCGTCGGCGAAAGTGTCCGGCCCTTTGTATCGGTCCGATGATTCCAGTAATTATTGATAGGTGTTCGTTTAGGCGAAGTGTTGGACGCGTAGGCTGTAACGCCTAAGCGTGGCAATCAGAGCCTTTCGAATGCAACGGACAGCAGACCCGGCCAGCACGCCGGATCCACACGGATCGCACCCACCACGCAAGCCTGGCCCATGACCCAAAAGTATTACGAGCATTTAAGCAGCGCATCGGCTAAGCTCGGTTATGCTCCATATTGAGACAATCGGGGTCTTACCTGCGGGGGCTACTCACGGCAATTCCTTGGTCAATGATGTCCCTGTCAACAGATTTTCAGGTAGAAAACGTACGCTGACTTTAGCAAGTGTTTTTACTTTTTCTCGGCAATAGGCTATTTTGCAAACTCCCCGTCTTGTCGGCGCGATACTTTGCTCCCGGCACGTAATCTCCTAAAGCTCCGTTTTCAAGTTTGTTGCATCAACAATTTCTGGAGGGAACACCATGACTGGCAATTACTTCGCCCCGCTCTCGGGTTCAAAGCGAAATCGGCTCGCCTTATTAGCAGCGAGCACCATATTCGTCACCGGTTGCGCGAATATGGCGACCTCGTCGCCGGATGTCAACCCGTTCAGCTCGGCCGCAACGCTGAAAGGCGCCATCCACGGAGGCAATCAGCCCGTCGCCGGTGCGACCGTAAGTCTCTGGTACGCCGGGCAGTCTATCTCCGGAAGTGCCCAAGCTCCAGTGCTCGCCGCAACCACGACCTCCAGCAACGACGGTACCGGCTCATTTAGTTTCGTTAAGGATCCTGACGGCCAAACCAGTACCGGAAACCACTTCTCCTGCCCATTGCCAGCAACCGAAAGCAGCCCGCTCGTGTTTGTCATTGCCAAGGGCGGTAACACGGTCAACGACGGCGATACATCCAAAAACAATACCGCAGCTGCCTTCATCGGGATCTACGGCGACTGCGGTACGCTTAACGGCACCAACAATGTCGTCCTGTCTGAGGCCACCACCGTCGCCACTCTGGCCGCCATCCAACAGTTTTTCGACCCCGCCACCGAGACGATTCGCAACGACGGAACGGGCCAGCAGAAAACCATCGTAGACCAGGTTACGAACACCATCGCCCTGCTGGCCGACGTCACCACAGGCACGGCGAAAAGCACGACCAGCATTGCCGCTGCCGCCCACCCGATCAATGGCCTCGCGAACAACATCAATCCCTCGGTATCCATCACCGCAACACCCGAGACGTCCAAGATCAACCTGATTGCCAACATTCTCTCCTCCTGCATCAACAATGCGAGCGCTTCCAACCCGCAATGCACATCGCTGTTCTCTGCAGCCGTACCGCCAGCGCCCAATGTTACGAACCTCAACCCAAATAGCTTTGCTGCCGCAACCGACACCTTGCAGGCAGCGTTCTACATGTTGGTCAACCCAAGCAGCAGCAACACCGCCAACATGACGACCCTCTACGGCCTCGCAGGCGGAGTCGGTGCACCCTACCAGCCTTCGCTCAGCACTCAGCCCACAGACTGGACCATCGGCATCAGCTACAGCAGCTCCAGCCCGTGCGGAACCCCCACAGGGGGTACGGGAGCCTTCGTCAGCTCTCCTGTTGACATCGCGATCGATCAGTATGACGACGTCTGGTTCGCAAACTCCCAGGGCTCGACCGGGAATCTGTCTGCCATCACCAGTTCCGGCGTGCCCTTAGCCTGCATCTTCCCAGGAGCCGGAGCACAGGGAGGCACCGTCATCGACTCGGCATCCAACGTTTGGGTCGGTACGTCCAACTCGATGTATCGGTACACCACGTACAACGGGGCGGCTCTATCGTTCCCAATTGGAACCAGCCCACTCGCCGTAGCCGCTGACGGCGTGAAGAACCTGTACTTCACTTCGGTCAGTGGAACTACCGGTTCGCTTTATCAGATCCCTCTGGCGGCCACTGCTACCGCTGCCGTTGCTCCAGTCCAGATATCCAACGCAGTCGGTCCCAATCCGATTCGGATCATGCCCGACTACATCACCAAGGCAACCCTGAATAACCTCTGGGTCACCTCAGGCTCCAGCTTTGTCTCGAAAGTAACTCCCGGAACTGGAAGTGGCTCGCTCAACAGCTTCCTCACGACTCCGTTCACTACCTCTGGCAACTCCTACGGGCTGTCCGTCAACCAGGCAGGCAACATCTACATCGCGGCGAACGACACCAATGCGCTCACCACCCTCGTGCCAAGTGGCGGGACCTTCGTCCAGCCGAGTGGCTCGCCCTTTGCAGGTGCTGCCGCCGGCGTCTCACATCCCACCTCGATCAGTCTCGACAGTCGCTCCAACATCTGGCTCCCCAACAACACCAATGGTGCGTCCACCGGCAGCGTGAGTGAGATCAGCGCTTATTCCAATGCTCTCTCTCCCTCCACCGGTTTCCAGAAGGCCCAGTCCTACCTGCTCTCCGGCCGCGCTCTGGCTGTCGATCAGTCCGGCAACGTCTGGGTCGCAGGCGATGGAGCTAACTTCATCACAGAAATCGTCGGATCCGCTGCGCCGATCTACCAGCCCTATGCGGTTGGACTCGCGAACGGCCGGTTCCAGACCGTACCTTAACCAACGCCGTATTTCCCACCCAGAAGGCCTCGAGCAACGCTCGAGGCCTTTTGCTTGCACCTTCGACAAATCTGTCCGGCTGCCGCTCCTCGCGGGAGTCCAGCGGCCAAAGAAATCCCTCCAGCCCCAACTCCTCAACGCAACAGCCACACCTCTCCGTGCGTGCTCTTTTCATTCAGCCGGTTTTGGCCTATGATAAACTCGTTTCGCCAGAAAAAACACCCTGTCCGCTACACCCCTGCAGACTTCCCGCCCCTCGCAGTTTTTCAAGGACACGTTTTTCACTGCGCCACCCCGCCCACCAGGAGAAGCCCGCACTTTGAACGAGATTCTCATTACCGCGGTCCGTGTCATCGACCTGCGTTTTCCCACCTCGCTGCACCAGATCGGCTCCGACGCCGTCAACAAAGATCCTGACTATTCTGCCGCGTATTGCATCCTTGAAACCAATTCTTCTCTCACAGGCCACGGCCTCACCTTCACCCTCGGCCGCGGCACCGAGCTCGTCGTCCAGGCGCTCCGATATCTTTCCCGCTACCTCATCGACCGAACCCTCTCCTCACTGACCGAAGACCTCTGTGCTTTTTCCCGCCAGCTCACCGGAGATACCCAGTTCCGCTGGCTTGGTCCGGAGAAGGGCGTAATCCATCTCGCCGCCGGCGCTCTCCTCAACGCCGTGTGGGACCTCTACGCACGCGCCGAAAAAAAGCCGCTTTGGAAGCTCCTCGCCGATCTCGATCCCGCGCAGCTTCTCAAATCTGTCGACTTCCAATACATCGACGATGCCCTCACGCCCAGCGAAGCCCTCGACATTCTCGAGCGTGCCCGCGGCACCGGCCAGCCCCAACGCCTCGCCCATCTTCAGCAACACGGCTATCCGGCCTACACCACGTCGGTTGGATGGTTCGGCTACAGCGAAGAAAAGATCCGCCGCCTCTGCCGTGAAGCCCTCGCCGAAGGCTGGACCCACTTCAAACTCAAGGTAGGCGGCGACCCCGCCGAAGACCTCCACCGCGCCCGCATCGTACGCGACGAAATCGGATGGGACAACCACCTCATGGTCGATGCCAACCAGAAGTGGGGCGTTCTCGAAGCCATCGACCGTACCCGGCAACTCGCAGAACTCAAGCCCTACTGGATGGAGGAGCCAACCAGCCCCGACGACATCCTCGGCCATGCCCGCATTCGCCGCGAGGTGCCCTCGGTCCGCATCGCCACCGGGGAGCATTGCCACAACCGCATCATGTTCAAGCAGCTTCTCCAGGCTGAAGCCATCGACGTCCTCCAGCTCGACAGCTGCCGCGTAGCCGGCGTCAACGAGAACATCGCCATTCTCCTCATGGCCGCGAAATTCAACACCGTCGTCTGCCCTCACGCCGGCGGCGTCGGTCTCTGCGAGTACGTGCAGCATCTTTCCATCTTCGACTTCCTCAGCGTCTCTGCCTCGCTCCACCATCGCGTCGTCGAATACGTCGACCACCTGCACGAACACTTCCTCACCCCCGTACGCATCCGCAACGGCCACTACCTTCTTCCCACCGACCCCGGCTACAGTATCGAGATACGCGAAGAATCTCTCGCCCGCTTCGCCTTCCCCGGCGGCCAGGCCTGGAGCGACGCCGAACCCAAGCCCGCCACCCCCGCCACCCCCGCCACCTTCCCCATCAGGAGCACGCACGCATGAAACTGGTCACCTTCTCCACCCACCCCGACGCGCCCACCACGCAGCCTCTCAGCCCCGGTTCGCCCGTACCCGCAGCCACCCTCGACCTCGGCCTCCCCACCCCCGGAGTCCTTCTCAGCACACCGCAAGGCGACCACGTCGCGGACCTGTCCTCGCTCGGCTATCCCTCCGTTCTTGCCATCATCATCGCCGGAGAATCAGCCCTCGATGAGATCCAATCCAGACTCCACCAAGTCCCCCATCTCCTACTCTCGTCCCTCACGCTGCACGCACCCATCCCACGTCCGCCCCGCGTCTTCGCCATCGGCCTCAACTATCAGAAGCACGCCGCCGAATCCAACATGCAGGTCCAGAAAGTCCCCACCGTCTTCATGAAGCTGTCGAGCTCCGTCATAGGCTCCGGCCAATCCATCATCCTTCCCAGGCTCAGCACGCAACCGGATTATGAAGCCGAGTTCGCCGTCGTCCTCGGAAAGCCCGGCTACCAGATCGCTGCCGCCGACGCCATGAGCCACGTCTTCGGATACACCATCTGCAACGACGTCAGCGCACGAGACATCCAGCTTTCCACCTCCCAGTGGACCCTTGGAAAATCCTTCCCCACCTTCACCCCCCTCGGCCCTTCCATCACCACGGCCGACGAAGTGCCCGACCCGCACACCCTCGACATCTCGCTCACCATCGATGGCGAGACCCTGCAAAGCTCCAACACCAGCGACCTCATCTTCAAGCTTCCCGAACTGATCGCCTACCTCTCCAGCATCACGCCGCTCGAACCGGGAGACATCATCAGCACCGGAACGCCCGAAGGCGTAGGCCTCGGCCGCACCCCAAAGCGCTGGCTCCAACCCAACGAAGAGATCACCATCACCATCGAAAAACTCGGCCAGCTCACCAACCGCACCGTCGCCGAATAACTTCGTTGAACAGATCGAAATTTCTCTACGATCTCCATAAAGATTTCTTCACAACAAGTACCTGCAAGAAAACGCTCACCGCGCTCGACGAGCCGTCAGGGAATTTAGCTGTATTCCATCTGGTGAAAACAGGGGATCCCAGCCTGCTCGACCCGCTGAATGCTTTCGAACTGGTGGCTTACTTCGAAATCTACCCGACAGCTGAGATATGCTGATGTGAATGCTCTCCTGGGCTACTACCTTGGTTGCATTGTGCGTCACCAGCAGTTGCGGAAGTATATAAGTAACGAGAGAAATAGCTTCGAACACCTTCGTACACTGCTGATCAAACGCGCCAAACTGGAGAAGGCTGACAAAGAGGTTTCGCATGCCGCATAAACTTTTTGTCTACGGTACGCTGCACCCCGATACCGCACCCGAAGAGGTACGCGAAGAGGTACGAAGATTTCAACTTGTTGGGAAGGGAACAGTAAAAGGCAAGCTACTGGATCTCGGAAGTTATCCCGGCGTTCTCCTCAAATCCAGAGGAACAGAAGAAGTCCCCGGTCACATATTTGCAATCCCACAAGAACCAGAGTTGCTCGACCGTCTCGATCGATATGAGGAGTACTCTGCCGATTTTCCCGACAGCAGTCTCTTCCTCCGTAAACTCGTCAAGGTAAAACGCGAAGACGGATCCACAGAACGTTGCTGGGTCTATGCGCTTAACCCGATTCGCCTCGAACGATTCGCCTCCGCAAGCTGAACGGCGTAGCAACTCCAGATGGGTACGCAGAGCCTTCCCCACTCCCGTCGCTTTCTCCGAGCTTCCATCTGGATCCCCGTTTGTCTCCTGCTTGGTCTGCAAGTCTTCGCCCCCGCCCAAACCACTACCTCCGCCCTCACCGTCCCTCTTCTCCTTCCCTCCGCCATCGTCTTCGATCCCGCCGGAAATCTCTATCTCGCCGAGACCGCCAACCACGTCATCCGCAAAATAGACACCACCGGTGTCCTCACCACCATCGCCGGCTCAGGCACCCAGGGCTTCTCCGGCGACAACGGCCCCGCCCCCGCCGCGTCGCTCGATTCCCCCCAGGGCCTCGCTCTCGACCCCGCCAACAATCTCTACATCGCCGACACCCACAACCAACGCATCCGCAAGCTCAACCTCGCCTCCGGCCTCATCGTCACCGTCGCAGGCACAGGGGTCGCAGCCTTCTCCGGAGACAACGGTCCCTCCGCCGCAGCAGACCTCAACCTCCCCACAGCGCTCGCCTTCGACCCTTCTGGAAATCTCTACTTCGCCGACACCGCCAACCACCGCATTCGCCGCATCGACGCTCACACCGGCATCCTCTCCACCGTCGCCGGAAACGGCATCCAGGGTTTTTCCGGAGACAACGGCCCCGCCACGTCCGCCTCCATCGACTCTCCCACCGGCCTAGCCGTTACCTCCGGCGCCCTGTTCCTCGCCGACACCCGCAATCACCGCATCCGCTCCGTCACGCTCTCTACCGGCATCATCTCCACCCTCGCCGGCACCGGCAGCCCTGGCTTCTCCGGCGACCACGCCCCTGCCACCGCCGCCACGCTTGCGCTCCCTCACGGCCTGACCGTAGACACCTCCGGCAACCTCTACGTATCCGACACCGCCAACCATCGCATCCGCCGCATCGACCCCACCTCCGGCACCATCTCTACCGTCGCCGGCGATGGCACCCAGACCTTCTCCGGCGACGGCGGCCCAGCCCTCGGCGCCGGGCTCGACACACCCCGCGCCGCCGCCTTCACCCCGGCCGGTCTGCTTAATCTCGCCGACACAGGCAACCAGCGCATCCGCCAGCTCGACACCGTTCCCGCACCCCCAACCGCCATCCGCACCGTCGGCGGCCTCGGCGTCACCACGCCCGGAGCTCTCACCCTCGCCGCCCCATCCGTCATCGCCTACGGTTCCGGTCAGGTCGTCGCCGCCCTCGCTACCTCCAGCCCCGCTGCTGGAAACATCGTCTTCCTCAACACCGCAAACGCACTCTCGTCCACCCTCGCCTCCGCACCTCTCAGCGGCAACGCCGCCAGCCTCCCCACCAGCACCCTGGCGGCCGGTCTCTACAACGTCACCGCCACCTACTCCGGCGACCAGACCCACTCCTCCGCGCAAAGCCCCGCCATCGCCTTCCGCATCGCCCCGCAACTTCTCACCGTGTCCATCGCCTCCGTCCCCTCGATCACCTACGGCCAGCCGCTCCCCGCTCTCAACGGATCCGTTACCGGCGTCCTCCCGCAGGATACCGGCAACGTCATAGTGTCTTTCAGCTCCGCCGCATCCCCTCTCTCCCCCGCCGGGACCTACCCCATCACAGCCACCCTCAGCGGACCGGCAGCAGGGAACTACACCCTCGCCCCGATCGCCTCCACCCTCACCATCCAGCCCGTCGCCACCTCCACAGCCTTCAGCAACCTCATCGGTACCGGGAGCTCAGGCACCTCCCTCACCTTCGCCATCCAGGTCGCCGCCACCTCCGCAGGTTTCCCCGTCGGCACCGTCACGCTGCTCGACGGCAACACGCCGCTCGGCGCCGCAACCTTGTCCTCCTCGGGGCTTGCCGTCTTCAGCAGCATCACCCTTGCGGCGGGCACCCATAGCCTCTCCGCCGTCTACAACGGAAGCACCAACTTCGCTCCAAGCACATCCCCCCTTCAGCAGATCACCATCGCGTCCTCCTCCGGGTCCAATCCGCCTCCAGCCCTCGCCGACTTTGCCCTTTCGGCCACCAATGCGAATACCCAGACCATCACCTCCGGCGCCGCCGTCACCTTCACCTTTTCCGTCCAGCCTCAAGGCAACATGGCCAGCCCCGTCACGCTCGCAGTCAGCGGCCTGCCCAACCTTGCCATTGCTTCTTTCAATCCACCCACCATCCCACCAGCCTCCGCATCCACTCCGTTCACCCTCACCATTGCCACACCGGAAACCACAGCTCGCATCCGCCCCGCGCCCCTATCCCCCCCGTCGCCCGCCTGGGCGCTCCTCGCCGTGCCCTTCGTCGGCATCTCCATGCGCCGTCGCATCCACATAGCAAAGCTGCTCAGCCTCGGAATCCTCGCGGCCGCGCTTCTCTCCGTCAGCGGCTGCGGAGACCGCGTCAACGCGGTCTCCCTTGCCGGCACCGCAAAAACCTACCTCATCACTGTCACCGGAACCTCCACCACACCCACCGGCAGCACCCTCCAGCACTCGGCAGTGGTCACCCTCACCCTCCAGCCCGGCAGCTGACTCACCCGAGATCAGCCTAGGCCCGCCCAGCCAGCAGTTCAGCAAGGGCAATGTCTTCCAATCACTCCTCTGCCCCGATCCAGCCCTGTGGAAAACTCTTGTCAAGCCCTAAATCGCGAAAACCCGCGCCAATCCAGCACTTTCGAGTGGCGTAGTAGTTATCGCAAACGTGTATAATTAAAAGTAGAGAATAAACAAGCTCCGGCCACGCCGGAGCTTGATCTATTTGGAGAAGAGAAAGCGTTTAGAATGACGAATTTACCCGTAAGCTCAATAGAATGAAGAATTTGCATGGGGTCAAATTCGTATGTCACTGTAACGAAACAGCTTAGCTACCCCAACCCCCCGGGGGGGTGGGGGGTACCAGCGCATAGCGCGCCGGAAGCCGGATGTGCAGTTCACCGCGCATCCGTTCAGCGGGAAGGGATCACGTTCGATGCAGACTTTGTTGCGGGCTCTGCGCCTGTATGCGATGGTGACCTGGGTAGGAGGAATCGCCTTTCTCTCCTTTGTCCTGGCTCCAATCGCCTTCGGCAGGCTCGCCAGTACGCATGAGGCAGGGCTCGTCGTGGGAGGGTCCCTGCGCGAGCTGCACTGGATCGGGTTGGTCGGTGGTGTGCTGTTCTGTCTGGCTAACGCTTGGCTCTGGTTCCAAGCCGAGGTGCCCGCGCGTGTGGGGTTCGCCATCCAATTTGCGCTGACCGTTGTCATGCTGGCGGGAACCGCATACTCGCAGTTTCACATTCTGCCCGCAATGGCGGCGGACAGAGCTCTATCAGGCTTACCTGTGGACGATCCGAGGGTCGGCGATTTCGAGCGGCTGCACTGGCTTTCCGAACGTGTCGAAGGGCTCGTATTGGTGTGCGGACTCGGCGTGGTGTTCGTCCTTTCGCGCGAGTCGCAATGGCCGGAGACAGGTAAAATCGTCAGACCATGAAGAGTCTGGCACGCAGCATGTTTTTCCCGGAGTATAAGGCTGGTGGACTGGAAACTCGGCTGCGTCGGTCGATTGCAAGCGGTGGTTCGAGCCGCCGCTCCCGGAGCTGACCATGTCTGCACTCTGGCTAAGCGTCGGGTTGGGTCTGGTCGCCGGGCTGGCCGATTATCTGGGCGGATTTCTGCTGGTCCGACGTTCGCCGTCCATGCGTGCCTTGCGATACTTCGTCGCTCTCGGCGCGGGCTTCATGCTCGCCGCCGCCGTGCTCGAGATGATCCCGGAAGGGCTCGCCGCCAATCCGCATTGGGCTCCGCTTCTCGTGCTCGCGGGATACTGCGGCGTTCATCTGTTGGAGCACACCCTGGTGCCTCACTTCCACTTTGGTGAAGAGACGCATCACCACGAGTTTGTCTCTGCGAAGACCAGCTACTCGGTGCTTCTGGGTCTGGCCACGCACACGTTTTTCGACGGCGTTGCCATCGGTTCAGGCTTCGTTCTGTCGCACTGGCTGGGTTGGGTGCTGTTCTTTGCCGTGTTTCTCCACAAGATTCCCGAAGGCTTCACCATGGCGAGCGTCATGCTTGCGGGGGGCCGAGGACGAACGACAGCGCTCAACTCGGCCCTGTTCCTCGGAGCAATGACCGTTCTGGGTGCGCTTGTGATCAACCTCGAGCCAGGCTGGGTAAAGTTGGGCCTGCCGCTCTCTGCCGGAGTGACGATCTACGTTGCGGCCACGGACCTGGTCCCGGAGGTGAACCGGGAACCAGGCATCCGGATGGCGCTCGTATTCTTTGCAGGTGTCGTTGTGTTTTTCCTATTGCGGCTGCTGGGACCGAGCTAAAAGCACCTCCCGGTCGAAGCCTCAACGAGGCCGGTTCGGCCACGTCAATCCACGGGAGCCTGCCTACCGCAGAGACAGGCTACTCAGCCAACCGGCCCCGCTCCCTGCGGCCCATCACCGCCAGCCACGCTGCGCGTCAGAGCTCGTTTCAGAACCACCTCGAGCGCCGCTTTCTGCTCCAGATATTCGCTCTCGCTCAGTCGCCCCTGCAGTCTGTCCGCTTCAAGAGCAAACAATTCGTCTTTCATCGCCCCAAGCAGCGAATCAGGGCCTTTCGCACTCGCAAGCATCCCGGCCGAAGCGGGCGAACCGTTCTTGAGCAGTATCCCTGCGCCCATTGCCATCACCAAGCCGAGGCCGCCCAAGATCCACCATTTGTATTTCGCCCACGGATCGTTCGTCCCGTTTGGATCAAGCGGAACTCCCAATCCTCCTCCGGGTCGCGTATCCGCCGCCGCACTGCCCGCCGGAGCACCGCTTGCCTCACCCGCCGCATTGGTCTGCGCAGCGGCCGCCCCAGTTCCTTCATCCCTCGGCATCTGTCCCGTACCCGACACGGTAAAGTCCAGCGGCTGAGAAGGCTCGACACTCCGGGCCACATACGTCTGCGCCGTCGTCTCCTCGGTTACCGGCGTATACCCCGTCGAAGGCCCGGCCTTGAACGTCATACTCTTCGGCATCATGATCGCCACCGTGTCGGTCGGCGTCATCATCCGCGGCGCAAACTTGAAGCTTCCGTCATACGGCAGCCGATACGAAATCTGAAACCGTGTCTCTCCCGGCCGAATCGGAAACAGAAACGTATAGTGGTTCGGCTCTCCCAGCGGGGTAGGCGAGGCCTGCACCGGAAGGCCACCCGGAGCCAGTGCCGCCGATCCTTCCACCACCGCGCCCGGCGGCAGGTAAAACTCGAAAGGCCGATCGCTGAACTGCGTCAACGGCGGGTTGGACTCGTTCTTCACAAAAAAGTTCTCGACCACCGTTAGCGCTTTGCCGCTTGCATCCGTCTGCAGCCGCATCACGTCAGCCTCGCTGGTCACACCCTTCACTTTTGCGGCGGCGTTGTAAACCTCTATCTCCACCGACTGCGTTCCAGGAGGCGCCGGACGAAAGTAGTTCGCCTTCTCATGCGTCACTCGAACCAGGTGCATTCCGCTGTCCGGTACGTCCAGGGTGAACCGCCCCTTCGCATCCGTCTTCGTCCGGGTTGCTTCCTGCATCCCCTGTGCCAGACGAATCAGCACCACATCATCCCCAGCCGCGGGCTTGTTCGTCGTCTTATTCGTCACGACGCCAGTAATCGAATCGGCAAACCCGAAGCCCGCAGACGCCGCCACCACGGCAACCAGAAACACAACACGCTGAACCGTCCGGAGAGGAGAAAAGAAATAGATCACATCTAAAGTTTACGTCAAAGGGAAGTGCGAGCAGCAACAAGACCGCACATGTAGCGAAGGTCCTCGGACTTAGCTTTGCAGATCAGTCTCAAACCGTCGTCGCCTTGCGAGAATAGTTCCCCCGCCAACGTTATACGGAACTTCGTCGTCCAAAGTCCCCGCGCGCCTGCAAAGCTTCCATCTCAGCGATCACACGCGCCGCCTCATCTTCCAGGCCCGCCCGCTGTTCCGCATAATCCTGCTCCGGATACTTACCGGCAAGAAACTCGAAATTCAAATCCCGCAGGTTCTCGTAGATGGCATCCTTCCGCTCGCGCAGGTAGTCCACGCGCGTCTTGTCCGCCTGCACGAAGGGGTTCCGCTCGGGCCAGAAGATGAACGCAAACAGCATCAACGTTAGTACCACACCCGCAATAATTCCCATCAGTACTCCGTCTCCCGCCGAATTCGTTCCCGCAGCGCCTCGTTGCGGAACGATGCCGGCCCTGCCGCAGTTACCGTTTCATGCCCCCCCGAACGCAGTTTCCACATTCTTATGAGAAATCCCGTCCCCACCGTCGCCAGCAGAAACACCACGATCGGCGCAATCCACGCCACATCATCAAACCCACCGCGTATCGGCGCCGCCAGGACGGTAGCGCCATACTTCGCAGCAAACCAGTTCAGCACCGCACTGTCGGGTCCACCACCCGCAATCTGATCCCGCAACTCGCCAATCATGCGATCTGAATCCGGACAGCCCACGTGATTGCACTCCAGCAGCACCTGCCCGCACCCGCACGCGCACATCATCTCGTGGCCTACCTTATCGAACCGCGAAGAAGGAGTGGCCCCAAGCATCACCACTGCGAGCATGCAGACCATCACCGCCTGCACCCAGCGTCTCAGCGGCTTTCTCAATGTTCGTTCGAAGTCACCGGTTTCCACGGCGCGCGGCGAAGTGGTTTCACACGCTAGTCGGTTTTCCCGTAAACGCCGCACATGCTCACGCACCGTCTCAAACATGATGCACCTCGGCCTCCACCAGCGACGCTTCCGCAGCCGAAGTTCGAGCAGGGGTCCGCGCCAGATTGGGGACCAGTGCCAGAAAAGTCCCCCCCACCACAATCAGTACCCCAATCCAGATCCAGTTCATCAGCGGATTCAAAAACACCTTGATGATCGGCTTGTCGGTATCGGGATTGCGCCCCTCATAGATCACATACACATCGCGCTCCAGCGTCGAGTGCAGCGCCACCATCGTCGACGATGTCTGGCTCGCTTTATAAAAACGCTTCTCCGGCGAAAGCTGTGTGATCTTCTTTCCGTTCTTGAATACGTCCAGAAGCGCATACTCCGTGTCGTAATTCGGATTGCTGTCCTGCGTATAACTCCGGCATACCAGCTGGTACGGACCTAACTTCAGCGTGTCGCCAAAGCCCATCTCCTGCTCGTGCGTCTGGTTGAACGCACCACCCGCAATCCCGATAAACATCACAACTATGCCGAAGTGAACGACATACCCACCATACCGTCGCGTATTTCGCCGGATCAGAAGCACCGTAGACGCAAACAGATTCTTGCCCGTCTGCGTTTGCACCACCGTCGCACCGCGCAGAAACTCCGCCCCGATCGCGGTAATCACACCTGCGGCCAACGTAAATGTCACCAGAGAAAACAGCACCGCCTGCCAGTCGTCTCCTGCCGTCCAGGGCCGTACACCCACACCCACGAGCACGACCAGCGCCACGCCCATTGCCACCGAAGGAAGAATAAAGTTCCGGCGAATCGAACGCAGCGATGTAGAGCGCCATGCCAACAGCGGCCCAATGCCTGTAAGGAACAGCAGGAATAATCCGATTGGCAGGTTGACGCGGTTGTAGAACGGCGCCCCCATCGTCACCTTGGTGCCTTGCACATATTCGCTCAGCACCGGAAACAACGTTCCCCACAATACCGTGAAACACGCCGCCAGCAGAATAAGATTGTTGAACAGGAAACTCGACTCGCGACTGACCAGCGACTCCAGCTTATTCTCGCTTTTCAGATGATCTTTTTGCTTGAAAAACGTAAACAGGCACACGGAAAACACGATCAGAATGAATCCGTAGAACCAATTTCCTATCGAGCTCTGCGCAAACGCATGTACTGAACTCACAATTCCCGATCGCGTCAGCAGCGTCCCGAGAATCGTCAGCATAAACGTGGAGAAGATCAGCCACACATTCCAGGTCTTCATCATCCCGCGCTTTTCCTGCATCATCACCGAATGCAGAAACGCCGTCCCCATCAGCCAAGGCATCAGGCTCGCATTCTCCACCGGATCCCATCCCCAGTAGCCACCCCAGCCCAGCACGCTATAGGCCCAGTGCGCGCCCAGAAAAATGCCACAGGTCAAAAACAGCCAGGTCACCATGGTCCAGCGTCGTGTGATGTGGATCCACTTCTCCCCCGGATATCGCATCATCAGAGCCCCGAGCGCAAACGCAAAGGGCACCGAAAAACCCACATACCCCAGGTACAGCATCGGAGGATGAATCACCATCTCGGGATATTGCAGCAGAGGATTCAACCCGAAACCGTCCGTCGCCACGGGCCCGGGCTGGATTGCAAACGGAGGAGCCGCAAAGTTCAGAAGCAACAGAAAGAAAACCTGAATGCCAGCCAGAATCGTGGACGCAAACGCCACCAGCCGCATGTCTACTTTGTGTCGCACCCGCAGCACAAATCCATACGCGCTCAGCAACCAGGCCCACAACAGCAGCGAGCCCTCCTGTCCACTCCACAGCGCAGAAAATTTGTAGGCCGTGTTCAGGTCGCGGTTGGTATGGTGCAGGATGTAAGAAACCGAATAGTCGTTAGTGAATGAGGCCCATACCAACGCGAATGCCGCACAACTCAACGCGACAAAACTTGAAATTCCTGCCCGCCGCGCCGTCTCTCCCAGCCTGCCTGCGCCCCCATACGCGCCAGCTATTCCTCGTGTGCGGCTTAACGCAACGCCACCCATTGCCAGCGTGTACACGCTTAGTACCAAGGCCAACAACAGCGTAAAGCTTCCAAACTCCGGCATCGGGTGCAGTGGCATGGTTCCCTCGCCCTATTCTCTCAAGCGGAGAGCCTCTGCGGCAATAAACCCCCGTTTACCGCACAGATCAGGACGCCTGCTCGGACTCGCCACTCTGTACAAGACGATGCACCGTCGCCAGCAAATGGTCCGGCGGCAAAGGCTTCATCCGAAAGGTCACATCGAGCGCGGCATATTCCTGTTCGGCCTCTTCCAGTCCGCTGATCACCAGAACCGGCATCGTAGGATGGGTTTCTCTCAAGGCCCGAACGAACTCCACCCCGTTCATTCCCGGCATCAGGTGGTCCGTGATCACCAGCCCGATCTCGGCCGGAAATTCTCCACTCTGAAACTGCTCCAGAGCCCTGACAGGATTCAGTGCCGCAATGACGAAATAGCCGGCGCGCTTCAGGATCGTCTGCCGCGTGGCAGCTTGTACAGCATTATCGTCAATCAAAAGAAGTGCTGGTGTGATTCGCGAAATGGCTGACTCCAAGTAAAAGTACGACAAAGCTAATCAGCAACGCCGTAGTCGGTTCACATCTCTTAGCCCGCTTGATGGGGCCTGGCCATCCTAAGTCTCTAGGAGAGATGGGATGCAGAAAAAGCCAATAAGGTTTGCAGACGTTCTCGCTATTCTGTTGCCAGTTTGCGTTCGACGTGTTGGTGCGAGCTGTTCTCACGGTTTGCTTCGACCAGTCCTGAACCGCTGTTGACTCGTTGGGCAGCGTCGGTGGCAACATGATCTCGCTCGGGCTGCCCCAAAAAGCGTGCGACTCGACATGGGCGCGGTGCCGTATGGTCCACGGATACCATTTCCGCGCACAGGAGCTCAAGGCCGAATCAACATCCCTGAAGCCGACAAACGTTTTCGGCGCGCTGGAGCGTGACCGCCACGACGTTGTCTGCGTGGTCTGACGTCCATCCTCTGGGAAAGCGGCACCTCCACTGCTACAGTAGGTTGAGTCGTGCCTGCCGGCGTGATCGCCGAAGGCCATCGCTCTACGCTCGTACGCAAAGGCTAACCCGTGAATCTCTCAATCATCGACTGGCTCATCATGCTGGTCTACTTCATCTTTGTCCTGGGCATAGGCTTTGCCCTGAAGCGCTATATGCGCACCTCGAATGACTTCTTCCTTGCAGGCCGCTCCATACCCGCGTGGGTATGCGGCCTCGCTTTCATCTCCGCGAACCTCGGGGCTCAGGAGGTGATTGGCATGGGAGCATCAGGTGCCAAGTACGGTATCATCACCAGCCACTTCTATTGGATCGGCGCCATCCCCGCCATGATCTTCGTGGGCATCTTCATGATGCCGTTCTACTATGGGTCAAAAGCAAGGTCAGTCCCCGAATACCTCCGCATGCGCTTCGACGAGAAGACTCGCGCCGTAAACGCCTTTTCCTTTGCCATCATGACCGTGCTTTCCTCTGGCATCTCCATGTACGCGATGGCACTTCTCATTCAGACGCTCGGCCTTTTCCACGGCATCATCCCCGACCAGTACATCTTCCATGTGTCGGTTTTTCTTTCGGCCATCATTGTTCTTGGTTACATCTTCCTGGGAGGCCTGACCTCGGCTATCTACAATGAAGTCCTGCAGTTCTTCCTCATCGTCGCCGGCTTCGCTCCGCTGGTCTGGATCGGTTTGAAGAATGTAGGCGGCTGGCAGGGGATCAAGCACACACTACCCGCCAACATGACCCACTCCTGGCGAGGCATGGCTCACGCCAACACCAACACTCTCGGCGTCGAATGGGTCGGTCTCGCTATGGGCCTTGGCTTCGTCCTCTCCTTCGGCTACTGGTGCACAGACTTCCTCGTCATCCAGCGCGCCATGGCTGCCGACTCCGAGGTCTCCGCCCGCCGTGTTCCGCTCATTGCTGCTATTCCCAAGATGTTCTTCCCATTCCTTGTCATTCTCCCGGGCCTGATCGCCGTCAGCGTCACCAGCCATATGGCCGGAAGCGGCAATTCCGTAGCTGCACAATCACAGACTTTGGTCGCGTCCCCGGTAGGTACCGCGGCTCAAATGCCCGCCTCCCCCACTCCCCTCGACGACGCACATCCACACGGGATTATCCCGATCAAAACAGACCCCCTCAGCGGGAAGGCCGTCCTGAGCGCCGACGGCAGCCCCGTCTACAACTACGACCTCGCCATACCCGTCATGCTTCTGCATTTCTTCCCCACGGGGATTCTCGGCCTTGGCCTGACCGCCTTGCTCGCCAGCTTCATGTCCGGCATGGCTGGAAATGTGACCGCCTTCAACACAGTCTGGACCTACGACATTTATCAGGCCTACATCAACAAGCGCGGCACCGATGCCCACTACCTCTGGATGGGGCGCATGGCCACCATCGGTGGCGTCGTCTTATCCATCGCCGCCGCTTACGCCGTCACCAATTTCAACAACATCATGGACGCTCTCCAACTCGTCTTCTCCATCGTCAACGCGCCCCTGTTCGCCACCTTCCTGCTCGGCATGTTCTGGAAGCGGACCACAGGCCACGGAGCCTTCACCGGCCTGCTCGCCGGGACAGCAGCAGCGTTGCTCCACCACGGACTCACGCTGCCAACCGACGCAATGGCCGGCATTCACGGCGGCTGGATCGCCGTCCTCCACCATTACCCCAGCGACATGGCCCAGAACTTCTGGACCGCCATCTTCGCCTTCACCATCAACCTCCTTGTCACCATCATCGTCAGCCTGATGACGACACCGCGTCCCGAACCCGAACTGGTCGGCCTCGTGTACTCGCTCACCCCCAGGCCCATCGAAACTCATCTCAGCTGGTACCAAAAGCCCGCGACTCTCGGCCTCGCCGTCCTCGCCATGCTCATCGTCCTCAACCTCGTCTTCGCCTAGCATCTCCTGCATTCTCGCTGCATCCCAGCAGGATCTAACATTGCTTTGCTAACCCGCTCCAAGGAGCACTATGGGACTAGACATTCGCATCCCCCTCGGCCTCATCTTCCTGATCATAGGAGGCCTCATGTCGATCTACGGGCTCGTCACCCGCCACTCAGCAGAGGTCTACGCAAAGTCCATGGGTGTCAATCTCAACCTCACCTGGGGTCTGCTCATGTTCATCTTCGGGCTGATCATGTACCTCGTCGGTCGCCGGCAGAAGTGGCAAGATGACCCCGTCAACCCTCGCCCCTGGGAAGCTCCTACACGTCCGCCCCACTAACGCAGCGGTTCTCCAGCCTCGCAGGCATCGTCCATTCATTCCAAGCGTTCGCCCCTTTCCGCTTGACGGACCCGGGGCCCTATGCCCGTGTTTAAGCGGGTACGCTCCACAACCTGCACCATGTGCATTGCCTGCGCTTCTGAAGCATTCTCATCGCCACGCCTGCCCAAGACGTCAGCCCCGCATCAATGCTCAACCGAACCCCAGACGGACGCGACGCCTGACAGAGCTAATCGCAACAGTCCGCAATCTCGCCCGCTGCGGTACGGCAAAATCCGCAGCTCGCCTCATAAGTACCGTCGCACTTTGACACTCAAGCCGCATCTTTCATTCATCCACACCCGTCGCCTTGCAATAATGGAACGATGAAGCGCCGCGAGATCAAACAGTACGAGTTCGTCCGCAGGATCGGCACCGGCGGCAGCGGTGTTGTGTACTTGGCCAACGACACCCTGCTTCAGCGCCCCGTCGTTCTCAAGCTCCTCAAGCGCGGCAACCTGACCATTCAGCAGATGCGTGCCACGCAACTCCGCGAAGCCCGTCTCGCCTCCGCCATCGACCATCCTAACGTCTGCTCCATCTACGAGGTCGGTGAAGCGCCTGAAGAAAACGGAGACGGGCGTTCCCCCACCGGAGAACACGAAGCGTACATCGTCATGCAGTACATCCCCGGCAAGTCTCTCGACAAGCTTATCGCTGAGGGCCCAGCCAGTCTCCAGCTCGTCCTCTCCGCTGGTATCCAGATGGCAGACGGTCTCGCCGCTGCCCACGCACTCGGCATCTTCCACCGCGACCTGAAGCCCGCGAACGTTATGCTCACCGACGGCGGCCTCATCAAGATCCTCGACTTCGGCCTCGCCCGCCGCCTCCGCCCCGACCAGGCAGAGTTCGACCCCGCCGGTCCCGCGAGCCAACGCAACATGCCCGCACCCGGAGCCACCTACACCGCGCGCGGCGGCACCATCGCCTACATGGCCCCAGAGCAGTTCGTCACCGGCCAGTCGAGCGTTCAATCCGACCTCTTCGCCCTGGGCCTCATCCTCTATGAGCTCGCCACCGGCCGCCACCCCTTCCACCGCCCCGACGCCCCTGAGTTCCAGTCCATTCGCGCCATCCAATTCTCCGATCCGCCCGCGCTCCGCGACATCGCACCCGACCTCCCCATCGAGCTCGAGTCTGTCATTCTCCGCTGCCTCGAAAAACAGCCGTCCGCCCGCTTCCCCTCCGCCTCCGAACTCCGCGAAGCCCTCAAGACCATCATGATGGCCATGCAGCTCGATTCCGTCCTTCTGCCCGGCGACAACATCTCTCTTCGTCCCTCACAAGGCCGCCTTGCGCTCGACACACCCGAAGGAGAAAAGCGCACCACGGGTATCCTCTCCATGCTTGCCGAACGCTTCCGTGAGTCCGGGACCACCGCCGTTTCCAAGCAGAACAGCATCGTCGTTCTGCCGTTCGTCAACTTCGGAGCAGTGAGCGGACACACCGCCGCCCACACTGGCATCCCAGGTAACGGTCCCTCACCCGCCGACGTAGCGCCCCTCTACGGCTACGCACTGGCCGACGCCATTGCGACACGCCTTACCCGGATGTCCAACCTCGTCGTCCGCCCGTCGAGCTCTTTGATGGCAATCCCCGCCCATCAGCTTGACCCTCTCAGCGTCGGCAAAAAACTCCTCGTCAACTTCGTCCTCGCCGGCAACTTCTTGCGTTCCGACAAAGGATTCGACCTCAACTGGCAGCTCCTCGACGTCGCACACCAGAGCGTCCGGGCAGGCGGCAGCATCAACGTCGCCTCCTTCGATCTCGTCAGCGTCCAGGCCGAGATCTGCAACGAGGTCTTCAGCACTCTCCAGGGCTTCGGCGATCTTCAGACCCCCGCCGAACATCACCGCAACCACACGCCTCCCGCCATCTCGCTCAACCAGGCACTCTCCGAGGAGTATCTCCAGGCCCGCGCCGTCCTCTCTTCCTTCATGACCCGCACCGGTTCCCGCGAAGACCTCGACCGCGCCTGCCAGCTCTTCACCTCCGTCGTCAAGCAGGACGAGAACTACCCTCCCAGCTGGTCCGGCCTAGGCATCACCCATCTTCAATACGCGCGCCACGGCCTCGGCGGACAAATGCACGTCCTCGAAGCCCGCCGCGCCTTCGATCGCGCCCTCACGCTCGACCCCGGCTCAGTCGAAGCCAACCTCTATCGCGTCTACATGCTCCTTTCGCGCGGCGAAAAAGAGTCCGCCCGCCACGGCATCGAAAACCTCCTCCGCACAGCAGGTAACGATTGGAATGTCCGCCTCGTTGCCGGCCAGACCCTCCGCATCGATGGCATGTACGACGAGGCCATGGACCAGTTCAACGCCTCGCTCCGCATGAACCCGTCCAATGCTGCGCTCATCTACAATCACCGCGCCCGTGTCTACCAGTATCAAAATCAGCTCGAACTTGCCGCCGACGAGATCGAAAAAGGTCTCACCCTCGAGCCCCGCCAGCCTCTTCTCCGCATCTCCCTCGGCTACCAGCAGATGCGCACCGGGGATCTCCCAAATGCAGTCGAAACGTTGGAAAAAGTCATTCGCGACGACTCCAGCCTCCGCATCGTGTTTCCCACCATCGCTCTCTGCTACGTTCAGTTAGGAGACCGCAAAAAGGCCGCCACCTTCATCGTCGACGAGACCCTCTCCGCCGCCGAAGCCGACAGCGAAATGGCCTACCGCCTGGCCACCTACTTCGCCCTCGACGGCGACGAATCCGAAGCGCTCCACTGGCTCCGCCGCGCCATTTATCTGGGCAACGAAAACTATCCGTGGTTCAGCAAAAATCCCGCATGGCGCAAACTCCAGGGTCACGCCGACTTCGAACGCATCCTCGAAGATCTGAAAAAAAGCTACCGCCGCAATCAGAAAAACTGGAAGCGCCTCCTGGCCCAGATTCGCGACTAGCGCACGCGATCTCTTCGGCGCTGCAGGCGCGTCAGCCTCGATGGCAGATCGGCCGTGCGCGCAGCACGCCGTTGCACTTGCCTCCCGTCTTATCCTTCACCCCTTGACGGGTGTCGGGGGTAAAGCAACGGGCGCATCTGCCGCTACGGCCGTCTTGGCCACAGCCACACCCAGATAGCCATCTACCGCGCTCACCGACAACTCAAGGTTGGCCGCGATCTGCGACAGCCCTTGGCCCTGCTGCTTCATCAGGTGAATCTGCGCCGCCTGCGACAGCTCACACTACCTCCCTTGGCAGCCACAGTTTTCGGGGTAGCCTCTGCTGGCGACGCTTCAGAAGAAGAGTAGGCCGCAACGGTGGGTTGAGGCGAAGAGGATCCGGAGATGGAAACAGGCATGGGTATTGTCCTTTCTTACCTACCCGACATCGGACAACAACCTGGATGACGTGATTGATGCCGCCGATTGATACAGTACGCCGGGTGTCATGGGTTCACGGTTCGTCGTGTGCACCCCTCAGTGCCTCCCGCAGCGAGCATTGCGCAGTGTGTTGCAATACACAAGGAATCCGTCCACCCTCCCCACCTCCTGCCAGTTCCGGTGCAGGTTCTCTCTGAATCGCACTCCGGCTACATACGGTTCACGTTTCGCCCGATAGGGAAGCGCGACTCCCATCAACGCGTCCGCCGAAGCCTGCGTCTCTTCGGTCGTGAAC
>JALYVA010000194.1 GCA_030853485.1 Acidobacteriota bacterium
CCGGCCACAACGCCACCGTATTCGTCGCATTCGCCTGCACCGGAAGCACACCCATCGCCAGCATCGCCGGAAAAGAAAGAAACGACCCACCGCCCGCCATCGCATTCATCACGCCCGCAACCAGCGACGCCGTGACCAGCCATAGATACCGCCCGTGCGCAATGAAGATCGAAGTCATCCACCTTCCATTGTATGGCGCTGCACACGCATCGGCTCAAGCCTTCACCGTTCGCCGTTGCTCTTTGGTTGTCATCCCGAAGGGGATCTGCTGTCGTCCTACTTGTGCTCTTACTGGGCTGAAGCACTCGTCATCATCGTCCAACCGCCGCCGCCATTGGCCGCGCTTTTCATTCCTCAGCGGAGCGGAGCGATCTGCAATTGCAATCTGCCCCTCACAGCGGCATCTCGACTGACAACCCCGCGCTGCATCATCCGCCCGCAGCACGCTCAACAGCCACTCACCACCGGCATCTCCGGAGTCGCCGCAATCAGCCTCCGCGTATATTCCTCGCGCGGAGCACCGCACACCTGCTCGCAATCCCCTAGCTCCACCAGCCTTCCGCCCTGCATCACCGCAACCCGGTCGCACAAATAACGCACCAGCGGCATCGAGTGCGAGATGAACAGGTACGTCAGCCCATACTCCCGTTGCAACTCGCGCAGCAGGTTCACCACCTGCGCCCCCACGCTCACATCCAGCGCGCTCACCGGCTCATCCAGCACCAGGAACTCCGGCCGCAGCGCCAGCGCCCGCGCAATGTTGATCCTCTGCCTCTGTCCTCCGCTGAACTCATGCGGAAAACGCGCCAGCGCCGACCCGTCCATCCCCACCGTCCGAAGCATCTCCGCCAGCCGCGCTCCCATCCCCTCGGCCGGCTTCTCCCCATGAATCGCAAACGGCTCTGCCAGAATATCGCGCACCCGCATCCTCGGATTCAGTGCCGCAAACGGATCTTGAAACACAATCTGCATGCGCCGCCGCATCTCCCGCATCTCGCGCCCACCCAACGCAAGCAGGTCTCGTCCCCCATACCGCACCTGTCCATCGCTGGGTTCAACCAGACGCAGCAACATCCGCGCCACCGTACTTTTGCCCGAACCCGATTCCCCCACCAACCCCAGCGTCTCACCCCGCCGTATCGAAAACGAAACATCGTCGACGACCCGCCGCCCCACGCCATACTCCTTCACCAACCCGCGCGCCTCCACCAGCACCGAATCGCTCAACATAGACGGATGCTACCACCTGGTAGGCGTACCTCTACTCAGCTGCCTGCGCGGGCAAATTCAAGGTGACACAAAGCGTTCGATTCACGTTCTGACATTTGCAACCTTTGCGTGATCCTATTCCAACGAGAAGTTTCATGGTCCGTAGTATCTTGCGATCTTCTGTCTTTCGTCTTGAACTCGTCTCGCTTCCCACAGCATGCCGGCGCAGGCTAACGGGCTTCTCCGACAAGTGGATCAGCCATGCGGGCCCGGGCGCTCGAACATACGGTAAAGGACGTTATCGCACGCCGGGGCCGCGCTGTCTTTAGCCCGAACCTTTGGCTCATAAACCAAAAGAGTACGGGCTCCCGGCCTGCACTACTGACGAGAAGACGACTCCTCGGTACCCCTCCGATCTCGGTGAGTGCATGATTGCCATGACACTCACCGAAATCCGGCGATGTTAGATCGCCGTCATGCCGCCATCGACGAACAACTCCTGCCCGTTCACGAAGCTCGAATCGTTCGAAGCGAGGAACAGCGCGACGGTCGCAACTTCCTCAGATTGACCCATCGATCCCCGAGGAATGAGGGATTCGAAATACTGCCGTGCTTCCGGGGTGAGAACGGATTCCTGCATCGGTGTGGCGATGGCACCGGGAACCAGCAGGTTCACCCGAATTTTTCTCTCCTTCAGTTCGTTGAGCCAAGTGCGTGCGAAGGAGCGCAGCGCCAACTTGCTGGCCGCATACACGCTGAAACCAGGAAAACCTTTCGCCGCAGCATTGGATCCGGTCATGAGGATTGATCCGCCATCGTTGAACAGTGGCAATGCTTTCTGCACCGTGAAGAGGGTGCCGCGCACGTTCAGATCGAAGGTCTTATCGAAGTGCTCCTCGGTGATCTGCCCCAGCGGAACGGGTTCGCCGATGCCGGCACTCGCGAAGAGAACGTCGATCTTGCCCTTTTCCCGCTTCACGGCGTCGAACAGCCGGTCGAGGTCGTCGAGATTGGCCGCGTCGCCCTGGACGCCAGTCACATTCCGGCCGATGACCTTGACGGCCTCGTCAATCTGCTCCTGCTTCCGGCCCGTGACGAAAACGTAGGCACCTTCTTCCACGAAGAGCTTGGCGCTCGCCAGCGCCATACCGCTCGTTCCACCCGTGATGACTGCAACCTTACCTTCTAGCTTTCCCATAATTGCTCCCTTCGGTGGATGTCTGGCATCCACTACTGAGGAGTAGAGTTCTTTTGTACTGGACGCGAACTGCTCGAGGGTCCAAAAATGTTGTCTATTCGTCCAAAACAAGGAGACCTATATGGACCCGATAAGTGACATTTTCAGAACCTTGCACATCGCAGCTTTCGGTCAGCACAGGCTGGAGGCTACAGCTCCATGGGGCCTGATCCAGGAGAAACAGGCCGAAGAAACTGTCAAGCCTTCCGGAGAAAACCATGCCCCCACAGACTTGGCGCACTTCGCCATGCTGGCCCGCGGCAACTGCTGGCTCAGTGTCGAAGGCATCCTGGACCCCATTCCCCTGACCGGTGGCGACTGCTTCTTGCTCGCCCGCAACACTTCGATCGTCATGCGCGATAGCCCGCGAACACGTCCAAGGTCAACCTTCGGCGACGTCGCCACCAAAGCCAAGGGCAATGTCGTTCACTGCGGAGGCGGTGGCGTACCAACGACCATCGTCTGCGGGTCCTTTAGTTTCGATCGCGCCAGCTTGAGGCCCATCACTCAGATATTGCCGAACTTTATTCTGATCAAGGCCGATCAGGCACGCACGCTTGCTCTTCACAACACGATGCAGGCGCTGGCATCAGAAATGGCTGAACAGTCGCCGGGGTCTGGAGTCGTCGCGACCCGGCTGGCCGAGGTTCTATTTATCCAGATACTCCGGGCGCATATCGCGTCGGGAGCGGAACGCAACAAAGGATGGCTTCGTGCCGTTTTCGATCCTCAACTGGGCACTGCCTTGAGTGCCATTCACAACAGAGTGAATACACCCTGGACGGTCGAATCCCTGGCCGAGGCGGCGGGCATGTCTCGCTCCGCATTCGCAGCCCGTTTCAAGAAACTGCTCGGACATACACCACTGGAATATGTAACTGGGTGGCGGATGCAGAAGGCAATACAGTTACTTGAACAGCGTGATAAAAAGCTCATCGATGTTGCTCGGTTGGTCGGTTACGAGTCCGACGCTGCGTTCAGTAAGGCGTTCAAGCGAGTTGTCGGGGCCAACACTGGCGAATACCTCAAACGCGGTTCCGCAAACCAGGGCCATGTCTGACACGGCGGAAGTACCGACGCCCACCGAGATCACTCCCGCGAAACGCAGTTCTCGGACGAGAAGATTTCACATCGCAGCGAGCACCCGCTGCACTTGGACAGCGCTCCACTCGCCGTCACCCCGAACATCGACCGCACCGACATCGAGCTCCGCTGCGACCACGTACTTATTTCTCCGTAATGCAAACCTCTTCGAAATCGCAAAAAAGCGGGACCATCCAACCGATGGCCCTGCGCTTTCTTCTGCCTTCGTTAGCCGCCTAGATATCCAAATTCTTCACATCGAGCGCATTCTCTTCAATGAACTTCCGCCGGCTCTCGACATCCTCACCCATCAGCGTCGTAAAGATCTCCTCACACGCCGCAATGTCTTCGAGCTTCACCTGCAGCAGCGTGCGCCGTTCCGGGTCCATCGTTGTATCCCAAAGCTGCGGAGCCGTCATCTCGCCCAGTCCCTTATACCGCTGCACTTGATATTCCTTGCGGCCTTGTTCGATGACATATTCGAAGACCTCACGTGCCGTCTTCTTCTCCACCGGGTCCTGCGACGACTTACTGAGACGCTTGCCCGGCTTGGTCTCGGCTGCGGTTCCAGGCGCGGAAGCATTCTCCGCCACGCCTTCTTCGGAAGCAACCTCTTCGGCCTCTTCCGCAGCTTCGGCCGCCACCGTCTTCACCGCATACTCGATGAAGAATGGAGCGACCAGCTGCTCCTTGATCTGCGCATGCTTCCCCAGCATCTGCCTGCTCTCGGGAGCCGAAGCCAAAATCCAGTCGATCGCCCGCACCGCTCCCTGCGCATCGGTATAGCTCACCGAGTAGGTCTTATGCTCTTCATCCAGCTGCACCTCGCCGACATTCTTGAACTGGAACGTCTTCTGCATTCCCGTCAGCCGCTCGCGCATCGTCTCCAGCTTCTTCGGCGTTTCAAAGTCCGTTCGCCGCGCCGAGTCCTTACCCTCCTGCGCAAACAACTCTGCAAACGCCTGCGTGACATCCTCATTGCGCAGCCGCTTCAGCACCTTGTCGAAGAACCCCAGGTACTCGTTCAACTGCCCCATGAACTTCGTCAGCGCCGCGCCTTCGAGCTTGCCGCCATCCTTGCCGTAGCGAATGATCATCCCATCGGACGCGCGCTTCACCATCACGCTTACATACTCGCGGTCGTCTTTGATGTACTGCTCGAACTTGCCCTTCTTGATGCGATATAGCGGAGGCTGCGCAATGTACACATGCCCCCGTTTGATCAGCTCCGTCATATGCCGAAAGAAGAACGTCAGCAGCAGCGTGCGGATGTGCGATCCATCGACGTCGGCATCGGTCATCAGGATCAGCTTGCCGTAACGCAGCTTCGACGCGTCGAAGTCGTCCTTGCCAATGCCACATCCCAGCGCAGTAATCATCGCCCGGATTTCTTCGTGGCCTAGCATCTTGTCGTAACGTGCTTTTTCGACGTTGAGGATCTTGCCCTTCAACGGGAGAATCGCCTGGAACTTCCGGTCGCGTCCCTGCTTGGCTGTTCCGCCGGCCGATTCACCTTCCACAAGGTACAACTCGCACCGATCCGGCTGCCTTTCCGAGCAGTCTGCCAGCTTACCCGGCAGCCCGCCCCCATCCAGCGCGCCCTTGCGTCGTGTCAGGTCGCGTGCCTTCCGCGCCGCCTCACGCGCACGCGCCGCGTCGATCGCCTTGTTGATGATCTTCTTCGCGACCGAAGGATTCTGCTCAAGAAACGCGCCCAGCCGCTCGTTCACAAACGCCTGCACCGTACCCGCGATGTCCGAATTCAGCTTGCCCTTGGTCTGTCCTTCAAACTGCGGCTGGCTCAGCTTCACGCTGATAACCACAACCAGGCCCTCGCGAACATCGTCGCCGCTCAGGTTTTCCTTCACGTCTTTGAACAGCCCAAGCGACTGCCCCGCCGCATTGATCGTCCGTGTCAGCGCCGTCTTGAAACCCGACAGGTGCGTGCCGCCATCCACCGTGTTGATGTTGTTTGCAAACGTGAAGACAGTCTCCGAGTAGGCGTCGTTATATTGCAGCGCAATCTCCATCGCCACGTTGTCGCGCTCGGCCTCCATGTAGATCGGCTTCTCGTGCAGCACCGCCTTGCCCTTGTTCAGGTGCTTGATGAACTCCGCAATGCCGCCCACATACTTGAACTCCTGGTGCTTGCTCTCGCCGGTCTTCGTGTCCGTGGTGCGCTCGTCCGTCAAGTGGATCTCAAGGCCCTTGTTCAAAAACGCAAGCTCCCGCAGACGCTGCGCCAGCGTGTCGTAGTTGAACTCCGTGACCGTGAAGATCGACTTGTCGGGAAGGAAGTGGACCTTGGTGCCCTTGCGCTTGCTCGGCCCCATCTTTCTCAACTTCGAAATCGGCGCACCCTTCGAGTAGTCCTGCTCCCACGCATGTTCGTCGCGCCAGATCTCCACGTCGAACTCTTCGCTCAGCGCATTGACGCAGCTCACACCCACGCCGTGCAGACCGCCCGAAACCTTGTAGTTCGAAGCATCGAACTTGCCGCCCGCATGCAGCATGGTCAGCACCACCTGCACCGCCGGCATCTTCACTCCGTTGATCACCTTGTCATCGACCGGAATGCCGCGACCATCGTCCACGACCGTAATCGAGTTGTCCACGTGTATGGTCACATCGATCCGCGTCGCATGCCCACCCAGCGCCTCGTCGACCGAGTTGTCCACCACTTCGTACACCAGGTGATGCAGCCCCTGCTCCCCGGTCGAACCGATATACATCGCCGGACGCAGCCGCACCGCCGCCAGGCCCTCGAGCACCGTAATGTTCTCAGCCGAGTAGCCTCCACCTTCCTTCGCCTTCGAGGGAACGTCCTTCTTCCCGTTCGTGCCTGCGTCAGCGTCAAGCTCCAGAAGAGCGCCTTCGGTGGGGATTGCAGTCGATGCCATGGATCTCCGTTTGCCTTGCTCGAATTCCAGCCCAGCATGTGCTGATTCTGCCCGGAATCCTCAGCCCGTACCGTATTCGCGCCGCTCGCGAAAACCCGCGTCATTCCAGCGCTTTACACAGTTCCCAAGATGATTTCCAGTATCTTAAGTATAGCACGCCAGAGGCCCTGAATTTGCTCCCAGGACAGCCCTCCCGCGGGTCCTGGAGCCGCGCCCCACCATGGAGCACCCCGCACGTCGCCAACTCCCAAAAGCTTCGCCATCCCAGGAGAAATCCATCAAGCCGCCATTTCCTCGTATATAATTGGAAAGTTGTCCAGAACACAGTTTTCGTCAGGAACACCATGCCAAAGTTGAAGACCCACAGCGGCGCAGCCAAGCGCTTTCACAAGACCGGCACCGGCAAGTTCAAGCGCGGCCAGTCCAAGATGCGCCACATCCTCACGTCCAAGGCCACCAAAACCAAGCGCAAGCTCGGCGGTTCGGCCCTGATCTCGGACGCGGATCATCACAAGGTTGCCCGCATGCTTCCCTACGCCTGAGTTTTTCAGGAACAGGACAGCATCTGTTTTTCAGGTCGAGCCGCTCAAAAAGCAAAGGGTCAGCAAAGCGTTCCGGCCCCTGGAATCCGTCCTCAGCGATTCCACCGAGATCTGAAGTTGCATAGCGCGTGAAGAGGCCACCTTACCTCCAGCCGCTCAAACGTTGTACGCAAAAGGAGAACCACGATGCCCCGTGTTAAACGGAGTACCAAACGCAACGACCGCCGCAAAAAGATCCTCAAGCGCGCCAGCGGCTACTTCCTCACTAAATCCAAGCTCTACCAGGCAGCCCAGGAGGCCGTCGAGCGCGGACTCATGTTCGCCTACACCGGGCGCAAACAGAAGAAGCGTCAGTTCCGCGCCCTCTGGATCGTCCGCATCAACGCCGCCTGCCGCATCAACGGCATGAGCTACTCCACCTTCATCAACGGCCTCAAGCTCGCCGGCAACCCGCTCGATCGCAAGATCCTCGCCGACATTGCCGCCAACGACGCCCCCGGATTCGCCGCCCTCACCGTTCAGTCCAAGGGCGCTCTCAAGTCCGCTGCCGAAAAGCACGCCGCCAACCGCACCCAGGCCGCCGCATAATCGAAAGCCGTAAACCAAAGAGGCGCGGCTTCGGCTGCGCCTTTTTCTTGATACAAACAATGGCCTGCCGGCCGGGCCCACTGCGCGTGGGGCGGTCACTTCGTGACGCGTAACCCCTTCGGCTGGCCCTCCCGTTGGTCAGGATCAACAGAGTGCTGCCGACCAACGGGAGGCCCAGCCGAAGCGGTATATCCCCCACGAAGTGGGCGCGGCCCGCGCAGGGCGCCCGTCCGGCAGGACCTATCTTAAACAAATCATCCCAACCCACAATCGGCTATCCTTGACACCATGGCCACCGCAACCCCCAGTCAGCCGAAGCTGGACTTCTCCGCACCAAGCGAAACGGTTTCCGCCTCGGCTCCCTTCGAATCCTGGGGCCGCTACCCAACCTACGGTGCCACCGTCACCCCGCTCCACTGGCAGGGCGACTTCCCCCGCGTCACCGCCGGCATGCACGACAGCGCCCTTCCCGTAGGCATGGGCCGCAGCTACGGCGACGTCTGCCTGCTCAAAGACGGCAACCTCCTCCTCACCACCGCGATGAACCGCCTCATCGACTTCGATCCTGAAACCGGCCTGCTCACCGCCGAATCCGGCATCACCCTCGCCCAGATCCTCGACTTCGCCGTCCCCCGCGGGTTCTTCCTCCCCGTCACCCCCGGCACCAAGTACGTCACCCTCGGCGGAGCCATCGCCAACGACATCCACGGCAAAAACCATCACTCCGCCGGCACCTTCGGCTGCCACATCACCCAGTTCGAGCTCCTCCGCTCCGACGGCTCCCGCCTGCTCTGCTCCCCCACCCAGAACCCCGAATTCTACGCCGCCACCATCGCCGGCCTCGGGCTCACCGGCCTCATCACCTGGGCCACCCTCGCGCTCAAACCCATCGTCTCCCGCCTCATCGACTACGAGGGCATCCAGTTCCACGGCATCGACGAGTTCCTCTCCCTCACCGAACAGGCCCACAACGTCGAATACACCGTCAGCTGGGTCGACGTCACCTCCACCGGCAGAAATTTCGCCCGCGGCATCTTCATGCAGGGCGACCACAGCACCAAACGCGACACCCTCAAGCCCTCGCCCGAACCCAAGCTCGTCTTCCCCTTCGAGGCCCCCGGTTTCGCCCTCAACGCCCTCACCGTCAGCGCCTTCAACACGGCCTTCTTCCACAAGCAGATCCACAAACGCGCCGTCGCCCTCCAGGACTACGAGCCCTTCTTCTACCCCCTCGACAAGGTCCTCCACTGGAACCGCATGTACGGCAAATCCGGCCTGCTCCAGTTCCAATACGTCATCCCCTGGGACCACGCCAAAGAGGGCACCATTGCCGTACTTCAGGAGGTCGCCAAATCCGGCCTCGCCAGCTTCCTCGCCGTCCTCAAAGCCTTCGGCGACGTCCCTTCTCCCGGCATGATGAGCTTCCCCAAACCCGGCATCACCCTCGCCCTCGACTTCCCCATCAAGCCCGGCAAAAGCTTCCCCCTCTTTGCCCGCCTCGCCGACATGACCCGCGAGTTCGGCGGCCGCCTCTACCCCGCAAAGGACGCCGCCATGACCGCCCCGCAGTTCCAGGCCTTCTACCCCCAGTGGCAGCAGTTCGCCCGCTTCCGCGACCCCATGCTCACCTCCAGCTTCTGGGAGCGAGTCACGTCCAGCACATAGCCTTCCGGCTGCATGAGCAGATCGACAAGCGTCATCTCAGCGCAGGGGCGTCGTAGCCTCATCGCAAAATCCATAGTCAAACATCCTGCATTTTGTAGACACGAAATCCTCTACCTGTTCAACCCAATGCCGGGCTGCAATACGGGGTCACCACACCAAACGCCAAATCCTACGGTAAGGCTGCGTTGCGCAAACCTATTGCCAGCGAAAAGACAATCGCAATAGGCCTTTGCATCCAAAATGCGAGGATTCAGGCTCCGGATACCGCCTTGCACAAACGTTCGTTTCCGCAACGATCAAATTCCTTGACGAAGTCTCATCGTTGGACTAAAACTACGTAATGCGAAGTACGTTTCACGTAGTAGCGGCTCGAGAAAACAGGGGGATGGGGCACTATTCAGACCCACCTCTCTTGGTGCTCGCCAGTCTTTCAAATGGACCAAAGCATGGACACGCGATGATCGAGGACATCGCTTCTCTTTCGGGTACGCGCCTGGGTCCCGGTACGTTGTACGGGGCGATCGCCCGCTTGGAGAAGCAGGGTTGGATCGAGCCACTACCGGCCGAGGAACGGAGACAGCCCTACCGCATAACTCATGCTGGCTTGGCGGTTCTCCGCGCGCAATTGAAGACTCTCCAGCAGTTCACTAAAGCCGGATTGGGACGACTGGAGACCCTGTGAACCCCAAACACGCTCATCGACTGGTGCGTTTATATCCGCGTGCTTGGAGGCAGCGGTATGGTGAAGAGTTCCAAGCAATGCTCGAAACTGTCCCTGGCGGCTTTCAGACGCTGTCAAACGTCGTTTGGTCGGCTGTCTATGAACGCATCGTTCGCACAGGAGGACACAAAATGGACCAGCAGCACCTTTCCTTCGTGAGCTTGTCAAAACATATCACCGCTTTTGTCCCAATTGCTATGTCTCTCATAGCGCTCATCTTGGTGCTTAGCGACGTAGCAATTTACGGTGTAGGCTCTCCCTCCGATGAAGGGGCTGTAGCCCACCTTTGGCAACTCCTGATGGCGGGGCAGCTGCCGATCGTAGCGTGGTTCGCCATTAAGTGGTTGCCACGAGCCCCAAGACAGAGCTTGGGAGTGCTCGCTTTGCAAGCCGGAGCAGGGCTAGCATCGATGGCCCCGGTGTTCTTTCTACATCTGTGATTTTCATAGCGTACGATTTTCGACCTTTGGTATATTGACCCCAATACGCCTGTACTCTGTGTCCCTCCACCCTGGACGAAACAGAGGCCCAATTCTCCCTGTGTGCAAAATAGAAAAGGCCCGCTCGCCGGGCCCTGTCAGGTCTCACTTGTACTGAAATATCGTTCTAGTGCCGATTCGATTCCAGCACCGCAACCCGCTCACTGAGCGCACTGATCACCCGGATGCTGGCCAGTTCGCTTTGTGCCTTGAACTCGCCGAGCGCCGCCATAAGCGCTTTAAACTGAATATCGGTCTTCTGGTCCAACGCCCTGAACTGCGCTTCTATCTTTTGGTCCTGCGCTCTGAACTGAGCTTCCATCTTTTGGTCCTGCGCTCTGAACTGCAATTCCATCTTCTGATCCAATGCTGTGAATCGAGAGTCCGTATTCTCAAACCGCTGGTCGATCTGCTTCTGCAGCGCAGTCACAAGCACCTTCAACTCGCGCACATCGGGCGCGACGAGATCCTGTATGACCTTCTGGACGGTTTGGGCAATATTCTCCGGCATCTCTGCCTATCGTATATCACCCGGCGCTCCTTTTTCAGCCTCGAAATAGTCAGCTCGTCCCCACTCCGGAAACGAACCTGTCTCCGACCAGGCATGCCAGGCATGATCTCAAGCCCCCGCCAAATAAATTCCCCGAAAGCTAGGCTTCAACACATTTCCTGAAAAGCTTTAGACTGAACCCACAGACCCTATGACCACCCCCACCACCTCCACCCCCCGTAAGATCCTCGTCCTCGGCGCCACCTCCGGCATCGCCGAAGCCACCTGCCGCATCTGGGCCACGCAAGGCGCAAGCCTCTTCCTGGTCGCGCGCAATCAG
>JALYVA010000022.1 GCA_030853485.1 Acidobacteriota bacterium
GTTCCATACGGCTTACCTCGCTTTCAGGCAAACCAGCTCCTGATCCGGTCGATCAAGGAAGGTGTGCCGGTAGGTTTCTTCTTCGTAAAGAAAGCTTCGAGGACCTGTCAAGGTGGGGTCTACCCCAGTTGGGCGTCAGGCTTCACCCGTTTTTCTGTCAGTCTGAGATTGCTTTCTCGTTTTTCTGACAGGTATGGGCTCAGGGTCCAAGACCATTCCTGACAGCCCAGCTCGCTTACGAGAAGTTGCCGTCGCTCTCGTCTTCGGTAATCACATCGTCAAACATCTCTTTGAAATCCTCAATGGACATGCGCCTTTCACACCTGTCATTGCGTGCAGGTGATCGCAAATCCTGAACGTAGGAGTCCTCACTCAATCGTGCAGTTCATTCTGAATGGGAAAAACGTCTACGCAACCATAAACCCGATCACAAATCCAAGTACCACACACCTCAGTTCTCGAAACCGCGCTCGGTGTATGCCGATCGCGCGGCAACAGACGACAACGCTGCTCTCGTATCATCGGGTCGATTTCGAGCGGGTTGTTGGCTCCTGAGAAGGTTATTCTCGCCTCAAGTGTTCTGGAATCACCCGTTGCCCCGTGGCATTTGCTTTGTGTATGGGAACGTGGTTTTCTCCCCCAAGAACTCATCGACTTCCGCAAGCTTCGCAAGCGCCCGCAGGCGATTATACGTTTCGATCCGCTCGCTGATGATCGTCGTCCGGAGCGTATGTGCGTCATCTGGATCTGCACCCTCGTCTGCCAGGCCGTTGCGCGTTCCCCGGTATGGCGGGCCTTTGCCTGCACCACCGGCTTGCGGGGTCGGTTCCGGTGCAGGGAATGCTTCCAAGGTTGTTTTTCCGATGTCATCGCGTTTGATCATGGAGACATTGTACTCCTCGATGCAAGCGGATCCGTCATGCTCCTTCATCGTGAGAAGCACACGGAAAGCACGGTTTCTGAGCGGGTCTCTCGCCAGTCATCACCATAACTGGCGTTCTGTGCCTTCACTTATCCTTGCAGCTGGAAATCCTGCAACTGCTCCCAGCGCGCATTCGCCCGCACTTGGCGATACATCCGAAGCCTATCTGCGGTGAGATCGGGGAATGGCGAGAGTTCGTCCATCACGGCGTCGAACAACGGCACAGGTTCGTGCACGAGATCTGGTCGCGGTCGCAACACCGTCATGTGTGGAATCCAGCCCGCGACTTCCAGCGGATGCTTCTCCGCTCCTGTCCGCGCAGCGATGGTGTCCACGAGTGTACGATGGAGCCCCCACCAGCCGTCTGACGTGAGCGGAAGATAGAGCACTGGTTCTTCCACGAAGACCGCCGGATCAGACAGGAACACGCGAAATGGTGATGTCCGGCGGGCGAGTTCCTCAATCATGCCGAGGACAAGCGGTGCTTCCGAGAGCCCACCCGGGCCTTTAATCGAGACATGAGGAGCGGAGCGCATCGGTCGCAGTTCCCAGGCCGCGTGACGCAGCCGGAAGCGTTCCACGCGGGCGGCAAAATCAGGTGGGACAGGGATGCCCAACGAGTAGTTCACGCAGACTCCCGTTCGAATCGCGGCAAGCGGACAGAGGATGACTCTCGCACAACTATACCCACGATCGGGCACATAAGGGGTAATTCGTTGACCACTACACGCCATAATGGCGTGTGAGACGGGAAATCTCGCCCTCATCGGCCCATCGAACTGGTGTGGTCGAGTCCGTCTCCCAGTCTGTTCGGAGCAGCCCATAGCCGACCTTGTCCATGTAGCTGCCATCCCCAACCGGGAAGTCGAGGCGCAGATGGGCTTCCTTCACATAGCCGCAGGCGCGGAACACGCGACGCATCGCGATGTTATCGACGCGCGTCCACCCCTCGACACGATGTTTCGTCGGGAAGGTGCCAAACAGATATGCGGTGAGCCAGCGAATCGCGGGCGTTCCGATACCGCGTCCACGAAAGGGGGTGTGCAAGCGAATATGGATCTCCGCATGAACCGCAGATGCATCATGATACTGCATCACGCCGACGGGGATGCCGTCATCGATGATCCAGAATGTCTCGGTGTAGAGACCCTTATCGATCCACGAGGCGACCTGCTCCTTGGTCGGTTGGGGCGTGCCGTTGAAGGGGTAGGTATCGGCGGCGATGAAGGCGATGAGCGACGGTCGCTGGTCAGCTTGGTATGGCAGAAAGGAGAGATGCATTGTGCTTGCCCCTGCGCTTCGACTCTCGAGATCGTCTCGATGCATGGTAAGGGAAAGCATCATTCATGACGAATGGGTCACGTAACAGGTGTTACGTGGCCTTGGGCCGTGGAGTGCCCTCCTACCTCACTGCCACGTTTCAAAGTCTTCTATTGCGGGGGCAACGCGTTGAGCGACACGAATAGATTCACGTTTCCGCTTTCATGATTCGGCTTCGTCATCGTGATATAGTCGTAAATCTTTCAAAACAAGCTGGTGCGTTGGTCCAGCACTATCCTTACTATGAACGGGTATGAATGCAACAAGATTGCCGTGCTCATCGACCCAAATACCTACGTGCCGAATGATCGAGAGATCAGCCCGCCGGACGTAGGGCAAGAAGTTTTCGGAATCCTGTGGGCTCAGCCGTGTTCTACCAATCATGAGACATTCATTCGGCAGAATAGTAATCGTTGCAACCTTCGCAGGTAATCCATACAGGGGTGTTGCAGGCAATGTCATAGTAATCTCCGTTCTGATCTCGAGTTATCTCGATCCGGTGGACAGATGGATCTCGGGCGACCTGTCCTGCGATTGCCAACGTCCTTGCATCCTCCCTGGCCTACGACGATCTTGGCCTGACATTTCGCCGGATAATCGGAGTGGGGTTTTCGCGCTCGGGTAGTTGAAATGGAAAGCCGGAGACATCAAGGATTTGCGAGGATAAATCTACTCCTAATTGTACGTCACCTTGCTCGTCAGTAGCGTTCCACAGGCGGAAGATTTTGGCACGATCAGCAACGGTACGGAGTGCTGTGGCAGTCAAGGTATCGTCGGTTGATTCAGCACGGATGGCTGGCATTACAGCGCCAACGACCGCGCCCAACACGGACTGTACCTCTGCTGCCTCATCAATCACAGGAGCATCGGATGCGAACCGTAATGCGCGTATGACTACATCGTACCGATCCTCAATATCCTGCCTGCTTGCGGTGGCGAGATATACGGTCTCCTCAGCAGCCTTGCTGGGCTTCTCCGTCGCCGTGAGATTGGAGCAGAGATAGTAGTTTTCGATCGTGCCGCGCGGCAGAATAAAGCAGCCGACTTGCTCCAGAAAATCCAATAACGCTTGGAATCTTATGCGTATTCCTCGCCAATCATGTTGCGTCGGCAACGTACTTTCCGGACTGGTCAGGAGCACTGCTAAGGCAGCTCTCCGCTTTGCGGATGTATCATCGGTTGCATTCGGGTCTCGATTGATCCAGTACGAATGTTGCTCTGCGAGCGATGCAATCTCGCCCCAATAGTTGGTGACTAAATCTGCGAAGGATTGGTAGACCCCTCTTGCGAGACTCACTACATCCTGGTGCATATGCCGTTGCGCCAGCTCGCGGCCACGCTGATCGTTATTGAAGAGTCCCACGATGCTCGTGTTCTCTGCGATCGTGTCCAAATCCGTCAGAATCACCGGGTTCTTGCCGATAAGATGCATCAAGTTGGCGACTACCGGCATCTCTCCATTACCTATGACGGGCACGATCTGCGCCCCAGCGGCATTTGCATAGAGATTGAGATGGTTATCCAAGAAGCTACAAATGATTTCATCACTTGGCCCTTCCACAAGCAGCGGCTTAGACGCGAAGAAGGCATCACGATGCGACTGTCCCATGCGAGCTATCAAAGCCTCGATCCGTTGACTGGTAAGTGCGCCATGACCCTGCGCAATCTGCACCGGGGGTGTATTGGCTTTCGTGAAAAATACGATGTTGGATAAATCGCTAGCCCGTCTCACATCAAGCATCGAGGTTGAGTGCGTAGCGATGATGACGATCTTCTTGGCCGCAGTTCCGTCTGGGTAGCCGGCGACTGATTGGATTTCACGTTTCAGGAAAACTTGCAGTTGCGGATGCAGTGAAATCTCCGGCTCATCAATGAGGAGAACGCCATATTCATCGTTGTAGAGCGCAGAAAGGATTGCTACCAGGTGCAACAGCCCGCTCGCTTCTCGGGACGATGAATAACGCTGTGTCGCGTTCTCTGCACGGCTGAACTGAACACGGAGGTTGCCGTCCACCCCTTCAAAGTGAACTTCGCGTTTGAAAAGCTTTCGCAGGCGTTCCGATACTTTGATCTGCAAGTCTATACGTTCCCATAGCGCGTGAAAATCTACCTCTGCGCTGTCTGCGGGATACGGCGTATCTGTCCAACGAAAGGTTCTGCTGCCGTAGTTGGCATAATCGTAGTTTGGGACCGACGAGCCTTGACCTGTTTGTCTGAAGTTTTCCAAGAACGCTAATCGTCCCACGGGAAGGTATCGCACTTGGCGAGGCCGTCCTGCGGGGCCGACGAATGTGTTTGCTATCTGCTTGAGCGTCTCATTCGTCTTCAACGCGCGCAGCACCTGCGATTTCCCTGATCCATTCTCGCCTACAAACGTCGTCAGCCCGGAGTACACAGCAAGTGTTTGCGGCTGACCACCGAATAGGTCTGCCACTTGGAACGGTACGTTGACGGGAAAGGTCATGGCTTGCTCCTCAGAAGATGTTAAGGCTCCATCTGTTACGTTATCGGGTTGTGCCCCTAAACTTCTGTAAATAGCGGTGGCGCTGGTCAAAGCGGCCACCGTCCTCCACGATAGTGCTGCTGAACTCACTATTGTTAGGAGGAAGACGATGGCTGTGGACCATGGTACGGGTGTGGATGCGGCAGTGCAAGCGGTTGAATGGGTTCGGTACGTCCGCTACGGATGGATGCTGAAACGATCAGCGAGGAACTCGACTGGGGTACGCATCCCAAGGCTCTGGTGCGGTCGAATCGCATTGTACACCGTTTCTCCTTCCCGT
>JALYVA010000170.1 GCA_030853485.1 Acidobacteriota bacterium
GTCCAGTACCTCGCCGAAAACATGCTCGGCCGCACCTTCTGCCCCCTCGGCGACGCCGCCGCCATGCCCACCATCGCCTTCGTCAAAAAATTCCGCAAAGAGTTCGAAGACTACATCGAAGGCAAGAAAGCCGGAACACCCATCATCACCGTAGAACAGCTGGTCGGAGCCGGACATTGAAGAAGGCACCCGCAGAGGGTAACACTGAGCAACTAGAACAATCCGAGGGGCATAATGACTGGTGAGAGTAGGAGCCACAAAAACGAGCCGTCTGCAGCCCAACACGAAATCGCCGATCTCCTTCTCAAGTTAGATGGCGAAGGGTTTCGAAAGGACGAAAAAATCAAATCGGGCTATATCACTCTTGATATAAAAATCAGCAATTCTAACAAAAATAAGAATGCTGTTTCTGTTCGACGAAACGTGGTTAGGTTTATGGTATCCGACTGGCTCGCCGAGAACGAAGCAAAGCAACTCGATCCACCCGTTCTCACTGCTAGAAACGACCGTATGAAGAAATTAGAATTTCCCGATTTGAGCGCTTCGACCATCCAAAAGCATTCAGCCTTTTTTCAGAGGATGCTTCGCAAAGCCAGAGATGAATCAAGATATAGGCAGGAACACTAAATGCCAGACGTAACCTTTACCGTAGACGGCAAACAACTCACCGCCCCCTCGGGCACCCTGCTCATCGAAGCCTGCAAATCCGCAGGCATCGAGATTCCCGCCTTCTGCTACTATCCCGGCCTCTCGCTCCAGGCCGCCTGCCGCATGTGTGTCGTCCGGATCGAGAAGATGCCGAAGCTCCAGACCGCCTGCACCACGCCCGTCGCAGAAGGCATGATCGTCCAGACCGAGACCCCCGAGATCGCCCAGGCCCGCAAAGCCACCCTGCAACTCCTGCTCGGCAACCATCCGCTCGACTGCCCGGTCTGCGACGCAGGCGGCGAGTGCGAGCTGCAGGACATGACCTTCAAGTACGGCGCGGCCGACAGCTTCTACGCCGAACCCAAAAATCATCGCGAGGAGCAGAAGTGGTCCCCGGTGGTTTACTTCGACCGCCCCCGCTGCATCCTCTGCTACCGCTGCGTCCGCATGTGCGGCGAAGGCATGGACGTCTTCGCGCTCGGCATTCAGAATCGCGGCGCGTCTTCGGTCATCGCGCCCAACATCCCCGCGCAGATGTCGCCGGACGACCTCGCCCACGTGGACTGCGAGCAGTGCGGCATGTGCATCGATGCCTGCCCGGTCGGCGCGCTCACCTCCGGCACCTATCGCTATAAGACCCGCCCCTGGGAGATGAACCACGTCTCCACCATCTGCACCCACTGCGGCGATGGATGCAAGACCACCCTCGGCGTCCGCAGCACCTCTGACGGAAGCGAGATCGTGCGCGGCGACAACCGCGACAAGTCCGGCATCAACGGCGACTTCCTCTGCAACAAGGGCCGCTACGCATTCGACTTCGCAAACAACACAACACGCATCACCCAGCCTCTGGTACGGCAGCCGAACGGTGAACTGAAACCCGTCTCCTGGGAAATTGCCTTTGACCATGTCGGCAAAAAGTTCCGCGAGCTCCGCGACACGCGTGGCGGCCAATCCATCGGCGTGATCGGCTCGAATCGCACCACCAACGAAGAGGCTTACCTGCTACAGAAGTTCGCACGAACCGTGCTGGGCACCAACAACATCGACCACCACCGCACCGCGGACTACGCTGCCTTTGTCCAGTCCGTGGGAGCAAAGACCGGAGGGACCGCAAGTCTGCGCGACACGCTCACTGCACCCGCGATCATGATTCTCGGTGGCGACCCAACCATCCAGGCGCCCGGCACGGCTTGGAACATTCGCACCAACGTCCGCAATAACCGCGCCCGGCTCTACGTCGCAAACTCCTCCGAAATCAAACTTCGCCGGCAGGCAAAGGCTTTTGCGCACATCGCGCCCTTCAGCTACGGCGCGCTCGCCAGCTTCCTCGCAGGCGATGATTCTGCGGTTGACTCCCTGACGCACGCCGGCGCGGATGCAGCTTCGTTCCACGACTTCCGCAACGCCGTTCGCGGGGAAGAACAGCTTCTCGTGCTGCTCGGTGCGGAGTTCCGCGGCGCTGACCTCAAGCGTCTGCTGGCCTTCGGCACCACCTTGCCGAACCGGAAATTCGCTCTCATCGCCGACTACGTCAACTCCCGCGGTGCAGCCGACATGGGCCTGCTGCCGGACCTCCTGCCGGGCTACACTCCCCTCGGCCATGCCACGTTCGCCGAGTACAACGCCTCCGACGCTCGCGGTCTCGATATGCTTCAGATGTTCGAAGCTGCGGGACGCAAGGAACTCTCCGCACTTTACGTCGTCGGGGCGAACCCGGTGTCGCGCTACAGCGTCGATCCCCTCGCGCTCAAAGACACCTTCGTCGTAGTGCAGGACATGTTCCTGACCGAGACCGCCGCACTGGCCGACGTGATCCTTCCTGCTGCGAACCTTTACGAGAAGTCCGGTTCGGTGACCAACAGCTACGGCGACCTGCAACTAGTCTCGAAGGCCGGCGACCGTGCCGGGGTCCGCAGCGACTTCGAAATGATCGTCCGCATCGCCGACAAGATGGGCGCGAACATGCAAGCTCTGGTCCCGTTTGGCAAAGGTACCCGCGCCGACATGGGGCAGTCGCGCGGCGCGCAATCCGGCGAAGCCGACCGGCACGCGGTGTGGCTCACCGCCCATCACCTCGAGCCCAAGCTGAGCCCCTTCGATCCCTTTGCCATCCTGGACGAGATCCAGCGCCTGGTTCCGGGTTACAGCCACCTGCTGCGCCTCCAACTGCTTTCGGGCAACGACCAGCATCTGGAACCTTCCGCATCGGCTCCTCTGGTGCAAATCGGCAACCGCCGCGATCTCGTGCTGCCTGCCAACGATTCCCTCTTCACCTCAGGAACGCTCGGCCGCTACTCCGCCATGCTCTCCGATCTGCAGCACAACGAGAGTCTCCGTCCCCCCTTTGGCCTTACCCAGATCGAAACCGCAGCCGACTGAAGCGACACCAACTTGAGCAGACGAACACAACCACAGGAGCCCAACCCAACACCGTGAGCCACCTCAGTCCGTTTCAGACATTTCTGCTGCTCAGCATCCTCAAGGTCGTGGTCGTGCTCGTCATCACCTTGACCGCGGTCGCCTACACGGTGCTGCTCGAGCGCAAGGTCCTGGGCCGCATCCAGAACCGCTGGGGACCCTCGCGCGTCGGCCCTTTCGGCCTGCTGCAACCGCTCGCCGACGGTATCAAGCTCTTCCTCAAGGAAGACCTCATGCCGCTCGCTGCCGAGCGCCCGCTTTTTATCATCGCTCCCATCATCGCGCTCGCCTGCTCCCTGATTTCGATCTCCGTGGTCCCCTTCGGCCAGGTCACCCGCGTCAACGGGGTCGATCTCTTCCAGATCGCCGATCTCAACATCGGCCTTCTGGTGATTCTCGGCATCACCTCGATCGGCGTCTACGGCATTGCACTCTCCGGCTGGTCGTCGAACAACAAGTTCGCCCTGCTCGGCAGCCTGCGCGCCACCTCACAGATGATCAGTTACGAGCTTGCCCTCGGCCTCTCGCTGGTCGGCGTCGTGCTTCGCGCCCAGTCGCTCAGCCTGCGCGACATCGTCAACAGCCAATCTGCGCACGGCATGCTCAGCTGGAACGTCTTCGGCGGCTTCCAGTTCGTCGCCTTCTTCATCTACCTCATGGCCGCGTACGCCGAGACCAACCGCGCACCGTTCGACCTTCCCGAAGCGGAATCCGAGCTCGTCGCCGGCTATCACACCGAATACTCCTCCATGAAGTTCGCGATGTTCTTCATGGCCGAGTACGCCAACATGATCACCGTCAGCTGCGTGGCCACCCTGCTCTTTTTTGGCGGCGCCTTGAGCCCGCTCGGCCATCTTCTTCCAGCGGACTTCGGCGGCCCTATCCTGACGGCCATCTTCCCCATCCTCTGGTTCGTCGCCAAGGTCCTCTTTTTTCTCTTGCTCTATATCTGGGTGCGCGGCACCCTTCCCCGCTTCCGTTACGACCAGCTCATGAGCTTCGGCTGGAAATTCCTCCTTCCCCTCGCCATGGCCAACATCATCATCACCTCGCTCGTCATGGCCTTGCGCGGCTAGCTTCAGCAAACGAACCCGGCAGGCTGTTTTACAATCAGCAGATAGCCTTCACACATCGAATTATCGAACTCCGGCCCTCTGCCCTGTTTCAAGCGTCTCACGCGTTTTCCAAAGGACTCGACGAAACATCATGCAACTGGCACTCTTTATCATCTTTGGCGCGCTGGCCGTCGCAGGAGCCCTCAATCTCCTGCTGCAACGCCATCCCATCAACTCCGCCCTGTCGCTTGTCGTCGTCATGATGTCGCTCGCCGTCCTCTACTGGTCTCTCGGCGCCGAGTTCCTCGCCGCCGCCCAGGTCATCGTCTACTCGGGCGCGATCATGGTCTTTTTCGTCTTCGTCATCATGCTGTTGAACGCGGGCGAAGAAGAGCGCACCACCGGAAGCCGCGCAGCCTACATCGTGGGCTTTCCCGGTGCCGCGGCCATCTTCTGCCTGCTCAGCTTCGTCTTCCTCTCCGAGCGCCACGCCCTCGGAGCCTCGAATATCGGCGGCGATCTCAACCACCTCACAAGCAACATCTCCGAGATCAGCACCCTGCTCTTCACCAAGCTTCTGCTCCCCTTCGAAGTCACCTCCGTCCTCATCCTCGTCGCTATCCTCGGAGCCGTCGTGCTCGCGCGAAAGGAGCCGTAGCCCATGTCTCCACTCGCCTCCCAAGTCCCCACCGCCTGGTACCTGGTTCTATCGGCCGTCCTCTTCTCGGTCGGCGTCGCGGCCTTCCTCATCAAACGCAACGTAATCACCGTCTTCATGTCCATTGAGCTCATGCTCAACGCCGTCAACCTCACCTTCGTCGCGTTCTCGCACATGTGGCACCAGGTCTCCGGCCAGATCTTCGTCTTCTTCGTCATGGTCGTCGCCGCTGCCGAAGCCGCGGTTGGCCTCGCCATCATCATCGCCATCTTCCGCACCCGCCAGACCCTCAATGTCGACCAGATCGACCTGATGAAATCATGACTTCTATGCCTCCAGCCTCTTCGCCATACAGCTATCTCTGGCTCATTCCGATACTCCCCTTCGCCGGCTTCCTGATCAACGGAACCCTCGGCCGCAGGTTCCCGCGCGCGCTCGTCACCGCCGTCGCCCTCATCTCCACCGCCATCCCCGCCGCCATCGTCGTCTGGCTCTGGACCGTGATGAAGGCCGCCTCTGCGCCCGACCTGATCCAGATCGTCAGCGCCCCCTGGATCAAAATCTCCGGCCTC